>JBMYYH010000036.1:0-27244 GCA_049609225.1 Planctomycetota bacterium | reverse complement strand
CAGGACGCCCATGCGGAAGATGCGGCTGGACAACCACAGCATGAAGATCACCGTGAAGAACATCACGATGCCGGTGCCGACGAGGTCGAACATCGGTGGATCGGCGGCGGCGCGGTTCATCATCACGAAGGGCGTGTAGAGCGGCACCCAAGTGAGGAAGGTAGCGAGCATGCCATGCGGATCTTGGGCGATGAAGACCATGGTGAACAGTGGCACCATCAGGATGATGGTTGCGGTTCCCATGAAATTCTGTGCTTCCTTGACCGTGTTGCAGAGGCTGCCGATCGCCAGGAAAATGCCCGCGTAAGTGAGGTAGCCACATAAGAAGTAGAGTCCGAACAGCGGCAGCAAGCCGGAGTTCTGGATCACTTCGAACAGCACCCCAGCCCATTCCACCTCGGGACCAGCCATGAACTTGAGCACACCGAGCAGCGACAGGATCCAGCCGACCATCATGGTCAAACCGACCCCTGCGATACCGATGAGCTTGCCGGACATGATTTCCCATGGCGTGGCGGAGCTCAAGAGCACCTCGATGATGCGGTTCGACTTCTCCTCCACCGTGTTGTTCAACAGCATGTTGACCACGGTGAAGATGGCCACCCACAGAAGGTAGACGAAACCGACCGGCGCCCATTTGCGGATGGTGTCGGCCACGCTGACGACTTCCTCTCCCTCGGCCTTCTTTGGGTCGAAGCTGACAAACTGCATCTCGGTGCGCTGCACCTGGGAGATGGTCTCGGGGTCCATACTTTTGGCGACAAACTCGCGGTGCTGAACTTCGCGGTTGATGGATCGCTCAATGAGTTCGGAGAGGTCCGTATCGGTGAGGTTCGAAGACCAGAATTGCACACCTTCCTGGGTCGTCTCCAGACCACCTCCCCCCTTAGGCATCTCTCCGGGTTTGTTGATCCAGGAAAAAGCGTCCGCTGGGACAACAACCAATGCGAACAAGGGATCATCGCTGGTCGCTAAGGACTTCTCATTCAAGAGGTAAGGCTTGATTGCCTTGACAATGTCCGCTGGGTCGGCGGTAGCGACGTCAAGCCCGTCCAAAGCCCCATCCGGAACTCCATCGCGCACCAACATCCGGCGCGGTGGCTCGAAGGTCGGCGGGTTGTCGATCAAGGTGGTGTAGAACATCTGCAACACCAAATCGAGGCCGCCTTCCTCAGAGAGGAGGTCGAACATCTCGGGTGATTGCTCTTCCATCGCCTCGAGCATGCCGCCAACGGGATCCGTTGGATTGGAACCGAGGATGCCAGCCGGCATCTGTTCAAGCATATCGGCAGAGAACTCCTGATCGGATGCACCGTCATCTTTATCTTCCGCCGGTTTGGCGTACTTCTTCTGATATTCGATGAGCTTACTGAAGACTGCACGCTGATAGCGGCGCTCGACCGCGCGATCGACGACGGCGTCGAATTCGCCGGTCTGGTCGACCATGACGAAGTGACGCGCTGGCTTGGCTTTCTCTTCCAGCAGCTGCGGCACCTTGATCGACAGGAACAGGATGACCGGGAACATGAGCAGGTTGACCCAGAAGCCCTTGGTTCGGGCGTTCTCGGCATACTCGCGGCCGGCAATGTGTAGGGAGTTGTTCATGCGATCCGACTCAACGGTAGGCGGCGACTTTGGCATCGTCGCCAACGAGGTGCAGGAAGACGTCGTGCAACGTTGGTTCGTGGTATTGGAAGCTGTTCAGCTCGATGCCTTGCTGGAAGCAGGCACGTAGCAGACCTTGAGGATCGGCATCATCGTGCATGATGATCTCGTGCACGCCGACTTCGGAATCCGAAGTGCCGACGGTCTTCACCCCTGGCAAGGAGGAGACCTGTTCCGGGTCGGTGAGACCGGACACCTGCACCACCTTCGGGATCAATGCCTTGGCTTCATCGATGGTGCCATCGAAGATCTTCTCGGCTTTGGCGATCAACAGGATGCGATCGCAGATGCGTTCGGCATGCGACATCACGTGGGTACTGAAGACGATGGTCGAGCCGGCCTTATTCAAGTCCGAGATCACATCCTCCATCACCTGCTGGTTCGACGGATCCAAGCCCGAGAAAGGCTCATCCAAGATGACGAACTCCGGCTGATGCGCGATCGACGCCAACACCTGCACCTTCTGGCCCATACCCTTCGACAGGGTCTCGACCTTCTTGTCGGAGAAGTCCTTCAAGCCATAACGCTCCAGCAACTCATAAGAGCGCTTCTTCGCGGTCTTCGCATCGACGCCTTTCAAGCGTGCGAAGTAGGCGATCACCGCCCAAGCCTTCATCTTCTTGTAGAGGCCTTTCTCCTCCGGCAGATAACCGATGCGCTCGCGCACCTTCATCGCCGTGGGTTCGCCCAGCACCGCAAGACTCCCTGCAGTGGGCTTGACGATATCCAGGATCATGCGAATCGTGGTGGTCTTGCCGGCACCGTTGGGGCCAAGAAAACCGTAGATCGAACCGACGGGCACCGCGAGGTCAATCTCCTTGACCGCTGTGAACTCGCCGTATCGTTTGGTGATGCCGTTGAGTTCAACGGCGTACTTAAGGGATTCAGTCAAGAAGCGACTCCTGCGCTCTCTAGGGTTGGGGGCGCGACACGTTCGGAGCGGCAGGCCTCCTCGACGTCGGCGATTTCCTTCGGCGTGGCTGCTGTCAGGATTTCCGGTGCACCACCTGTGACCGCCACATCATCCTCGATCCGCACACCGATGCCACGCAGGGCTTCGGGGACGGAATCATCGTCGGCAGGGAAGTAGAGGCCAGGTTCCACGGTCAGGACCATGCCTGGCTCCAAGGGACGGGATTGGGCATCTTGGCGGTAGGCACCGCAGTCATGTACGTCGAGACCGATCCAGTGTGAGGTGTTATGGATGGTCCATTTACGGAAACTTCCGGTTTCGAAAGCCTCTTCGGCCGACGTCTTCAAGACTCCCAATCCAACCAGGCCTTCGCACAACTTGCGGCTGGCGAGATCATGGATGTCATGGAAAGGCGTGCCCGCGCGCACCGCATCCACCGACGCCTTCTGCGCATCCAGAACCGCCTGGTAGATATCCCGCTGCGGCGAACTGAAGGTGCCATTGACCGGGAAGCACCGCGTGATGTCGGCGGCGTATCCCTGGTACTCCCCTCCTGCGTCGATCAACACCAGCGAACCATCGGCGCAAGCCATCTCGTTCTCGGTGTAGTGCAGGATGTTGGCGTTGTCGCCGGAAGCGACGATCGACGGATAAGCCCAACCCGAAGTGTGGCATCCGTGATTGCGGAAGGTGAAGTGCAGCAGTGCTTCCAGCTGGTACTCATAAGTACCCGGCTGACATTGAGACATCGCCAGCATGTGTGCCTCTGCGCTCACTGCGGCGGCATGGCGCATCAAGTCCAACTCTTCGTTGCTCTTGATCAAACGCAACTCATCCAGCACCGGCCCGGGATCCAGGATCTCCTTCGGAGGCGTGATGCCCAAACGTGCCTGTTTGCGCATCGAAGCCATCGACTCCAACACGAAGCCATCGAGCTCCGGCTGTTCGCCCAGACGCGCCCAAACGCGTTTGGCTTTCGGCAATGCGGCTCGCACCACGTCGGCGAAGTCATCGTTCTCATGCGCATCTTCAAAACCAAGCCGCTCCATCGCGCCTTCCGGTCCGAAGCGGCGCCCATGCCAAGTCTCCTTGGCCGGATCGCGCGGCAACACGAATAAGGTCTCCTCCGCAATCCCCTCGATCCCCTTGGCCAGCATCAGGGCGGCCTCGGGCTCGGGGAATCCAGTCAGGTACCAGAAGCCTGATTCCTGACGGAAGGGGAAATCCACATCATGGTTGCGGACTTGAAGGCTGGCACCCTGGAAGAGGGCGATATCGCCATCCTCCATGTGCTCGAGGAATGCGCTGCGGTGGCGTCGAAACATGGTTGACCGGAGAAACCCGGAGGGCCAGTTTCCTTGCCCGCAGCGGCGCGGTCAACGACGCAGATTCAGGAGGCCTTGGCGGCCGTGGAGGGGGCCCCTTCCGCCGCACTCTCCTTAGGGAGAGGCTTGTAACCCTTGCCGTTGCGCTTCATCGTCACGAACATGCGCGACAGCTCCGGATCGAAGTGGGTGCCGGCGTCGTTCTCGATGATATTCAACGCCTTAGCCACGGGCATCGCAGGCTTGTACGAACGCTTGGTGATGAGCGCATCGTAGGCGTCGGCGATGGCACAGATGCGTGCCTCCAACGGGATCGAATCCCCCGCCACACCGAGTGGATAGCCACTGCCATCCCATTTCTCATGGTGACTGCGAGCGATGTCGGCCATGTCACGTAGACCGGGAATGGCCGAGAGAATGCGGTCGCCCGCCATGGGGTGACGCTTCATGGTCTTGAACTCCTCGTCGTCGAGCGCACCTGGCTTCAGGAGGACGTCATCCGGCACCGCCACTTTGCCGATGTCATGCAACAGCGCTCCAAGACGCAAGGTCTCAAGGCGATCCTCATCGAAGTTGAGCAGTTGGCCCATCTCCACGGAATAGACCGCGACGCGTTGGCTATGACCGCTGGTGTAACGGTCCTTCGCTTCAATCGTCTTGCTCAAGGCGATCGCCGTTTCGACGTAGACCTTTTGCGCTTCTTCCTGCGCAGCACCGACGGATTGCAGCACCTTGTGTGCCTTGTTCACGAGATCGCGGATCTCCTTACATCCGACCACGGGCGCACGCTCGTAGAAGTCACCGGCGCCGGCGCGATCCAATACGCGGTGCAAGCGGCGGGTGCCGCGCATGGAGAAGGAAAGGAAAAAGAAAGCTCCCACTGCGCTGATGATGCTGGTCCATTGCGCTAATGGAAGAATGCCGCCGGCCCAAACCGGTGCATGCAGATTCTGACGCAAGTAAAGCGTGCCCAAAGGCAGCAGACGTCCACTCACACCTTGACGAATCTCAAGCACCTTGCCGCGTCCGACGGAACCGAGCAGGATGCCGTCTTCCACTTCCATGGGGCTTTCCAGGCTGGCAGCTCCCCCTTCCGGGGCGCCAGGCAGCAGTGCCTTGCCGGATTCATCCAGCAAAAAGGCGGTGCCACCAGGAATGCGGGCAAGATGATCATGGAGATACTCCAAAGCCCGTTTTTCATCGTCGCGGTCGATGATCCGGCCGACGCCCTTGGCAATCGCCTCGGCATGGGCGCGGAGAGCAATTCCAGATTCCTTAGCTTGCGCAGAGGAATCAACATGCATCAGGTACTTACCGCCTCCCCAGGTCAGTAATCCTGCAGCCAGGCCCGCCAACAAGGCACCCTGAAACGCCACTCCTTGGGGCTTCAGGAAGCCTTCGGTGCGCTTTCCCTTTTCGTTAGGGCTAGATTTGGGGCGAAATGCAGCGGACATCGTGAACCTCTATCGGAATTTTCCTCGGATTCCCTAAAATGTCCGGTTCCAAATCCCCTTGGGACCTCTCAAGACACTCTTAGACATGCTTAGCATCCTTCTCCTTCAGAGCACTCTGCTCACCAACCCGGTTGCCGACGGCAGCCTCGAAACCGTCTCTACCGAGCCACAGCCGCAGCCCGTCGGCATCTTCGACACCGAAGAGTGGAGCGGTCGCGCGACCGTCGCTCTCACCGACGTCTCCGGTAACAGCAACAGCTCCAACAGTGCCGTGAACATCGATTTCGCCTGGGAAGGTGATCTCGACAAGATTGGTCTTGGTGCTCATTACGCTGGTGTCCGCACCACCGATAAGGCCACTGGCATTGCTGCCACCACTTCCCGTCTCTATCAGTACGACGCCAACTACAACCGCTTCTTCTCCGAGGAGAAGAACCTGTACGGTTACATCAACGCTGGTACGCGTCAGGATGAGCCAAACGGTCTGCAGATGCGGGCCAGCACTGGCCTTGGTGTCGGTAACCGCTTCCACATGTACGAATTGGGCGAAGCCAAAGGCGAGCTCAACTTGGAGGCTGGTGTCTCCTACGTCGCGGAAAACAAAGTCGGCACCCTCAATGAAACGAGTGGTGTGGGTCGCGCCGCCTTCGACTTCAGTGGCCCAGTCCTGGAGAATGTCAGCTTCAACGCTTCCGGTGAATACCTGAACGGTGGTGACATCGAGTCCTATGTTCAGGACATCGCCCTGGTTTGGATTTTCAGCGAGAAGTTCGACCTCTCGATTTCCAACTCCCTCGCTTGGGACGGCAACCCGTCCGCAGGATTCTCCAGCACCGACCGTCGCTGGAACCTGCTGATTGGCGCTAATTTCTAGGGAAGGAAGCGTTAACCGAGTTTCTCACGGCCATGTGTGCTCTAGAATGGAGCACGCATGGCCGTAAGACTTGACCTCAAGACCGCCAAGATCCTGACCTCCGAGGAGGCTCGTGAGACCATGGTGCTGTTCCGCACCCTGGGGGATGACCCTCTCGCGATTCAGGAGAGTTTCCGGGGCATGTTCCCCAAGAAAGTGGCCGAGGCCATGGGTGAACTGCGCGCGCTGCGTAGACGCGCCCAGCAGAAGTTCCAGCTCGGGCTGGATATGTACTTCACCAAGCCACTGCTGGAACAGGCATCCAGCGAACCCGTTGCTGCTTATCGCGCCAAGCGATTCGCCGACGCCGGCTTCAAGGAGGTCTACGACCCCTGCTGCGGCATGGGCTCCGACACCATCTTCCTGGCCAAAGCCGGGATCAAGGTGCACGCCTCCGACAAGAGCGATATCGCGGCGCATTATGCCGAGACCAATGCCGAGATCTGTGGTGTCGGCGATCTCTGCGACTTCAGCGTCGCGGATGCGATGGAAGAGATTCCCGCGGAAGGCGCCATCATGTTGGATCCTGCGCGTCGCCGTGGAAGTCGTCGGATCATGAATCCGGCGGACTGGTCGCCGTCGCCGGAAGCGATCGGGAAGTTGATTGAGGGGCGCCCAGGCGCTTGCCTGAAGCTGTCCCCCGCCGTCGACATGGATACGCTTCTCGAGCTGTTCCCCACACCGGATGAGATCGAAATCATCAGCTACCGCGGCGAGGCCAAGGAGAATGTGTTCTGGTACGGCAAGCTCGCCACCGGTGCTGCTCGTCGCGCCACGATCCTGCCGGATGGTGAGACTTACGTCGGCGAAGAGCAGGCCCAGGCCAAGACCGGAGAAATCGGCGGTTTCCTTTACGATCCGGATCCGGCGATGGTGCGCTCGGGCCTTTTGGGGCGTCTGGCCGATGAGCTGGGGCTGTGGAACCTCGACCCGGAGATCGGTTACCTGGCCGGGGATGAGGCGCTAGAGAACCCGTTCCTGGATGGTTTCCGGATTCTCGATCACGAGAGCCTCGATCCGCGCAAGATGCGCGCCCTGATGCGCAAGCACGAAGTGGGCAGCATCATCATTCGTAAGCGTGGCATCGCGGAACGTCCGCAGACCTTGGAACAGCGCTTTCTGCCGAAGAAGTATGGCGACAAGCGCATGATCCTCATCGCCACCCGCATCGGCGATCGTCACCTCGGCATGCTGGCCGAACCGCTCTAAGCATCTTGCTTTCGAAAACACTTCTCTTCCTGTTCGCGTCGGTGTTCACCGTCGTCGCAGCGAAGGAGTCGTTGATTCCACAGGACTCGGTTGCGCAGATGACCCTGCGCCTGGTCCCGCAGGGATTCGACCCCATCGCGAGTTCAGATTTCGTCGATGCGATCGTGCAGCGGCAAGTCTTTGAGTGCCTCACGGAATACGACTACGAAGCCGCTGACGACACCATCCAGGGGTTGCTCGCGACTTCCTGGGAAGTCTCGGAAGATCGCCTGACCTGGACTTTCGAGCTGAATCCGGAAGCGCGGTTTTACGATCCGTATCAACCGGCTTTGTGGAAAGAGAAAACGCGGCCCGTGGTGGCGCAGGATGTGTTGGCGAGTTGGCTGCGCATGGCCGATGCGCGTCAGGATGGCAAAGGCTATTGGGCTTATGAAGGCTTGTTCCTGGGCCTCGATGCCTTCCGCAACAGCACCGCAGCCTTGGACCCGGCCAAGGCCGATGCGGCCTTTGCGAAAGCCCTGAAGGAAGGCGTGGAAGGCATTCAAGTGTTGGGCGAACATCGTCTGCAGTTGAAGTTGCACTATGCGGATGCGCATCTGTTGAAGCGCTTGGCCATGACACACTTCCAGGTCTATCCGCTGGAGGCTTGCACCACCGAGGGACGCACCTTGGCAGATCAACCCGTCGGCAGTGCGCCTTACTTCTTGGATCTGTGGGTACCCGGCCAAACGATCGGCTTTCAACGCACACCGGATTGGCGCGGACAGGAATCCTCCGCTGGGGATGGGGTCTTGCCGCACATGGATCGCTTTGAACTTCACGTCACGCGGCAAGGCGATACGGCACCGGTCATGTTCGATCGTGGCGTCCTCGCGCGGATGGGCGTGAGCGCTGCGGCTTTGCAGCACTTCTTTGAAGAAGATCGTGCACAGCTGAAGAAGGAGTTTGCGGATCGGGGCATCCAGGCGTTTCCAACGGTGCATAACGACATCACCATGCTGCAGTTTCAGATGGATGATGCGGTGGTGGGAAGGCGTCCGGGAGATGAGGAAGGCAATCGAAAGCGTCGCTTGGTGCGGCAGGCCTTAGCCTTGTGTTTCCCTTATAAGGAATGGCAAGACAACGCACGCGGTGCATTGCCGGCAACCTTGGCGCAGAACTTCCTGCCCCCTCACATGTCGGATGCTGCGGGTACGCCGAAGAACTCTTGGAATAAGACCGATCTCGTCCAGGCCAAGGCATTGTTGGCGAAAGCCGGATATCCAGGCGGCCAAGGGTTGCAGCCGATCCTGTTCGGCACCGGGAATGATCCGGTATCCCAAGACATCGCCGAACGGTTTCAAGGCAATGCGGCGGCCATAGGCATTCCGCTGGAAATCGATACCGTGGCCTGGAACAAGGTGAATGACAACATTCGTAGTGGCAACTACCAGGTCTTCCTGCGTGCTTGGGTGATGGATTACGCCGATGCCTCGCTGATCCTGCAGAGTTTCTATGGACCGAATGCCGGAAGTGAGACCAACTTCAGTAACTTCCGCGATGAAGCATACGATGCGCATTTCCGGATCATGCGCTCCTCCTTGCCGGGTGAGAAGCGTTCGGCTGCACTAACCGCCATGCTCGACATCCTCAACACGGAAGTGCCGAGCGTACCGATCGACCATCGCAAAGGTTGGGTACTGGCCCAACCGCAATTGCAGAACTTCCACGTGCATCCTTATGAGTATCTGCCGTTGAAACACTACGTCTGGGTGCAGGATTGATGGGCCGCCTTCTGCGTCGGCTGCTGTTCGCACTGTCCTTGGTGGCGGGCGCCGACCTGGTCCTGTTCCTTACCCTCGATAGCGGTCTCCTCGGCGACCCGAGCTTGATCGAAGTCGGCCAACGCGCTTCGCCAAAGGATGTCGGCTTCACGCGTCTGCGTCAGGGTCGCTTTTCCCGTTTCGATGCCGACGCCATCCAAGTCCGCCTGAACTCCACCACGGGAGCGATGGATCTGTGGCTGGAGGTGCAGGAAGATGGTCCGCTGTCGGTGCGTGATTTCGACCAGACCCTGGCTACCTTCGATGCCGAGGAAATCACCGATCTGGGTGCGCTCGCCGCATCACTCAGCACGCTTTCCGGTTCCACTTGGACCCTCGAAGCCTTCTGCCCGGAAGACCGCCGCGCCCTTCCCCTCTCCGGCACTCTGGAAGCCCTTCGGGGCTTGCCCTTGCGTCTTAAGGATGGTGTTTCAGAATCCATTCCTTGGGCCGAAACCGTGCCCCCATTCACGCGTTTCCTCGACGGCTTCGTATCGCTCCTTCGCTTCGACTTCGGCCTCGATCGCCAGGGACGCCCTGTCACCGACAAGCTCCAACACCGCGGTGGCCGCTCCTTGCTCCTGTCCGTCCCCGCCTTCGTACTGAGCACCCTATGCGCCATCGCGCTCGCCCTATGGGCCGCCGCCCGACGTCGTGCCGACCGCATCCTCCAGACGCTTGCCGTCCTGGTGATGTCGGTCTCGTCACTGGCTTGGATTTTGTTCCTGCGCCAATGGTTGGCACTGGAGGGAGGTTGGTTCCCGGTCCGCCCTTGGAGCGCGCCGGTGCTGCCGTTGTTGACCCTGCCCATTCTCATCTGGGTATGGCTCAGCACCTGGCCTGACTTCCTGCTCTACCGCAGCCTGGCTCGCGAACGCGCAGCTCAAGATTGGATGTTGGCAGCACGGGCTAGAGGTCTGTCCACCTGGAGAATTTGGCTGCGTCATCTCTTGCCGAACCTGGCCGCTCCCCTCGCGACGCTCCTCAGCATCACCTTGCCGTTCTTGATCCTCGGTTCGCTGCTGCTGGAATATGTCTTCGACATTCCCGGTCTCGGCAACACCTTGGTCGAAGCCGTGCAGATGCACGACACCAATCTGCTGCGTGCCTTGACCTTCCTCTTCGCCCTCGCTTTCCTGAGCGCGCAATGGCTCGGGGAAGTTTTGGCGATGGCATGTGATCCGCGCCTTCGGAGGACCGCAGCATGAAGACCTGGCTGGGCATCCTCGCGCTTTATCTGTTGCTGGCCCTCGCGGCTGGATTGGGTGGATTCACTCCGGAGCTACCCGCACCGGGCGAAGCGCAAGTCGACCAAGCTCCCAGCGCGGAAGCCTGGTTCGGCACCGACACCCTCGGACGCGATCTCTTCGCGCAGACCATCCAAGGCATCAAGGTCGCCCTTTCCGTCGGCAGTTTGGCGGCCTCCCTTGCCATATTGCTCGGTGCCCTCTTCGGCATCTTGTCCGGCTGGTACCGCGGCCCGGTCGACGGCCTCATCCTGTGGCTCAGCAGCAGTGTGGCAGCGATTCCTGGCATCCTGTTGGTCTTGGTCTTGAGTTGGATGCTCGGCGGCAGTTATGTCGGCGTGTTCGTCGCGGTGGGTCTGGTCTCGTGGGTCAGCGTGTATCGTCTGGTCCGCATCGAGGTCCAACGACTCCAAGCTGAACCATTCGTCGACGCGGCACGCCTACAAGGCGCTCCCACCGGATTCCTGATGCTGCGTCATTTGGTGCCGAACTTGACCCCGGTATTGCTGCCGCAATTCCTCCTCCACTTCCTTTATGCAGTGAAAGCGGAAGCGATCTTGTCCTTCCTTGGCATCGGCATGCAGGGCCACACTTCCTGGGGCACCATGATTGCCGACGCCTGGGCCTACGACGACCTCGGCCACGGTCGTTGGTGGCGTCTGGCCGCGGCGACGGGAGCGATGGCGATCTTGATTCTGGCCCTACAGCGCATCGCGATGCGACTGGAAGCCAGGAAATAGTTTAATCACCCTGAGCGACGGCCCTGAGTGCGTCCGTCTCGGCCAAGCTGAACAAGACCTTCATCTGCTCTGGTTGCGCAAGGGGTTTCCTTTTGGCCTGCATCGAGACCACGATTCGATGCCCCACACCTTGTTTGCCGATGGAAATTGGACCGACTTCAGCCTCCGGCCCAAGATCGAAAAGTCTGATGCGGTAGGCACCCTCTCTACGCTTCACCAGATCTTCCCAAGTACCTACCCAAACCACGGGATCTCCCCATGTCGAGCTTGTCGGATTGTCATCCAGGAATGCAATGGCAATTCGCCCATCCTCTCCGGAGACCATGGTGTGCCCAATCCCGTGTAGTACCGGGTGGAGGAATTCAAAGGACGACCAGGAGGCACCCTCGTCGGAGGACCACTGGATCATTTCCGAGCCACTCGGCTCGCGACTCCAACGAATCCTGGCCAGGGTGCTCCCTGTCGGTTCTTGGAACGGCTGCCCTAGCCCCGAGTCTGACTTTTCCCAGCGAGTGACTCCCTTTCGCTCCTGGCGGTGTAGTTGGTGCGCCAAATCTACCCATGGCAAGTCACAGTCCGGTCTTCCGGCCCAGAGACTGGAACTTGAATAGGTAGGAATCTCCTGGGCATGCGCGCCAGGCACGAACTCCTTGGAATAGCAGATGCTTCGATCCGCAAGGAGAAAGACAGCCTCATGGCCAACATCATTCAGATAGAAGCCATCCGCGAGTAAATCCCTTGCCGCGTTCCCAGATACATCATCACGACGCGACAGAATGCGATGGACATCGACCAACGGCAGGGACAGGTCCGCAGCAATCGAACGCATTTCCGCGTGATACGTCTCCAATAGGTGTTCCAAACCGCGGGGATCCTCCATTCCATAGGGTGGACCACCCCATTTCTCTCGCAACGATGCGGTCCAACGAACAGGGGGCGAAGTCATGAGGACCACGAGTCGATGAACACGATCATCCTTTAGACGGCGGATCATCGCGCGAAGGTTGTTGGAGAAGGTCGACCGAGGAATCCTCGGCTCCGTCTCGCCTTGCGCCAAGTCCACGAACGCATCCGACCAGCCAAACTGCAGGATGACCACATCCGCATCCAAACCGGCTCCTTTTGACTGAACCAACGCAAGGGCATCGGAGGTCGTCAACCCTGCTTTGGAAAGGTCGGTCACCAGCGGCAGGTCTGCGTATCCACGCATCTGCCCAATTCTTGCTGGCCAAGGAAGGATGTCCTCCGAACAGGTTCCTGTCCTTCCATCTCCAAGTACCGTAATGGAGGTTGGTCTTTGCGCCATCGCACCAGAGGCGAGGGTCAGCAGGAGGACGGTAGGTAGGAATACCCGGAGCATGACGTCAGGCCTGCGAGCTTTCCGCCAAGGCCTTCAGCCCGGCGAGTTCCTTATCGAGTGCATCGCAGCTCGACTTCTTCATCATCCAGCCCATCAAGGCGAACATCACCTTGAAGAAGCCCTTGCCGTTTACCTTGGATTCCTGAGTGAGTAGGGTGCGGCCACCAAGCTCCTTCAAGGTGGTGCGCACATGGATATCGAATTGCTTGCCAATCATCTCGATGACATTGAGATGCGGTGCATCATGCTCCAGCACCTTGCTTTGGAACTCCATCCGTTGCCCGCGATCCATGGTCACGACACGGAAGGTGGTGCCGACCATGCCAGGAGTCTCTTCGAGGATCTCCTCCTCGACGACGATCTCACTCCACTCGGTGACTCGGTTGGTCGCCACCTCGAACACATGGTCGATGGGGGCTTCGATCTCCACGCTGCGTTCCGTCTGCATGGAGCCATCCTAACAACGGCCCCAAAACGAGGAGCCTGGAGCAGCCTAAGCTTCTAGCGCTTCGAAACCGTACTTCTTGCCGTCGAAGGTGAAGCGCCCGAGTGGGCTGACGGTGTCGTGGTACAGCATGTTGATCCAACCCTCGGCAGCGGCGCGGCTGATCCACGCACTGCGCACGGCATAGGATCTTTCCGCATTCATGTCATAGGCCATGATGAACGGCAGATGCACGTGGTTGCGGGTCGGGACGACGTCGGCCCAGAAGGCTCCTTTCTCGCCCTCGGAATCGATCTTGATCAAGGCGATGCCATCGCTGTGACCGCCCAATTCGATCATGGAGATGCCGGGCAGGACTTCGGTGCTGCCATGGAAGGTGTTCAGCAATCCCGCATCGATGACGGGCTGCAGGTCTTCAATCCGATAGCTTGCCCGACGCAGATGGTCCTGCGTCAACAGGGCCTCCTTTTCGCTATCCGGGCACCAATGTTCGGCATTGGGGAAGACAGGCTTACCATCTTCACCGCAGGTCGCGCCGATGTGATCCCAGTGGCAATGCGACATCAAGCAATGCGTGACGTCTTCCGGTTCCACGCCCGCCGCACGCAAGGATGTGAGCAGCTCATGACCATCGCCATGATCGATGTGGAACATCTTGGTCTGCTTCTCCCCCCAACGCTTACCCATCCCCGGTTCGATGACGATCTTGTGTTCGCCATCGTCGAGTAGGTAGGGCGTACTGGCAAGAGGAATGGTGTGATCTTCGTTGATCGGCGTGAGCCTTTCCCAAAGCGCACGCGGCACCACTCCGAACATCGCTCCCCCATCCAATGCGAAATTCGCGTCGCGCAAGGCGACGACGCGGAAACGTCCGATGCGGGTTTCGCGGAGAGTCATGCTGTCTTGTTTCGGCTGAGGCCCTACCGCTCTAGAAAGCAGCAGTGCGCTTCATCAAGTCGCGCGAGATGATGATCTTCTGCACTTCGGAAGTGCCTTCGCCGATGGTGCACAGCTTCGCATCCCGATACATACGCTCGACCGGATACTCGCGGCTGTAGCCATTACCACCGAAGATCTGAATCGCTTCGTAGGTGCAGCGCATCGAGACCTCGGAGCTGTAGTACTTGCCGATCGCAGCAGCCGTGCCGTACGGACGACCTGCATCCTTCAGGCGTGCCGCGTGGTAGACCAGATGGCGCGCAGCCTGAATCTCGGTCTCCATGTCGGCGAGCTTGAAGGCAACCGCCTGATGCTTGGCCAAAGGCATGCCGAACTGCTCACGCTCCTTGGCGTAGGCGAGGGCCTGATCCAGTGCACCCTGGGCGATACCCAAACCGAGTGCGCCGATCGAGATGCGTCCGCCTTCCAAGGTCTTCATGAAAGTCGCGAAACCTTCTCCCTCTGGGCCGAGGACGGCATCGGTAGGCACGCGGCAATCTTCGAAGACCAGGTTGACCCAGTCCGAACCGCGCATGCCGAGCTTCTCTTCGCCAGGCTCGATCTTGAAGCCAGGCTGATCGCGGTCGATGACCATCGCCATGATGCCCTTGGCACCCAGCGACTTATCGGTCTGCACCGTGATAACGAAACTCTTGGCGTGGTTGCCATTGGTGATGAAGCACTTGGCGCCGTTGATGACGTAGTGATCGCCATCGAGCACAGCAGTCGTTGCGGTACCGGCGCTATCCGAACCTGCACCAGGCTCCGTGAGGCCATAAGCACCCATGAATTCGCCGCTGCACAGACCCGGCAGATAACGCTCCTTGAGCGCATCGGAGCCGAACTCGTAGATCGGCCAGGTGCCGAGCGACACATGTGCCGCCAGAGTCAGGCCAGTGCTGGCGCAGACGCGTGACAGTTCCTCCACCGCGATGATGTAGGACAGGTTGTCCAAGCCGACGCCGCCGCTCTCCTCCGAGAACGGTAGGCCTGGCAGACCGAGTTCGCACATGCCCTGCCACGCTTCCATGTTGAGCTCCTTGTGCTCATCCGCGTGGGCTGCTCCTGGAGCGACGACTTCGAGCGCGAAACGACGAACCGTCTCGCGGATCATCTCCTGCTCCTCGGTGAGGTCAAAGTTGGTGACGATGCCTTCCATGATTCCGTTCCTTACTGCTTACAGGTTGCGGGAGATGACGATGCGCTGCACATCCGTGGCGCCTTCGTAGATTTCAGTGATGCGAGCATCGCGGTAGTAACGCTCGACCGGGAATTCCTTGGTGTAGCCAGCGCCACCGTGGATCTGCACCGCATCCTGTGCGGCGCGGTTGCACGCCATCGAGGAGTACAGCTTGGCCATCGAGCAGGCCTTGGTGCTGGGCTGCTTCTGGTCACGCAGCCAGGCCGCCTTGTGCACCAACAGACGCGAAGCCTCCAGCTCGGTTGCCATGTCGGCGAGCTTGAAAGCGATGGCCTGGAAGCGGTTGATCGGCTTACCGAACTGCTCACGCTCGCCGGCATACTTGACCGAGGCCTCGAGGCAAGCGCGGTGGATACCGACGGCCTGCGAAGCGATGCCAATGCGACCCCCATCGAGGGTATCGAGGGCAATCTTGAAGCCCTCGTTCATCGCACCGACGATGTTCTCTTCCGGAACCAGCACGTTGTCGAGCAGGATCTCGGTGGTGGAGCTGGCGCGAATGCCGAGCTTCTCCTCCTTCTTACCCACCGTCAGGCCTTCGGCAGTTGCCTCGACCAGGAAGGCGGTGATGCCAGCGCCTTTGCGCGCTTCCGGGTCGGTCACGGCGTAGACCACGAACAGGCCAGCTTGCTCACCCGTGGTGATCCATGCCTTGGTGCCGTTCAGGATGTAACCGCCGTCGGCCTTCTTGGCCGAGCAACGCACCGAGGCAGCATCGGAACCGGCTTGCGGTTCGGTCAGGCAGTAGGCGCCGATCATCGAACCATCCGCGAGCTGCGGAAGGTACTTGGCCTTCAGCTCCGGGGTGCCGTGCTTGGCGAGCATCGAGCACATCAGCGACATGTGGACCGAGATGGTCACACCGACGCTGGCGCATGCTGCGTTGATTTCCTCGAGGAGGATGGAGGCGTGGAGATTGCCGAGGCCGGCTCCGCCATATTCCTCCGGGACCGTCAGGCCCAAGAAACCGGCTTCCGCCGCTTCCTGGATCGCTTCAGCCGGAAATTTCTCTTCGGCATCCCAGCGCGCGGCGTTGGGACGCAGGACACGATCGGCGAACTCCCGTGCGGAGTCGCGGATCATTTCGTGGTCTTCATTCAGTGCGAATTCCATGGTTCTTCCCTCTTGGGTAAGTGCATCATTCTACCCTCCTTCTCACCCGAATCGGAGGGAATGTGGTGGCTATCGCCTGCTCCCGATAGAATTGCGGTATGCGAGATTGGATCAGATGCGGAATCGCTCTCCTCTGCGGAAGTGGCCTTTTGGCCCTCGCGGACGGCTGGCTTCAATTCTCGAACGCGGAGCCGTTTTTCCAGAAGGAGATGGCGTCCTTTGCCCTGCTGAATGCGTGGGCACTATGTTTCCCACTTTGGTTCTTGCTCGGGGCCGCCAAGAAGGCGCTGAAAAACCCGGTTGGGACCGCTTTTTGGGCGGGCATTGCCGTTGGCTTGGTGCCGATCGCCGTGGCCTGGGTACCCGCACCCTTCCATTTCCTCGTGGGCTTGGTGGTTCTGATTGCCGCCGCACTTCCACAGGTCGCGAATCTGCAGCTTCCGGAGATGCCGCGCACGGTTCTTACGGTGTTGTTCGGGGTGTTCCTGGTGGCTTCCCCTTTCCTGCCGCAGACCTCGGCCAGCATGTCGCCGGATACCTACGTCGCATCGGAGGATGGCCGCCCCCATCCAACCGGTGTGGATGTATTCCTGATCTCGATCGACACCTTGCGCGCCGATGCCTTGGTCGACGATCCCAACACTCCTGGGGATTCCACTGCACCCACTCCATTCCTGGACCGCATGCGGGAACAGTCGTTGTGGGCCGATTATGGACTTTCCAGCAGTAACCAAACCCTGCCTGGACATGTCGGCATGTTGACCGGCGTCGATGCGATGGTGCATGGCGTGCGCTCCAACCTCGATCTCCCGGATCCGAGCGTGCCGCTCATCAGCGAGGAATTCCAAAAGCGCGGTTGGAAGACGTCGGGTGTGATCTCGAATGCATTGCTGTCGGCATCCACCGGTATGCATCGGGGCTATGACAGTTACTCCGATGAGCCGATCGGGCTGGCATCGTATTCCTTGATGCTCACCGATACGATCGCGAGCACGACTTGGGCTGGCTTCTTATTCTCGAAAGAAGGCACTCGCGCGATGTTCCAGCGCATCTACTTCCGACGTCAGTTGGCGCAGAAGGAGATTCCTTTGGCGGATCGCGTGATGGATGCCGCACTGCCGCAACTCGCTGCGAACTACGCGGACAGTCGCCCCTTCTTCCACTTCGTGCACTTCATGGATCCGCATACGGCGTATCGTCCGCCCTTGCAGTTGCGCGGAACGTTGTCGGGAGAGCTCGCACCGAAAGTCGCGAAACGCTTCCTGCCCTCTCCAACGGCGGATTTGAGCCTGGAGATGGTGCGCGAAGTCGAGGAGGCCTTGAAGGCCGGAGATGAAGAGGCGATTCTCGCGGCGAAGTATTACCACCTGGTCTATCTCGAGGAGATGGTCTACGTCGATCAGCAGTTGGAGCGCTTCTTCACCAAGGTGGAGAAGAGCGGGCGACCATACGTCGCACTGGTGACGGCGGACCATGGCGAGCAGTTCGGCGAGCACAATCTCATGGACCACGCCAATTCCTTGTACGAAAAGAATGTGCAGGTGCCGTTCATGATCTGGGGCTCGGGCGTCACGCCGGGGCATCTGCAGATGGTGCCGCACAGTGCGGATATCGCGCCGACCTTGCTGAGCTTGGCAGGCTTAAAAGTCCCTGCTGCGATGACGGGCCAAGTGGTGAACTTGGAGGCGAAGAATCGTCCGCAGGTGACGGTGGATCAACTTGAGGTTGCCATCCGCGATGCCGATGGTCTGAAGTGGACGGGAGCATGGCGTCTGTCGGAAGAGGAGCCACGTCAACCGATCGAGGGGGATCCGAACTTCGTGCGTCTCATCGACCTGCAAGCGGATCCAATGGAGAACAACCCGCATTCGGATGGCGACAAGGCCACTCCCAAGTCACTCCTGAAGCTTCGCCATGCCTTCCTGGACAAGGATACTTGGAAGGAGCGTCAAGAGGGTGCCGTGATGACGCCAGCGCAACTCGCTGCCATTGAGCAAATGGGCTATGTCGGGCAGGAAGATGATCGCGAAGGCGCAAAGCCTCCCGCGCCCGAACCGGATCCTGAAGCCGGCGACTAGAACTCCCAGACCAACACCAGCCCAATTTCCTTTTGGGCAGGGTTGATGATTGGCACCAATTTGCCGCCTAACATTTCAGGCAGACCTTGCCTCGGTACGACTGCACCGAGGACGTCGCCCAAACTGTGTTGTTCGGGGTATTTCCACACGCCTTGAGACAAGGGTGCACGGGTCGGCGGCACGGCCTCGCGTTCCGGTTGGCGCGGCGCGGTTTGATAGGAAGCCAGAACCGCTTGATTGGCTTCGGTCGTAGCTTCGGCAGGCAGAAGACTCTCGGTCGGCTGCAAGACGATCGGTGCCTTGAAATCGATCACAGCTGCAGCAGAACCCGCGGGGGCACTACTGCAGCTGGCTGTAAGGCTCACGTACAGAATCACTAGCAGGCTCCGCAGCCATGCCGGTGTCCTGGACGTGAGAAGAGACAACATGGCTCTTCTATCGGCCTGGACCTAAGGCAAGCTAAACCAAACCGGTAGATTTCCCTGGCTCCTTAGGGTCAGGAGCAACTGCAACATGGGGATTGCGGCGAGGGTCAGTAGACCGCGTTTGGCTTGATTCCACTGGGCTTTGACATGCACCCGCAGGGTTGGCTCCCCCATTTCCACACTACGCAGGCTAGGCAGGAAGCGATGCGGCACCCGCATCCGATAGCCTTCGAAATCCAGGGGATGATTCCAATGCAGCACGCGCTCTTCTTCCTGGATAACCGGCAGATAGATGATGGGGAACAACAATAGGAAGGCCGCCACGAAGGTGATGGACTGCAACATCACGCCGGCACCGAGTCCCACCAGGAAGGTGCCGAAGTAAAGCGGGTGACGGCTCAAGCTATAAGGCCCTGTCTGCACCAAGGTACGACTTTTGCGCCCACCGACGTAGAGCATCGCCCAGGTGCGCCAAAGGACCCCCGTCAAGATCAAGAGGGCTCCAAGGGAAGACCACAACATGCCTTGCAAGCTAAACGAAGCATAAGGCAGCACGCTGAAGGCTGCCGCGATCCCTAGGGGCGTCAGGGTCAAGATGCCCAGCCATCCGCGAAGAAGAAAGATGCCACCGGGTTGGCGGACGGCGGGCGAGGGGTTGGATTGAGGCTTAGAAGTTCGATGCTCCATGACGCTAGGCATCATGGAGCAAGGACATGAATTCAGGATGAAGAGTGGAGCTTAGTCGCGATCGTCATCATCGTCGTCGTCATCCGTTTCGATCGCGATCAAGCGGCCATCGGTGCCGAGCAGAAGATCGACCTCGCCATGCGGGCCGTCGAGTTCAATCTCATAGACCTCTTGGCCATCCTCCATGTCGAAGGTGATCTCTTCAATCTCACGGCCTTCGGCGTAGAACAGGGCTGCCTTCTGCACATGCGCAGGCACCGCATCCCAGGCGATCTCGACCTCCTCCTCTGCGCAACAGGCTGCGGAATCGGCGCAACAGAGGCTGCACGCAGGAAGAAAGAGCAGAAACGCCGCAAGTGTGCACGACGCAGAAAACAATGTCTTGGGAGTACCCATGGGTGGAGTTGCGTTTGGAGTTGGCGTTTCCAGGCGGGGGTTGCTTGGAAGCTCCCCCACCGTAACCAGTCAAACCTGAACGCCAAATGAAGAAAGCCCTGAGGGCGGTGCGGTCATGCCGCACACCCTCAGGGCTTTGCTGGAGGTCGTTGCTCTAGCGGTAGTCGTAGAAACCTTCGCCGGACTTGCGCCCCAGCTTGCCGGCCTCGACCATGCGGCGCATGTTCGGCGCGCAACGGAACTTGGGATCCCCGAACTGCTCGTAGAGGTAGTCGAGGATGTTGACGCAGACGTCGATGCCGATGAAGTCGGCCAGGGTCAGCGGGCCCATCGGGTGGTTCATGCCCAGCTTCATGATGGTGTCGATGTCTTCGCGAGTGGCGATGCCTTCATAGAGGGTGAAGGCTGCTTCGTTGATCATCGGCATCAGGATGCGGTTGGCGACGAAACCGGCGTAGTCCTCGGACACGCCGACGGTCTTGCCGATGGCCTCGGCGATCGCCTTGGTCTTGGCAACAACCTCATCACTGGTCTTCTCGCCCTTGATCAGCTCGACGAGCTTCATCAATGGCACCGGGTTCATGAAGTGCATGCCCACCACCGACTCCGGGCGCGAAGTCACGCTCGCAATCGACGTGATCGAGATGGAGCTGGTGTTGGAAGCCAGGATGCAACCGGCAGGTGCGGCCTTATCGAGACGCACGAAGATGTCCTTCTTGACCTGCTCGTTCTCGAACACGGCTTCGACGACCATGTCGACACCGGCCACGGCGCCTTCCATGTCGAGGCTGCCGCTGATGTTGTTGAAGATGGCGTCGGTCTCCTCCTGGGTCATCTTCTCCTTCTTGACGAAGCGATCCAACGACTTGCGGATAGTGGTAAGGCCACGATCGAGGCCATCTTGGGCGACTTCGATCAGGGTGACCTGGTGGCCGAAGGTGGCGAAAGTCTGGGCAATCCCATTACCCATGGTTCCTGCACCGATGACGGCGACTTTGAGGGAATCAGTCATTTCGTTGCTGCGCAGCGCGCTTTAGCAGAGCTCGATGGAAGTGACGACCGCGTTTCCACCACCGAGGCAGAGGGCTGCGAGGCCAGTCTTGAGACCACGATCCTTCAGCGCATAGGCGAGGGTCGTGAGGATGCGGGCGCCGGATGCGCCGATGGGGTGACCGAGAGCGACAGCGCCACCGTTGACGTTGACCTTGGCCGGGTCCAGCTCGAGAGTCTTGACCAGTGCGCAGGCTGCGGAACTGAAGGCTTCGTTGAACTCGTAGAGGTCGAAGTCTTGGCGGCTCATGCCGGTCTTCGCCTCGAAGTTCTCGACAGCAACCTTCGGCGCCATCATGACCCACTCCGGAGCCATACCGCCTTCGCAGTAACCGGTGATCTTGGCCAGCGGCTTCAAGCCATGCTTCTCGACGGCTGCGGCGGAGGCAAGCACCACGGCCGAGGCGCCATCGCTGAGCTGCGATGCGTTGCCTGCAGTGACGGAACCTTCCTTCGTAAACGCCGGACGCAATTTACCGAGGGAGTCGGCGGTGACATCGCCACGCACGCCTTCATCCTTCGAGATCTGCAGCGGATCCTTGCGACGCTGCGGCACTTCGACGGTGAAGGTCTCGGCATCGAACTTGCCGCTTTCCCAAGCCTCGGTGGCGCGACGATGCGATTCGGCAGCGAAGGCATCCTGCTGCTCGCGCGAGATCTTGATCTCGTCGGCGACCAACTCACCCGTCATGCCCATGTGCTTGTTGGAGTAGACATCCCACAGACCATCGTGGACCATGGCGTCGATCATCTTGGTATCGCCCAAGCGCGCGCCAGTCCGTGCGGCAGGCATCAGATAAGGCGCCTGGCTCATGTTCTCCATGCCACCCGCCACGACGATGTCCTTATCGCCAGCCTTGATGGCTTGGGTGCCGAGCATCACCGACTTGAGACCGGAACCGCACACCATGTTGACGGTGTAGGGCGCGACGCTGTCGGGGATTCCGGCTGCGCGCATCGCCTGACGTGCAGGGTTTTGACCCACACCGGCCTGCAGCACATTGCCGAGGATCACTTCGTCGACCAGTTCCGGCGCCACATTGGCACGGGAAAGGGCCTCAGAGACGGCCAAACCGCCTAATTCTGGGGCACGAAGGGAAGAGAGACCGCCCTGGAAGCGGCCGATGGGTGTGCGACAAGCACTGACGAGGAAGACTTCAGTCATGGTGAACAGGGGTCTCTAGGCGAACCCGATCGCGCATTCTAGCGGCCTTTCGGGTAGGCGTCCTCCCCTGCTTGGGCACCGGACGAGGCCACTGGCAAATGCTTGGAGACTGCCGAAGCCCCATTTCCGGGAAAATACACCTTCCTAGTTACCCCGTCCTTCTAGACTCGGATATCCCCCCCACGATTCGCTCGTTTCCCCAATCGACCCCCTCATGCGTTACTCGCTACTTTTTGCTCTATTCCTGCTGATTTCGGCAGGCTCCCTTCAAGCCCAGACGCATTCCTGGAATACCGGCACCAACGGTAACTGGAATGACACCACCAAGTGGTCCACCGGCACCGTGCCGAACGGGCCCGCGGATTGGCCCGCGATCACCACACCAGGCATCAACCCTTATACGGTGACGATGAATCTCGACGTGGTCATGGATCGCTTCGACTTCGCCGTCAACGATGCCGAACTGCTGGCTGTCGGCCGCACGGTAACGATGAACGGTGCCGGACAGATCGGCCCGGCGACTGGGCATGTGTTGAATCTGCACAGCAGTCATTGGCTCGGGACGGGTTCGCTGAACAACCAGTCGGACATCGCGGTGCGCGGTACCAGCACGATCAATCACATCGTGCAGAACGACACCTTGCGAGTCCTCGGCAGCAACTTGGTTGGGCACGCCAATCTCACGCTGAATAACATCACCTCGAACAATGCGGATTTGACACTAGGTTCGGAGGGCGGCGGTTACAGTGCAACCTTGACCTTGGCTGCAGGTGCGCGCTTGGATAACGCGGGAACCTTCTTGATGGATCCCGGCACGGGTGGTTCACGATTCTTCGAAGGCAATCTGCGCAACACAGGCACCGTCAATGTGAACACCAACGCGACCCTGCGGCCAGGCTTGACGGAGCAGGTTTCAGGCAACATCAACGTCGCAGGCTCTACCTTGCTGACCTTGAACTCCGGTCACGATTTCGACCTTCAAGGCGGCACCCTCACGGTCACCGGGGACATGCTGCAGACGAGCTCCACCTTCAGTCTGAACGGTGGCGACGTCGTCGGCATGGTGCGCAAGACCGCTGGCGACCTTGCCCTGAACCATCCTGGCACCGGTACTTTCGAGTTACGCGGCACCACCAACTTGACCGGAACGGTATTCGGCCCGCAAACGGTGCGCGTGGCTGGCCACAATGCCGTTGGCAATGGTTTGATGAACGTGGCGAACCCCCTGAGCAATCAGGGCAACCTGGTGATGGAGTCGGTTGGCGGTGGATTCGCATCCACCATCACCATGGGCGCTGGGCAAGCGCTTACGAACCAGGCGAATTTCAACGTGCTGGCGGGTGCTGGCGGGGCACGCACCTTTAACGGCAACTTCATCAACGATCTCGGCGGCACCACCGTCGTCGAGGCCAACACGACGATGAACACCGGACCGTTCGTGAACCGCAATAGTTGGACGGTGAACTCGGGTGCAACTTTGACGATGCCTGCAGGCACCAGCTTCACTCAAGAGAGCGGCACCTTCCAGTTGGATGGCACTTTCATCCACAACAACGGCGTCGATCATTTCCAAGGCGGCAACATGACGGGCGCTCCAGAGTTGCGTCATACGACCCTGAGTTTTGACCCGGCCTTCACCAGCACCTTTACGCCGAATGTTTCGGGGTCCTCCGGGCTTTCGACCGACATTCCCGCAGGCACCACCATCAGCTTGCTGGGGCACAGCAGCATCGGCAATGGTGTGCTCACGCCTACCGCTTCGCTGACGAACCTGGGGCAACTGGACATCAGTTCCTTTGGTGGTGGATTCGCTTCCACCTGGGCAGGTTCCGGCACGATTCTGGACAACCAAGGCACGCTGCGCATCCTGCCTGGCGCAGGTGGAGCGCGCACCTACCAAGGAGGTCTCGACAATCATGGCACCGTGTCCGTCGAAGTCGCCAATGCCCTGTTCAATACGGGAACCATTCGCAACTTCGGAACTTGGACCAACGGCCCGACGGCGGGAATGAACTTGGCCGCCACCAATGACTTCGAGCTGGTCAGTGGCACCTTCGACATCGGCAACAGTTTCCTGCATACCAGTGGCGCCGACACTTTCACCGGGGGCACCTTGATCGGCGAGGCGCAGCTGCGCCATTCGACGCTGACGATCGCGCCGAGTTTCACCAACCCTGCCACGATGCAGCTCAGTGGTTCCTCCACCTTGTTGTCGGATGTTCCAGCCAACACGCAACTGAACCTGTTCGGTCACAATGCGATCGGCAATGGCGTCTTGACCGTCCCGAGCGATCAGACCATGGCCGGTACCTTGGTGTTGGGTTCCGTCGGCGGCGGCTTCGCCTCGACCTTGACCGCGGCATCGGGCATGACCCTGACCAACAGTGGCACCCTGCGCACCGAACCGGGTGCGGGTGGTGCGCGCATCTTGAATGGCCATCACCACAACACCGGCACGATGGAAATACAGGTAGCGACCAACTTCAACGCTGGAACCCTCACGAATGCGGGCACCCTCGGAGTTTCTTCAGGCAACACCCTGACCATGGCTGCCAGCGCCGACTTGGTGCAGCAATCCGGCGGCATCGCCAATATGGGCACGTTTACCCACCTCGGTGGCAACAACACCTTCATCTCCGGCAAGATGAAAGGACAGCTGGACCTTCGCAGTTCGAACCTGACTTTCGATCCGAGTTTCCTGAATCCGATCAATCTCGGTTTGAGGGGTACGACGAACTTCACCGGTTCCGTCGCTTCGGGCCAAGACTTGCACCTGATCGGGTCGAACCTGATTGGCAATCAAGTCCTTAACCCCGTGGCGGACCTCGCTAACGCCGGCAACCTTTACCTCACTTCAGAGGGTGGTGGTTTCGGCACTACGCTCGACGTCAACGGCTTTGCCCTCAACAACACTGGTTTGCTGGAAGCCAATCCTGGCGCAGGCGGCGCACGCACCGTGAAGGGAACCGTGAACAACACGGGCACCGTCTCGATTGACGGGACCAGCTGCACCTTCAACTCCGGCAACTTCAACAACCAAAGCGGCGGCACGGTCCGCGGCAATGGCACCATGGTGGTTTCCACCATCGTCTTCACCAATAGCGGCTTCGTGCGCCCTGGCCTCAACGACATCGGCACGCTTGACGTCACGGGTAACTTCACGCAAGACGCGAGCGGAACTCTGGCGATCGAACTCGGTGGACTGACCCCAGACACTGAACACGATGTGCTCGATGTCTCCAGCACTGCCAACCTTGGTGGTGAACTTCGTCTCCGCGCGGTGAACGGCTTCAACCCGAGCTTCGGCCAACAGTTCGTCGTGCTGACGGCAGGTACGATCAATGGTCAATTTGATAGCGTCAAACTGATCGGTGCGAACCTTCCGTTGGGCCACGGTGTTGAAGTGGTCTACACCGCAACGACGGTGACGGCGCAAATCGTCCAGGTCATCAATGGCATCAACCAGCAGGATCTGCCGGTGGCCATCTCCCACCCGACACCTGGCCTCGCCGGTCAGAACAACACCTTCCAAATCAGTGGCGTCTACGCCAACCACAATGTGGAACTGGTCTTCGGATTAGCTACCGGCACCACCACCATCGGTGCCTGCCCGGTGGATTACGGCATCGCGTCGGCCACGGTGGTCGGTACGGCTCCTGCAAGTGCGACGGGCAACGCCCTGGTCATCGGCATGGTGCCTTCCTCGGCCATGGGCACGACCGGTTACTTCCAAGCACTCGACCTGGAAGCTTGCCGCATCAGCGAAGTGATGGGCTTCGTCTTCCCCTAGTCCTTGCCTGAAGTTTCCTTCCGCTTGCGTGTACTCCTTTTCCAAAAGGTGTACACGCAGGCCGGAACACTGCCGAGCAGAATGGAGTTGCCCAAGATGCGCAACCACGCATAAGGCAGCCATTGCAAAGGCGGATTCGGGTCGGGTACCGAGGTGTCGCCATGATCCATCACAGCAAAGGGGAACGGAAAGCCATGCTGTTCCAGCACGCCTCCTTCCATCCAGGTGATCACCAAGCCGAGGTAGGCCAATCCCAAACCTATTAGGAGCAGGATCCACCGAGCCTCAGAGGAGAACATGGTTCTCTTAAGCGTATGAGAACAGCTCGTTCATCTGAAAGGCCTTGCCGCTGGCAGCATTCATTGCGGCCAACACCTTCCGACGCGAGTTCGGAGTGAGCCAACGCCCCTTGCATGCACGCGCGACCGTCTTGTGGGTCAGCTGAGCTGGACTGGCTTCCACCAAGTCTGCGGATTTCAGTCCGCACTCCTCCGTCAAAGTCGCGATGGGTTGAGGGCCGTGGTCACGGGTGGTTGGGGTCGAAGCATCCATGCCCCCATAGGCTAACGCGCGTTTCCTGTTGTCTTACACCGGACGCCCGCATTCCTGGCAGAACTTGGAATCCTCTTCGTTGAGAGTGCGGCAGGATTGGCATCGAATCATGATTTCCTTCTCCGCGGTGGGCGCCGCTTGTTGATCCCTGCCACGACCACCCAAGTCGATGTTGGCCTCGTCGAGGGCATCCTTCACCATGCCGCCCAAAGCGCGCTTCATGAAGTCACTCATGCCAGGTGCTTGCGACCGGGGGTGATGGGGCGTTTCATGCTGCGGCCAAAGCCCAGCGCATCGGAGGGCGGTCAGAGGATACGACGAGGAACGTCGCGACCCTTAATCATCGAAAAGCAGGCCCATTACCATGCCTAAACAGGCCAAAGCAATCATCGTTCCCGCTACGAAAAGTGGGAACACATATCGGTTTGGCAAGAAGCCAGGGAAGCGATATTTCCAAGCGCGGTAAAGGAAGAATGCATCGAGCAGGAGTGCGCTGCAATAGGCTCCGACGAACCATGGGGCAAGCGGGTTTGGTGGTGTCGGGTCATAGGAGAGTGGATCCCAAACCGCTTCATCGTGCAGTTCATCCGAAAGCCCCGCAGCGACAAGAATCAAGATCGCCGCCAAAGCCGCGCCACAGGCTTTCCATATTTCACGGCCTACGACACGGATTTGCGTCTGCAGCTCGGGTACATCGTTCATAAGACTTCCAGCCTACCTGGTATCCCCGATTCCAGGACATCGATGTCGAAGGAGATCCTTGGTTGGGCCAAGG
>JBMYYH010000035.1:0-28400 GCA_049609225.1 Planctomycetota bacterium | reverse complement strand
GTAATGGTGGCTTTTTTAGGTGGGGTCTTCACGGTATCGCTCAAGAATCATGATGCCTCAGTCTTGGCCTATGATAGCCAGATAACCTAAGGATTTTTGGGATGAAAAGGCGGATGAAGTTGTCGATAATTCTGCTTGAAGGACTCCACCCTACCTAAACTGTTCGGTGAGAGACTACCGCTTCCTCCTCATTCACCATGAAACGTTTCCATTTCCCCCTCCTGACCGCCACTTCGGTCGGGTTGTTGCTGGTCGGCTCCATGAGCTGCAGCAAGGCCCCCGATCGGCCACCTACGCCCTTCGAGATTCAGACCGAACGTATGGTCCGGTCCGAAGCACTGCTCTTGTCTTGGAACAAGACCGGCTTCCTTGGGAAGCTGGGCAAGGCTGTCGAGAGCAAGAGCTTCCCGGGCCAGCTCTGTGCGCATTACTTCCCGGACAACTTCCAGTTCAAGGGCATCGTCGAAGATTTCCCTGAGATCGATGAAGTGATGAACCAAGGCACCGCCGGTTCCCGTCATTGGGAGCTCGCGCCGGAAACCTTGACCGTCTCGATGGATGGCGCCGAAGGCACGACCGATTACGGCGACCTCTCGGTGTTCACCAGCCTGCTCGACGAGGTCGACTACTTCAAATACGCGAAGTTCAAGATCAACCTGCCAGTGCCGGAATGGGTCGACCCAGAGTCCATGCACCAGTGGAAGATCTCCCTCAAGTTCGTCGGTAAGGCGCGCATGAAGGATGGTCGCTTCGCAGCCATCAAAGGCTTCAACGAGACCATCTGGGAGCTGGATCCTGCCGATTACGACAAGAACGATCCGGATAACGAGACTTGGCGTTGCGTGAGCTGGGAAGTGAAGTCCCTCGGCATCACCGAGACCGACGGCTGGTTGTTCGAGGAAGTCCTCGATGACCTGGTGCCGGATGGTGAGTCGCTCGAGCTTGCACGTCAGTCCATCCACGAAGGTATGGTTGCAGACTTCCTGCAGGCACGTCGCGATGGCGAGCGTTATGACAAGCCGCACCCATCCTGGCAGATCGCTGGTGGCGAGCGTCACCCGACGGTCAACGTGGTCGACTACGACCGCGATGGTTGGGACGACTTCTACGTCCAGGAGCGTCAAGGCCGCAACCTGTTCTTCCACAACAACGGTGATGGAACCTTCACCGAAGTCGCGGAAGACCTCGGTCTTGGATTCGTCGCAGCGACTTCGAGTGGCGCCTTCGCCGACGTCGATAACGACGGCGACTTGGATGTCTTCCTCGGCGGAAGCGTTGAGCGTAGTCGCATCCTCGAGAACGTCGATGGCAAGTTCATCGACCGCTCGGGTGATTGGATCGACGAAGAGCACCTGCCGTATCACATCAGTGCCGTGAACTTCGTCGACTACGACGGCGATGGCCTGGGTGATATCTACTGCTCCGCATACGCCGCCTTCTACATCCAGCGTGCGCTGGTCGCTTTGAAGGGGCAGAGCAAGAACCCGAAGAAGGCCGAGATGGCACTCACCGCAATGCGCGAGTTCCTGGCCGAATCGGATTGGAAGGAACTGGAAAGCCGCATCGAGAGTGCTGCTGAGCTGGGGCAACTGCACACCAGCCGTCCGGGTCCTCCGAACATCCTGTTGAAGAACATGGGCAACGGCCGCTTCGAGCCGGCTCCGGATACGGAGAACCTGCGTCTGTTCTACAACTCCTTCCAGACCACCTGGGCCGACTTCGATAACGATGGCGACCCAGACATGTACTGCGCCAACGACTTCGCGCCGAACTTCATGTTCCGCAACGATGGCGATGGCACCTTCACCGATGCCACGGAAATCATGAACGTTGCCGACATCGGCTTCGGCATGGGCGTCACCATTGGTGACTACGACAACGACGGTCGCCAAGACCTTTACGTCGCCAACATGTTCTCGAAGGCAGCTCGTCGTGTGACCAGCTTCTTCTTGGAGGGCCGTTCGAACTACGACGGCGACCTGCTTGGAGGCGAAGGCATCGATCCAGTGATCGAGCAGCTCGGTCGTGGCAACTCCCTGTTCCACAACGATGGCCCCGACACCGCATGGGAGAAGGTTTCCGATGCTGGCAAGCCTCTGCACAGTGTCGAAACCGCCGGTTGGTGCTGGGGTACCCAGTTCGCCGACTTCAACAACGATGGCTGGCTCGATATCTACGCGCCTGCCGGTTATTACACCGCGCCGAAAGAGAAGAAGCGTGACGTCGACTTGTGATCGAACTTCTGGCGTGCGGTCGTACGCAACAGTTCGAAAGAGATCAAGTCTGGCGGTTCCCTTGGAGTCCAGATCGAGCCCGGTAACATCAGTTCCGGTGCCTCCTTCTCGGGTAACGAGATTAACCACTTCTTCCTCAACGAGGGTGGCAAGTCCTTCGCGACGCAAACTGCCATCTCGGGTGCGGACCACAGCGGTGATGCCCGTTCGATGGGCCTCATCGACTACGATCACGATGGGTATCAGGATTTCGTCCTGGTGAGTGCCAACCGTCCTTACACGCAGGTCTACCGCAACAACATCGGTGACCTGATGACGGAGGAAAACCGCATCCTGCCCGTGATGTTCCAGTTCGTCGGTGGTAACCGTTCGGCACAGCCTTCC
Source organism: Planctomycetota bacterium (assembly GCA_049609225.1). GTDB lineage: Bacteria > Planctomycetota > UBA1135 > UBA1135 > UBA1135. The sequence goes on along the minus strand of JBMYYH010000035.1, from coordinate 25,782 downwards.
ACTGAGTGGGGCAACCGTGATGGTTATGGAGCCAAGCTCTACCTGACCGCAGGCGACATGAACATCATGCGTGAGCATCGTTGTGGCGAGGGCTTGGGTGCGCAGAACAGCGCCACCATGTCCGTCGGCATCGGTGCCAACGAGATGGCGGGCGATGTCCGCGTGGTCTGGCCTAACGGCAAGGTCACCGAGGTCGGCACCGTGCATCAAGGCGATGTGGTCACCGTCTACGAGAACAAGGCTGATTCGCCCAACGGCGATGGCTTCGAGGTCTCTCCGCTGAAGCCACTGAGTGGCAAGATCGCTTCCGACAGCTCCCTGCACCCTGAGGTGAAGAGCTTGGGCACCAGCCCGATGCTGGCGCGCATGTCGAAGGATTCGAAGGCGAAGTACCGCTTGTTCACCACTTGGTTCACGACTTGCTCTGCATGCAAGCGCGCTGCACCGATCGTGGAAGGTCTCTCTGCCAACTTTGAAGATACCGAGCTGGAAGTGTTCGGCTTCAACAACGATGGCGGTGATTCCGTGAACGAGATGAAGAAGTACGCCGAGACCTACAAGCCGGCCTACACCATGCTGACTGAACGCACCGATGACGACATCGAGGAGTTCAAGCGTCTGCAGGATGAGATTCTCGGTCAGATCAAGAACAACGGTGCCTTGGAGGATGCCAGTGCTCTCACGCCTGGAACCATCATCACCGATGCTGATGGCAACATCCTTTACATCGATGCTGGCGTACCTACCTACTCCGCGGTCAAGAAGATGATCCGGAAGTGGGAGGGGCACCACGACTTCTAGGAATGCATCCAGCACATGATGCGGCTTGAGAGTTTGTTCTCATGCCGCGTCCCACGAGGCCGCCCCTGTCCTAGGATGGGGGCGGTTCTTTTTTCGGAACCTCTTACCCCTCGATCTGCCAGGCCTTGAGAAACATCTCTCCACGGACTGTCCGGCACCTCCCTGTGCCTGTTATTTCCCTGCTGCTTCTGAGTCTCGGAAGTGGTTGCTCCAAACCGGAAGAACCCACGGCCTTGGATGTCGTTGCCGAGCGTATGGAGACTTCGGAGGGACTCGTTGGCGGCTGGAAAGCCAGCGGTTATCTGAAGTCCTTGGCGACTTCCGCGGCGAACCTGCAGTTCCCTTCGGCATTGGATCGTCACCTGTTCGAGGATCAAGTGCGCTTCCGCGGCTTCGGCAATCTGGATACCGCGCAAAGTGGCTTGATCAATGCGGGTAGCGGAAGGCGTCGAGTGTGGGATGTAGCGGAAGAGGTGAGTACGGTTGCTCCGGAAGACATTCACCTGTTGACCGAGCTGTTCGAGGAGATCGAATGGCTGGAGCACCCGAAGTGCAAGATCCATTTGCCGGTGCCCGTGTGGTTGGACCGCGAAGGGCGTCGGGAGTGGCGGACCACCTTGCAGCTGACGGCCGAGGCGCGCATGAAGAATGGGCAGATCGGTCATCTGGCTGCCAAGTTCGATGTCGATTGGCGCATGCAGCCGAACTCGGATTGGGAAGATCGTATTCCCAAGCAGGATTGGAAGATCTTCGCGTGGGAATGCCGCTCGATGGAGTTCCTGCAGAGTGATTTGCCGCTGTTCGAGGATGTGCTCGATGAGGTGGTGCGGGATCCCGCCGACCTGGAACGCGCACGTCGGTCCTTGCATGAAGAGATGGTGGTCGAGTTCCTCGACAAGGGCCGCAAGTGGAAGAAGCCTTACCTGAGCTGGCGTCCGTCGGCGGGGGAAGTGCACCCGACCTGTGCCGTGGTCGATTACGACGGCGATGGCTGGGATGATTTCTATGTCCAGGAGCGCAGTGGCCGCAACATGATGTTTCACAACATGCGCGACGGCACCTTCGAGGAAGTCGCCGCCGACTTAGGCCTGGATTTCGATGGCTACACCGCATCCGCGATGTTCGTCGACCTCGATAACGATGGCGACTTGGATTGTTTCCTCGGGGGAACCTTGGACCGTTGCCGCGTGTTGGAAAACACCGGTGGCAAATGGGTCGATCGCAGTGGGGATTGGATTGCCATGGGCGATCTGCCCTACTTCGTGAGTTCACTCAACGCCGTCGACTATGACAATGATGGTCTGCTGGATATCTACTGTTCCACCTACGCCGCCAACTTCGTCAACTTCGCGATCAATGCGATCCGCGGCACCAACAAGAATGCCAGCCGCGAAGTCGCCGAGTTCCACTTGCGCGATTACCTGAAGAAGCCCGATTTCGAGGCCCTGCACAAGCTCATGATCGAGCAATCGCAGACCCTCATGGTGGACACCGATCGGCCGGGTCCGCCAAATGTGCTGCTGCGCAATCTCGGCGGCGGACGATTCGAGGTGGCCAAGGGTGCCGATAACTTGCGCATCCTGCGGAACTGTTATCAGTCCACCTGGGCCGACTACGACAACGATGGCGATGTTGATCTCTACACCGCCAATGACTTCGCGCCGAACTATTTGTTCCGCAATGAAGGCGATGGCAGCTTCACCGATGTCTCGGAAGAACTGGGCGTGGTCGATGTCGGTTTCGGCATGGGCGCCACTTGGGGTGACTACGACGGCGATGGCCTGCAGGACCTTTACGTGACGAACATGTTCTCGAAGGCCGCACGTCGCGTGACCAGCTTCTTCACCGAAGGCTTGTCGAACTTCGACCCGGAGGTGATGGGGGATAGTCCATCCCTCGATCCGGTGTATCACGCTTTGGGCGCCGGCAACTCGCTGTTCCGCAATGAAGGTCCGGAGACCGCGTGGAGCAAGGTGTCGGGTGTGGAGCGACCGAAGATCCCGGTGGAGCCCGGCGGTTGGGGTTGGGGCGCACAGTTCGCCGACTTCGACAACGACACTTGGCTCGACCTCTACGCACCGGCCGGTTTCTACACCGCGCCAGAAGAGGCTTCGATCGACGTCGATTTGTGATCGAGCTTCTGGCGCTCGGTGGTCGACCGAGACAAGGACATTCGTGAGAACCGCAGTGGGCAGCGTAAGGCTGAGGCGGTGGTGGAACCGGGTGGCGTCACCCGTGGTGCATCCTGGAGTGGGCATGAACGCAACCACTACTGGAAGAACATGGAGGGGAAGGATTTCCTCGAGATGTCCGGCATCAGTCATGCCGATGTCTCCTGGGACAGCCGCACCTTCTCGTTGCTGGATTTTGACCATGATGGCTTCCAGGATTTCGTCATGGTCAACGCCAATCGTCCGCTAGTGCAGTTGTTCCGCAACCGTTTCGGTGAGTTATTGCCGGAAGAACAGCGGGGGCGGGCCATCTATGTGCGCTTGGAAGGCGGCAATCATGGGCCTGACCCCGATCCGGAATGGAGTAACCGCGATGGCATCGGCGCGCGCGTGCTGGTCGATCTCGGGGGTCGCACTTTGCTGCGCGAATATCGTTGCGGCGAAGGTTTGGGTGCGCAGAACAGTGCCACCATGTACATCGGCATCGGCACCTTAGATCGGATTCCAGGGATCAAGGTGTTGTGGCCAAGCGGTCGGGTGACCGAGGTCCCTTCGATGCCGGCCGGATCCCTGGCCTATGTGCGCGAACGCGCCGAACCTGGCAAGGAGGCAATCGTCGGTCGCCTGAAGCCGTTGGCTCCGCGCGCCAACGTCAGCGCGGTCGACCGGGTGGACGAGATAGGGCACAGTCCGGAATTGAAACGCCTGCTCGAAAACCAAACTGATGCGCCTTATCGCCTGGTCATGAGCTGGTTCACGACTTGCGTGGCCTGCAAGAAGGCCGATCCGACCCTCGCGGCCATGCGTGCGGCCTTCCCAGAGGAGCAACTGGGCATCTTCGGCTTCAACAACAGCGATGGGGATTCGCGCAAGGAGATGGAGCAGTACCAAAAGACCTGGAATCCGAGTTTCCAGCCGCTTCTAGACCGCACCGAGGACGATATCGACGCCTTCAAGGTGCTTCAGGACCAACTGCTCAAGCCGTATCGCCCTGCTGGCGAGAAAAACCCACAACCAGCCTCCGAGCTGACCCCAGGTTGTTTCCTGCTCGATGCCGAGGGCCGCGTGCTCGACGCCTGGATTGGCGTGCCGTCGGTCTCGGAATTGAAGCAGAAGCTGTCCCCTGACCGATAAGAAGGTATGATTCACGGTCGGCCCGACGTGGCCCACCTCTCATCGATGGCAGAACTCGTACCCGCAGGAATCGCCGGAATCGGTCACTGGGTCCCAGACCAGGTAATCGATAACGAGTGGTTTACTCAATACCTGGATACCTCGGATGAGTGGATCCAGCAGCGGACCGGCATTGCCGAACGCCGTTGGCTCCGCGATGACGAGAAGCCCTGCGACATGTTCGTGGGTGCCGGCAAGATGGCTATGGAAGATGCGGGAGTCAATCCCGAAGACATCGACATGATCGTCATCGGTACGGTGTCGGGTGATTACACCGCGCCGTCTGCGGCTTGCATCGTGCAGTCGCGCCTTGGCCTTTCGAAATGCGGCGCCTTTGATGTGGCCGCTGCGTGCTCCGGATTCATGTATGCGCTGGCCGTCGGCTCGCAGTTCGTGGAGACCGGCAAGTACAAGAACGTGCTCGTCATCGGCGGTGATGCCATGTCGCGCATGATCGATAAGGAAGACCGCTCCACCGTGGTGTTGTTCGGCGATGGTGCCGGCGCCGTGGTGCTGCAGCCGCACGCGACCTGCAAGCGTGGTCTGATCGAAGACATCCACATCGGCGCCGATGGTGATGGCGCCAAGTACATCATTCGTCCGCGCGGTGGCGCCGGCGATCCGATGACGCACGAGATCCTCGACGAGCGTAGTCACTACATCAAGATGGAAGGGCGTCCGGTCTACCGCTTCGCCGCCTCGAAGATGATCTGGCTGTTGGATTGGGCCATGCAAGGCCAGGATCCCGAGAAGCTCGGTTGGATGATCCCGCACCAGATGAACCGCCGGATCCTCGAGCAGGCCACCAGCCACTTGGGCATTCCGCCGAAGAAGGTGCTGCACAACATCACCAAGTACGGCAACACCAGTTCGGCGTCGGTGCCGATCCTGATGTCCGAGGGTTATCACAAGGGCCTGTTCGAGAAAGACACCTACCTGGTGCTCGGCGCCTTCGGTTGCGGCCTCACTTGGGCTGGCGCGCGGATCCTCTGGTAGACCGCGCGGCTTCGTGCGCGAAGCTTAGTCTTCCAGGCTCACACCCCAGCCTTCGACCTTGGCGATCGATGCATGATCGGTCCAGTCGATGCGGAGGGGAGCGATGCTGATGAAGCCTTCCTGATAGGCGGCCGAATCGGTGCCGGCAGGGGGTTCATGGTTCCACTGGATGCGTGCCTTGGCTTTGTGCGAACCGTCTTCTTGATCCTTACGATCGAAATGGGTGATGCCAATGTAAAGGCCGCCCATGGGCGCAACCTTCACACCTTTCGGCTCGGCCGACGGCACATTGATGCTGTAGATCACGCCGGGAGTACCGCCTTCGGCAAGTAGCTTGGCAGCGAATCGTGCCGTGAATTCAGCACTCACGCTGTGATCCTTGATGCGGCTGTCCTCGCTGATCGCGATCGACGGAATCCCGCGCATGCCACCTTCGATCGCCGCGCCGACGGTACCGGAGTAATGCGCGACATCGCCGACGTTGCTGCCGCGGTTGATGCCGGAGACCACCAGGTCGAAGCCTTCCTCACCGCCGAATGCGATGACTCCATAGGCAGTGCAATCGGCGGGCGTGCCGCTCAAAGCCCAGGCCTCGGAGGCGCCTTCCATGGTGCGCGGCGTTGCGACCATGATCTCGCTGAACACATGACTGGACTGGCTGGCGCCGGAACGGTTGCCGTCGGGGGCGGCGACGATGACATCACCCATGGGCGCGAAGGCCTTGACCAAAGCGGCAATGCCGGGAGTATCGATGCCATCATCGTTGACGATGAGGATGCGATAACCATCTTGCGCGGCGGCTGGTGGTGCGGCGACGGCAGTGGGCTCCTGCTGGATACCGAACAGGACGAGCGCGGCGGCGGCGACACCGAGAAGGATGGGGGAACGGTAGGAATGCATGATCAGGATGTTGGGGAGGACGTCGGGTCGAACAGGAGGACTTCCTCCAAGGGCTTACGCTCAATGGCATGTGCCGGAACGGTGCAGTCGTCGGCAGGATAGCCGAGAGGGATGAGCATATAGGGCTTTTCGTGCGCCGGACGTCCGAGCAGTTCGGCAAGAAAGCGCATGGGGCTGGGCGTATGGGTCAGCGTGCTCAAGCCGGCGAACTGCGCGGCGGCCAACAGCATGCCAGTGGCAATGCCGAGGGATTCATTGGAGTAGTAGGTCTTGCCGCCTTCATCGGTGGAGGTGAGGCGGAAGACGATGATCAACCAGGGGGCGAGGTCGAGGTATTCCTTGACGTCATCCGTGCCCAATGGCGCCAAGTCTTCGAGCCACTCTTCACTTGCGCGACCTCCATAGAGCGCGCGCTCTTCCTCTTCAGCGGCGAGGCGGATCTGATGCTTGATCGCCGGATCCGACACCGCGACGAATCGCCAAGGCTGCTTGTTGGCTCCATTCGGAGCGCTGGTGGCCGCCGAAATGATCCATTCGACGGTTCCCTTGCTTACTGGTTGGTCGGAGAAGGCGCGGATGCTGCGCCGACGGCTGAGGATCTCGTGAAACTCTCGCGCCGCCTGTTCGGGCGGGCAGCCGGGGTCGTAAGTCGGCCCCAAGGGGAGGAAGACGGGTTCGTCCATGCGGAGAAACTAACATGGTGCGGTGTCGTCGCGGAAACTGCTGTTGCTGACTTGGGCCATGCTCGGCATCCACCTGCTGTGGATGCTCGTGCGGTATCTCCTGGCCTTCCCGGTTTGGGGCGATGAGGCCTTTGTCATTAACAACTTCCCGCAAGCCGGTTATGGCGATTTGGTCGCGCCGTTGCCGAACGGTCAAGTCGGTCCTTTGCTGTGGTGGTGGCTGGAGAAGGCTTGTTATGAACTCGGCCAAGGTTCGATCGTGGTGCTGCGCTTGCCGGCGCTGGTCGCGGGCATCGTTTCGACCTGGTTGATGCTGCGTTTCTGCCTCAAGGCACTGCCGCAACCTTCGGCCTTACTGGCGTTCGCGATCTTCTGTGCTTCTTACTATCCCTTGCGCCATGCCGTCGAGGTGAAACCCTATGCGATCGACTTGCTGTGGGCATTGATCCAACTCAACCTCGCGCTCGATCTCATCCGCGCCGATGCTCATGCAAAACGCAAGAAGGCGATGGCGCTAGTGGCCTTCTCCTTGATCGGCGTGTGGATGAGTTATCCATCCTTGTTCACCAGCGCTGGCCTCGCGCTCTACTTCTTCTGCCGTGCCCCATCCCGACGCCCAGCCTTCGCCGCATCCCTGTTGTTCGGCGGCGTCGCGGCATGGATGGTGTTCAGCTATGCCTTGCCGCATGCGCGCGCCGCTTCGTGGTTGACGGAGATGGAGATGTGGAAGCCCGCCTTCCCACCCTTGCAGCATTGGTGGGCCTTGCCGTATTGGCTGATCGAACGCCACTGCGGTTACATGGCCGCTTACCCCACCGGCGGACGCGATTTCGGCAGCAGCGCGAGTTTCCTGCTGATGTTTGTCGGCGCCGTTGGGCTGGTGCGCGCGCATCAAGGGCGCTTCTTGCTGTTGTTGATGAGCCCCTTGCTGTTCAACTTGATCGCAGCAACCTTCCAGCAGTATCCCTACGGTGGAAGCATTCGCGTTTCGATTTTCCTCGCACCTGCATCTTGCCTGTTGATGGGGCATGGCGTGGCAACGGCACTCGGCAAGCTCCGGCCGAACTTCGCATCAGGAGGGGCGGTTCTTGTCGTGGTCCTGCTGTTCGGTTTCGCCACCAGTGGATTGATCCGCGATGTGCAACAGCCCTACAAGACCGATGGCGACGTCGCGGCTGCGGAGTTCGCGGACTGGATGAAGACCATGGTGCCACCGGGAGCTGCGGTCGCTGGTTACTGCAATCAGAAGGATGGCGCTCCAGACTTCCACGGCCTCGGCGGGTCGATGGCGCGGCTGCGGGTGCAGTTGCGTCAGGCGGGAGTGGAGCCGGATTGGTCGGCGATCCACGCGCCGGAACCGACCGCAGCGCTGTGGTGGGTGGTCTATACGGATGACAACGACTCCACCATGAAGTCGGTCATGCCGTTGTTGCAGAGCACGCACTACGGACAAGCCGTGTGGCAGGGCTATACCATCGACCATTACGAATTTCCCTTCGATAAGGCGGAACGAGTGGATGTGTACCGGCTGACCAAGAAATAGGGCGGGCCTAGAATCGCTTCCATGCGAAGCACCTTCCGCCTCCTCCCGATTGCCCTGCCGCTGGTTGCTGCCGCTCTTGCCTGCCAGGTTCCCCAGAAGCACAGCGAGGCCTCCGAGGTCACGGTCCAGCGCTTCACGGCGCAAGAGCCGGGCCAGTTGTCCGATTTCGCGGTTGCGGCGGAGCAGCATGGAGTGGTGATCGGCCTGCCGAAGCTCGATTGGTCTGCAGCCGGCATCGGTCCGGAAGTCGATCGCGTCTTGACCGAAGCGGAGATCGCCCTGGATGCCATTGCGGCCCAGGACCCGGATTACGTGAGCTTTGCATCCTCTTTCGCGGCCTTGGACGAAGCGGTGGACCCGGTCGTTCAGTTGCTCAACCAGCTGTGGTTGATGAAGGAGACCAGGGTCGAGGATGAGGTGCGCAAGGCCTGCAATGCGGAGGTGCAGAAGGTCGATGGTTGGATGGTGGCCTTGAGCTACCGCGAAGACCTCTACGACATCTGCCGCGCCTATGCCGAGCGTCATGTTGCGGGGGAGCGGGCCATCCTGACGGGAGAGTCGCGCAAACTGTTCGAAGACACCATGCGCGACTACCGCCGTTCCGGTTTCGATCTCGATGCCGCGACGCGTACTGCGGTCGCTGCCCTGCAGAACGAACTCAACGGGATTACCAATGCCTTCGACACCAACATCACGGAGGCAGCCGTTTCGCTCTACTTCACCACCGAGGAGCTGGAAGGCGTGCCGGATGGATTCCTGGCAAGTTCGAAGCAGCCCGATGGCACCCACGAAGTACGCGTGACCGTCACGCCGGACTACATGGCAGTGATGGCCAACGCGCGGAGCGAGGCGGTGCGTCGCGCGACCAATGCGGCGCGTTATTCGGTGGCGATGGAATCCAACGGCCCCCTGCTCGATGAGATGGTGGCGGTGCGCGGGCAGATCGCGTCGAAGTTGGGCTATGCCAACTGGGCCGACTACAAGACCGAGCCGAAGATGGCGGGTACCGGGAAAGCCGCGATCGACTTCTGCGAGGATCTTGCTGCAGGTTTGGAGACGAAGTTCCAGTCCGAAGTGGCGCGTCTGCGCAAGCTCAAGGCCGAGGAGACCGGCGATCCAGCCGCCGAGATCCATTGGTGGGATTTCCGCTACTACCAGAACAAGATGATGCTCAGCGAATACGGCATCGATGCCGAGGCGATGCGTCGCTACTTCAAGCTCGACGACGTGATCGACGGCATGTTCGCCATCTACCAGCACATCTTCGGTCTTGAGTTCCACCCGATCGAGGCCCCATACGCTTGGATTGAGGATCTGCGCCTCTACATGGTGACCGATGCTGCCACTGGGGAACCTCTGGGTTGCTTCTACCTCGACCTCTTCCCGCGGCCCGGCAAGTACAACCACTTCGCCCAGTTCGATGTCCTTGGTGGCAAGCGCCTGGCCGATGGGCGTTACCGCAGGCCCGTCGCCGCCCTGGTGTGCAACTTCACCCCGGGAGTGGGGGATGCGCCGGCTTTGATGTCCCACGATGAGGTGGAGACCATCTTCCACGAGTTCGGCCATGCCATGCACGCGGTGCTAACGCGGACCGAGTTCGCCCAGTTCGCAGGCGGGAACGTGCCGCGAGACTTCGTCGAGGCGCCCAGTCAGATGTTCGAGAGCTGGGCCTGGGATGTGGACGTGCTGCGGACCTTCGCTGCCGACTACGAGGACCCGTCCAAGCTGATCCCTGCGGAGATCATTGGCAAAATGAAGGAGATCAAGCAGGCTACGGTAGGCATCGGTTATCGCCGCCAGATGGGCTTGGCCCTGAGTGACCTGCGTCTGCATGCGGGAGGGGTCACGGATGCCCAAGCGGTGGTCAATGCCACGAACACCGAGATGTTGTTTCCGGTTCCAGAAGGCACTCATTTCGCGGCCTACTGGGGTCACCTCACCGGTTACGACGCCGGCTACTACGGTTACGGGTGGGCCGATTCGATCGCAGCCGACCTGGCCACGGCCTTCGAGGATTCGCCCGGTCGTTTCCTGGATCAGGAAGTCGGCATGCGCCTACGCCGCGAAATTTACGAGGTCGGCGGCAGTCGCCCGGTGCGGGATTCGGTGCACGCCTTCCTGGGCCGTGACAGCGACAGCCGCGCCTTCCTGCGTCAGCTAGGGCTCAGCGCCGAGTAGCGCCGAGCCCAGTTTTGGTTAGGGAGTCTTGCGCGCCAGGTACTCCCAGACACCCTTGACCACAGGACCTTGGTCATAGTGGTGGTCCAGGCGAACATGGATGCTGTTCGCGGTTACGTCGTAGAAACTGAGCTTTCCGGTGAAGGCACCGTTCTGATCCTGGCCGCGGAAGGTCTCCACAACGCGCTTCAGCTCCTCATCGTAAGTGGCGGTGAATTCGGTCGCGGCACCATTCGCCGGGACCCACCGACAATTCCACAATCCGTCCTCTTTCGACCAGGTCCGCTCGGTGGTTCCGGTGAAGCCTCCGCCGCCATTGAATGCGACAGCGATGTCATCGAGGATCGTCTTGCCGTCCTCCGCGAAGTAAACGGTCGAGCTGCCAACGCCTTGGACGACCACCCCATTGGGAGTGAGCGCACGCGCCTTGATGTCCCAACGGCCGAGCTTGAAGGCGTATTGCTTGGTCTCGGCACCGGCGTCCTGTGCCATTCCCGCAAGGGAGTAACGAGCCTCGGGCTCCGGTGAAGAGGTGCGCTTCAAGGTGCCTTGCCATTGGGTCGTCCAAGTCTTCCCTTCATCTGCGGAGACATCCCAGATCAAGGTGAAACGATCCGCTTGGATGTCCCGATATTGAACACGGCCGATGCTGCCTGGCTGGTCGCGCAGGAGTGGCTGGTGCATGGTCAGGGTGCCATCCTCCACGCCTCCTTGGAGAATGTCGTGGTGACCGTTGGTGCTCATCCAGGTTTGGCGCCAAACCTTTTCTTTTTCGACATAGGTCAAGGTCGCCAGGGAGACGCCTTGGTTTCGAATCAAGATGGTCTGCCCATTGAGGTCGAATTCGTAACTCGAGCGGCCGATGATCTGGCCGCCGGAGTGAATCTCCCAATCCCCGATGGTGAAGTCGAACTGGCGGCGCTCCTCGGGGTAGTGCAGCGGGGCACTGGCCGGAGAAGGAGTCTTGCTCCCAGTCTTGCCTGAGAGCCAGGCTTGGAATCCCTCGTCTGCACGCAGATTTGCGAGGTCGGTGTCGGCCAGCAGTTGAGCCTGGTTCACGTAACCAAGTGCGTAAGCCTGGTCGAGGGCCTGGTAGGACTCCTCAAGATTGCCACGCAAGGATTCCGCACAGCCGAGGTTGTACCAGGCGAGTGTGGCCACGTTCGGGAACTCCGTCGCCTTGCGATGCAAATGCACGGCACGTTCCAGATCTCCAGAACCATGGACTGCAAAAGCCAACAGGAAGTGGGCCTGACCATTCTTCGGCTGGGCCTCGGTGATGCGTTCTAGATCGTGAATCGCTTCTGCCCAACTGGCAGTCTGCAGGTGGGCACTCGCCTCTTGCAGGGTTGGAAGTGGGGCGGGTTCCTGGAGCTCCGCGCCGATGGCCGGTGAGGCCAACAGGGCTCCGCACAGGAGGGTTGTCGTATGGAATCGAATCGTGCGCATGAACGCGATACGCAACTACGCTCCAGGTGTAGGGAAAAATAGAGGTGCGGAAACGCTCTCCGTCACCGCGCCCGTCGCGGCCGGCCCTTCGACTTCTTCTTGGGCTGATTCCGCGGCACTGGCGCCGCCACCTGGGCGAGCTGCGGGGCTCCGGCGGGGATCCACCCTTCCGGCGGCTCCTTCTCCTTCATCTCAAACAAAAACCGCGACGGATGGCAGCCCTTCAACTTGCCAAACTTTGCCCGCGCCTCGCAGTAGGTGATGGTGAGGTCCTGTTGAGCACGGGTCACGCCCACGTACATCAGGCGCCGCTCTTCCTCGACCGTGCCGTCCGTGGCTGCGCGTTGGTGCGGAAGGATGCCTTCCTCCACGCCCACCAAGTACACCCGACGGAACTCCAGTCCCTTCGCCGCATGCAATGTCATCAGCGTGACGGCATCGCCACTGTCTTCCTTATCGCGCTGCTCACTCTCATTCATGGTGAGCTCTTCCAAGAACCCAGCCAGCGACGCCTTCGACTTGGCCTTGCGTGAATAATTCTCCGCGAAGTTGAGTACCTCCTGCACGCCATTCCAGCGCAGGTCGCGGGTTTGGTCGTCGGGGTAGATACGGTCGATCTCGTCGCGATAACGAATACTTGCGAGCAGTTCCCGCAAGGTGTTCACCAGGTCGCCCTGTTGCGCCACCCGATAGGTGTGGTTCAGGCTGTCCCGCAATGCAGCGAAACCCTTGGCGGGAGCGCCACCGATCTCGCCGCTGTCGATCATGGCGCGGAAGGTTTGGAACGCGCCTTTGCCTTCCTCGGTGGCGCGTGCGATCACCTTGTCGATCGAACCCTTGCCAATGCCGCGGGCGGGAATGTTGGCGATACGCAGGAAACTGGTTTCATCAGCAGGGTTGCTTACCAACCGCAAGTAACTCAGGAGATCGCGTACTTCCTTGCGGTCAAAGAAGCTCATGCCACCAACCAAGCGATAAGGCACGCCGGCCGATCGCAACTCAGCCTCGAAGGCGCGTGGCTGTTGGGCAGTCCGCACAAGAATGGCGATATCCCCAAAGCGCGCCTCGCCGACACGCACCAGATGTTCAATCTCGCTCGAGACGAAGCTCGCCTCATGCGATTCGTCTTCCATGCGCATGATGGCGACCGTGGTCCCTTGCCCCAAAGCCGAACGCAAGGACTTCTCATGACGCTTCGGGTTGTTGCGGATCACCTTATTGGCCGCATCGATGATCTCCTCGGTCGAACGATAGTTCATGCCAAGATGTACCTTCTCCGCGCCTGGGAAATCTTTCTCGAAGTTCAGGATCTTCGAGATATCCGCGCCGCGCCAACCATAGATCGATTGATCATCATCACCGACCACGCAAAGGTTGCGATGGTTCTTCACGATCTCATGCACGATGCCGTACTGCGGGCCGTTCGTATCCTGGTACTCGTCGACCATGACGTAGCGATACTTCTGCTCCAGCTGTAAGCGCACATCCTCACGCTCCTTCAATAGGCGCAAGGCGTAGAGCAGGAAATCATCGAAGTCGAGCACGCGCGAGCGGCGCAAATGCGCCTCGTACTTCGCGTAGCAATGCGCGACGCCAATCTCCCAATCATCGGCTGCCATGTCCATGGCCTCCTTCGGGGAAGTCAGCGAGTTCTTGAACAAGGAGATGCGTGACTGCGCGGCGCGCGGATTGATGGTCTGCTCCGGAATCCGCAGCTCGCGCAAAGCCGCCTTCACCGCCGCGATTTGATCGCTGCCATCGCAGATGCCGAAGGTCTTCGGCAAATCGAGTTTGTCGGCATGCTCGCGCAGAAGCCGCATGCAAAAACTATGGAAGGTGCCAACGGTGACCTCTTCCGCCTTCTTCCCGGCCAGCCCGATTAAGCGCTCGCGCATCTCCTTGGCGGCCTTATTGGTGAAGGTCACGAGCATCAGGTTCTCGCCGGGCACGCCTTCGGCCAACAGATGCGCCGTACGCACCGTGATCACCCGCGTCTTGCCGGTTCCCGCGCCCGCAAGGACCAGAAGCGGTCCTTCGAGGGTGCCGACGGCATGCCGTTGCTCCGGATTGAGGCCTTCGAGCAGTTTGCTCATGAGCCCTATTCTGGGCCGGCGCGCACGGAATCCTAGGGGGGTGGGGGGCTTGAATTGCGCCCCCCAGCCTCCTCCCCAGGAGACTCAGGGCGCAATCTCGATGGGATAGGAGATGGAGCTCCTGGACGCGACGCTGCCAGGTTGACCCGTGACTGCAGCGACCCAGAGGGTCTGGCCGACCTGATGTGCGGCGGCGCCAGGGGTCAGGCCGATGCTGGCCGTGGCGTTGCCCTGCGCATCCAGGACTCCCGTCAGCCCTTGGTGATGCGAGAAGGAGTAGTTACCTGCAAGGCTCTTGCGGAACAGGTGGTCCCTGGTCAGGGGAACAGGAACGCCTAGTGTCGTCGGTCCTTGCCCATGGCTGGAGAAGAGCAACCGATAGGGGTACCCCGCATTGATGTCCGGAAAGTCCACCGTGAAATCCACATGTCCACCGGCCGATGCGGAAATCCGGTATTCGGTCATGCTCAGGAATGGGGAGAAGGAATAGCATTCGATTTTGCCGCCATTGAAATGAGTCTCTTCGGAGTTCAATGCACTGATCAGGAACTCGATGACTCCGTCTCCATCGATATCACCGATACGGGCGACGGACCTTCCGAATCTGCTTGCTTGGCCGGCAGTCTGGTCGTCGACGAAACGATGGATGGCCTGGCCGGTCGCCCCGGAGATGATGAATGCGGCACCTCGGTCGCCCTGACTGTAGTAGCGGTATGGAGGAGAGAAGTCATAGCTCGGGTAGCCGAGGAGCATGTCGTCGCGCCCGTCGCCATCCACATCGCCAAGGGCATCGAAGACGTATCCGAGGGCGCCGTTGGCAGTGGGGCCGTTGATCCGGGTGAGGGTCGTAAAGTCACTTCCGGAGATGAGGAAGAAGGAACCTGCACTCGCTTGGTGGACACGGGCTCCGGGCGCCCCGACAGCCAGATCTTGGATCCCATCCCCATTCGCATCCCCTGCAGGGCCGACGGCGCTGCCGAATTTCATATGCTGCACCGATCCGTGCAAGGTGTGCACCAGGGTCATGGTGGCTCCAGAGTAGAGGTAGACCGCTCCCGCCCTGTTGCGACCGCCACTCGAGTCCTTCGGGGCACCGATGGCGAAATCCGGGATGCCATCTCCGGTCATGTCCCCCAGGCAGGCCACGGATGCCCCGAACTGACTGTTCGTAGGGCCCGAGTAGTATGCGAGCTGACTGCCGTCCATCCCCGAGAAGAGATACGCGGAACCAAAGGAAGAGGCGAATCCCCGTCTACCCGGCGCCCCTACGAGAAGGTCGTCATGGCCGTCCAGATTCACGTCTCCTACGCCGGTGACCGAGTCCCCGAAGGATTCATATGCTCCACCGTAGAAGGAATGGATCAATGCGCCTGTCGCTCCGGAGTAGGCGTAGACGATGCCTTCATTACCGCTCGGGTATTCCACCTTCCCGGAACTGATCGCAAAATCCGGTGTCCCGTCCGCATCCAGGTCACCTACACCGGCAATCTCGTTCCCGAGGTGGGCGTCGTCCGTGTTCCCGTGGTACTGATAGATGAGGGCCCGGTCGGCACCGGAACGCACTCTCACTGCGCCATGATCCCCGTCAGGGAAGGATTCCCACCCAGGGACACTGACCATGAAGTCATTGATGCCATCGCCATTGATGTCATCGATCCCGGCGGTCTTGGCCCCGTATCTGTCGCTCTGGGCATGGCCTAGAATCCTGAAATGGAGCAACTCCCTTCCTCCGGTCACATGGGCCGGTGGTTTTTGAGCTGCCGCCAGGACATCGGCGAACAGGAGCAGGACGGGGGCAAGGAGGAATGGGTCTAGTCGCATAGAGGGGGGTTGCCGCTCATATGGCGACCCCTCCAGGATTATTCTCGAGTTCCACCAGACCCCGTGAGCCAGGGGCCGCCAGGGCCTAGGAGGAGACCTACTCCAACCCGATGATCTCCCCATCCGGCATCAAGTCCATCTTGGTAGCCATGGGGATTCTCGGTAGACCTGGCATGCGGAAGATGTTGCCGGTGATCACCACCAGGAAACCAGCGCCCGCATTCACGACGACATTGCGCACATTCACAGTGAACCCAGTCGGGCGGCCGACCAGTGCCGCGTTGTCGGACAGGGAACCCGGCACCTTGGCGATGCAGATCGGCAAATCACCATAACCCATCTCCACGATCGCCTTGATGTCGCGCTTTGCTGCTGGAGCCAGGGCGATGTCGTCGGCGCCGTAGAGTTTCTGAGCGACCTTGCGGATCTTGTCTTCGGGAGCGTCAGTCAATTCGTAGGTGGGCGTGAAGGCTTCGGAACCCCGTGCGACCGCAGCCATCACTGCATCGGCCAGATCAACAGCTCCTTTGCCGCCATCTGGGTGGTGGGTGCTCACGGCGAACTCCACGCCCAATTCAGCGCAACGCTTGCGCACAACTTCGACTTCCGCATCGGAATCCGATGTGAAGTAGTTCAGCGCGACCACTGGTGGCTTGCCCAAGGTCTGGATATTCTCGATGTGCTTCTCGAGGTTCGGCAGTCCCGCTTCCACCGCAGCGACATCCTCTTGATCCAGCTCATTCTTGGCGCGGCCACCGTGCATCTTCAGGGCTCGGATGGTCGCGACTAGGACCACAGCATCCGGATCCAGTCCAGCGTGACGACACTTGATGTCGAAGAACTTCTCCGCGCCCAAGTCAGCACCGAATCCGGCTTCGGTAATGGTCCACTCGGCGAAGTGCATGGCCATCCGCGTGGCGAGGATCGAGTTGCATCCATGCGCGATGTTGGCGAAAGGACCGCCATGGACGAATGCCGGCGTGCCCTCGAAGGATTGCACCAGGTTTGGGCTCAAGGCATCGCGCAGCAGCGCCATCATGGCGCCGATGCAATCCATCTGCTTGGCATAGATCGGCTGACCATCCAGGTCATAAGCGACCAGGATACGTTCCAGGCGTGCGCGCAAGTCATCCACATCTTTGGACAAGCAAAGGATCGCCATGATCTCGCTTGCTGCCGTGATGTCGAATCCGTTTTCGCGCGGTACACCTTGTCCGGTGCCGCCCATGCCACTCACGATGTTACGCAGTGCGCGATCGTTCATGTCCATCACCCGACGCCACAGGATCTTCCGCACATCCAAACGCAATTTATTGCCGAAGTGCAGATGGTTGTCGATCATCGAAGCCAGCAGGTTGTTGGCCGAAGTGATCGCGTGGAAATCGCCGGTGAAGTGCAGGTTGATGCGGTCCAAGGGCATCACTTGGCTGTAACCACCACCGCAAGCGCCACCTTTCACACCCATACACGGACCAAGCGACGGTTCGCGCAATGCCAGGCAGATCGACTCACCCTTCTGGGTAAAAGCCTGTGCCAGGCCGATGCTGGTAGTGGTCTTTCCTTCACCAGCTGGGGTCGGTGTGATAGCGGAAACCAGCACCAACTTGGGTTTTCCAGCAAACGCACGGGGACGATCCAAGGCGCCAAGGTCGACCTTGGCGATGTCGCGGCCGTAGGGCAGAAGGTCTTGGGAATCCACACCGAGAGCCTCGGCGATCTCGCCGATAGGACGGGGCGTGAACTGACGGGCAATTTCGACGTCGGTAGCCATGGCCGGGGAGTTTAACGACGCAGGCGCATCCACTACTCTGATAGGGAGGAAAATCTGGCCCCCCTGGGCTGGGGATTTACCTCGAATCTCGCGCAATTCGCACCATGAACGGCACCGTCTTCCTCATCATCGCGATCCTCCTGCCCATCATCGGATGGTTGGCTTGGGAAGCGGAAAAGAAGCGCCGGAAAGGATTCGCGGATTGGGCGGCACTGCGTGGCTGGCATTACGACCATCGACGCAACGCCACGCTGCGGCATCGATTTGGTTTTCTGGACCGCATGCAAGTCGGGCATAGCCGGAGGGCATCGCATCACCTCAGCGGCGATTGGCAGGGCTATGCCGCAACCGCGTTCTGCTTCAAGTACACCACCGGCAGCGGTAAGAACCAACAAACGCATTACCTCGGTGTGGTCCTCGCCCGCTTGGAACGCAGTTTCCCGGAGCTGCGCATCTACCCCGAGAACATTCTGTCGCGCGTCGGCCAAATGATGGGCTACAAGGACATCGATTTTGAATCGGTGGAGTTCTCCAATGCCTTCACCGTGCGCAGTCAGGATAAGAAGTTCGCCTACGATTTCTGTAACACCGGCATGATGGATCTGATGCTGGCGGCGCGCAGCACGGCGATGGAGCTGGAGCACGACACCCTCGCTCTGTTCGTGAATCGATATCTCAAGCCGGAAGATTTAGAGCCAATGCTGCACCATCTCATGGCGATCCGCGCGGAGATGCCGGACTACCTCTTCCGAACTTAAGACTGCACCTATCATGCTGCCGCTCTTTGCTGTCCTCGTCGTCCTTTCGGTTTCCCTGCTGATCATTCGCGTCGGCACGGTGGCCTTCATGATGACCGGCTTGGCGCCGCAAGTCGCACGCTTCCAAGCGCGGTCCGCATACTTCGGCGTGGGCTTCACCACCGCTGAAGCGGAGAAGGTGCTCAACAACCCGGTCCGCCGCGAGATCGTGATGATGCTGATGCTGCTTGGAAATGCAGGCATCATTTCGGTAATCAGTACCGTGGTCCTGTCGACCACCGAGGTCCCGGAAGACGGCGCATTCAGCCACGTCTGGTTCCGCATCGCCTTCCTGGCTTTAGGCATCTGCACCTTGTTCATGCTGGCCTATTCCAAATGGATCGACCGACGTATCTCCAAGGCGGTCCGGTGGGCTCTGCATAAATGGACCCGCCTCGAGACCCAGGACTACAGCGAGATGCTCCACTTGGCGCGCGATTACAGCGTTTCCGAGTTCCCCGTGCAGGAAGGGGATTGGATGGCGGGGCGTCCGCTGCGGGAGCTACGCCTCCGCGATGAGGGTGTGATGATCCTCGGTATTGAACGTGCCGACGGCACCTATATCGGGGTTCCACGTGGTCATTGCCCCCTGGAAGTGGGGGATAGGCTCATCGCTTACGGCAAACACGCGATGCTCCAGGCCTTGGAGAAGCGTCGGGCTGGATATGAGGGGGATCGGCAGCATCAGGCGGCTGTGGAGTGGAAGCAGAGCGTCGGGGAGGCGCTGGACAGCATTCCCGAATAGAATCAAGGCATGTCTACTGCACTCCTGGTCATCCTCGGCATCGCCGTTTTCCTCGGCATCCTCGTGATCGCCATGTACAACGGCTTGGTTTCCGTCCGTAACCATTGCGACGAGGCTTGGTCGAATATCGATACCGAATTGCAGCGCCGCTACGACCTGATCCCGAACCTCATCGAGACGACCAAGGGATATGCCAAGCATGAGCGCGAGCTGCTGGAGGATGTGGTCAATCTGCGTGAGAAGGCTGCTGGCAACCATGGACCGGTGGCGAGTCAAGCTGCCGACGAAAGCCTCCTCCAGAATGCCCTTGGGCGCCTCATGGTGCGGCTCGAGGCTTATCCCGATTTGAAGGCGAGTGCTAATTTCGTAGAGCTGCAAAAGGAATTAGCGAACACTGAAAATCGCATCCAAGCGGCTCAGCGTTTCTATAACGGAAATGTGCGCGAGAACAACAACCGTATCCAGCAGTTCCCTTCGAATGTGATCGCAAGCATGTTCGCTTTTGGACCGCGTGAGTTCTTTGAGCTTGAGAATCCGGAAGCGCGCCAGGCGCCGAAGGTACAATTCTGAGCCGGTCAGGGTGCTGAAATAGCACCGATTAGGGGGGGGCATTGAAATCGCCCTCAGATTCTCGAAACTGCTTTCTAGGGCAGTTTTAACGGCCAAGCGTTTCCGGCAAACCCTTGAATACAGGGTGGTATTAAGAAATCGGAATAAGGTTTAGGAGAAGGCATTTTAGGCCACTCTGCTGTATTGCCGTAGAAAAAGAGTGCCAAAGACTAGACTAATCAGCGCTGCCTCGCTAACAGGCAGACAAAGTCGCTCATGGTCCTTTGTATTAAAGCCTAGGGTCATGGGTAAACACCGAAAGGTGCCATCTGAGGGGATGGAGTTGCGGTCCCAGCGAAAGCTGGGGCCGCTTTTTTTATTCTTCATCCGAAGCCAGGTCTTCCTCTGCCGGAAGCGAAGCCATTTGCGGCTCAGGTTCTAAATCTTCTTCACGCACGCCAAGCTTCGCTGCACGTTCTGCGCGGTCGCCCAGGCGGGCGGTCACTTCGCCACCGAGCAGCAGCACCAAGGAGATCAACCACAGCAGGAACATCAGCAGGAAGAAGCTGGCCAAGCCACCGTAGATTTCGTCGAAGTTTCCAAGTAGACGCAACCACACGCGGAATAGGAAACCCAAGGCCATCCACGCCAAGACCGTCGGAATGGCGCCGGCCAAGAGCGGGCGGAAACCCACGCGTCGGCTGGGGAGGTAGCGATAGACCAGCATCACGAAGCAGGTCATCAAGAGCATCGTGATGGGTAGTTCCATCCACTGCCAAACCACCTGCATGGTGATCGGCAGATTCAGCACCCCAATCACCGCCGAGCCCAGCTGCTTGCCGCCGACCAGCAGCAGATAGGCCAAACCCATGAAGAACAGGCCTGCCATGGTCAGCGCGAGGTCCTGGATCTTGATCAGGACGACATTGCTCTCAGGCTTGCAGCGGAAAACCCGATTCAAGCCTTTGCGGGCACCGCGAATCCCACGCGAACTGGCCCACAGGGCAGCCAGCATCCATAAGAGAATGCCGCCGGTCGGGCGTCGGGTGGAGAAATCACGCAGGTACTCCGACAGCATCGCGGCGATGTCCTGGGGCAGAGAACGCAGGCCGCGCTCCAGGAAGCGCTCTACATTGGCCTCCAGGGGCAGGGCGTCGAAGAAGCCGACCAGGAGGATCAAGGAGGGGAACAGCGCCAGCATGAAGTAGTACGTCATCTGGGCTGCGACTCCGGAGAGGTCGTCGTGGGTCAACTCCTCGACCACGCGCTTGCCGATGCGCAGGAAACGGCGGACGGGGCCGGGGAGGCGGTCGAGGTTACTCTCGGTCACGCACCTATTGTGCCGTCCGCTTCGGTAATCTGTCGCCGCGATGTTCTACCCCGCCGACTTTGAACTGTTCGAGCCCCGCTATCAAGGGGATGTGGAATGGAATCAACGACGCCTTGAGGTGCGTCATCGCCTACAGGCCCTCGGCAATGATTTGGTGCAGGCCTTCGGCGCCCTGGAAATCGGTTTGGAACGGCGCGAGAGCCTGCACAACCCGCATCACACCAATGGCAAGAAGGTGCGACGTCAGCGGACCATGTTGTTTCGCGATAAGAAGGCGCGCAAGAAGCTGCAGAGTTTCCTCGGCAAGGATCTCGGCAAGGACCTGGATTCGGCGCGCAACAATGTGCATTTCCAGGTCTGCATCGATAAGGATGGTTGTTGGTGGGGGCTGCGGATCGATGATGTCGCTTGGTACGACCTCAATGTACTGGTGAAGCGCGCGGAAGAGGGTGATGGGCAAGCCGCAATCGCGGAGGCCTGTGCCGCGGCGCCTGGTTTCCTGTTAGAGATCGACCGTGCTGGTGCGCGTCCTCTGGAGAAAATGCGGCATCAGGATTGGCGCGATTTCGCAGGCGTAGTGCAACCGGGGCAGAGTTCCTTGGAGATCGTCGCGCGGATGCCCAAAGAGGCTGTGGTCGAAGCCGGCGAGGACTGGGCCGAGGGCGTGGTCGCAGATCTGGAGCGTTTGGCGCCGTTTTATCGTTTGGCCAGTTGGAGCATGGATTCGCCGTCGGGCGTGTCCTGGTAGGGGAGCCGCGAAGGCGCAAGCACGATAGAATTGGGCGTCATGGCCGTCCCCTTCTTCGACATCCAGTACAACCTCGATCCTGCCACCAAGAAGTCCCTGTTGGGGCGTTGGGAGCGGATCTTGGAGCATGGCGGTTTCGTCAACGGCCCGGAAGTGCGCGAGCTCGAGGCCGATCTGACCGAGTTCCTGGGCGTGCCAGGAGTGGTCTGCTGCAGCAATGGTTCCGATGCCTTGGTCCTCGCCCTGCGCGCTGCCGATGTGCAGCCCGGCGATGAAGTGCTGGTGCCGGCATTCACCTTTTTCGCCTCGGCCGGTGCCGTCGCACGTTGCGGTGCCAAGCCAGTGTTCGTCGACATCGACCCGGTCAGCTTCCTGATTGATCCCGCGGATGCTGCTGCCAAGGTGACCGAGCGCACCAAAGCCGCCATGGCCGTGCACCTTTACGGTCTGCCCGCCGACATCCACGGCCTCAAGAAGACCCTGGAGGACAAAGCCGGGCGCCCTATCGCCATCGTCGAAGATGCTGCCCAAGCGGTCGGCGCTGCGCATCCAAGCGGCCCGGTCGGTGGCCTTGGAACCGCCGCAGGTTGGTCTTGCTTCCCAACGAAAAACCTAGGCGCTCCGGGCGATGCCGGATTCGCCACCGCGATGGATCCAGAGATCGCCGATCGTATGCGCCGACTGCGCGAACACGGCGGCGGACGTCAGTATTACCACGATGAAGTGGGCTACAACTTCCGCATGGATAGCTTGGTCGCCGCAGGGCTGCTGGAGTTTTTGCCGCGTCTGGTCGAGTTCAACGCCGCACGTTGCGCTGGCGCCGAGCACTATCGCGCCTTATTCGCGGAGGCCGGTCTGCCCGAGGGTGCCGTGGTCCTGCCGCAGGATGTTCCTGGGCATGTCTACCACCAGTTTGTCGTCCGCGCCGAACAACGCGATGCCCTGAAGGATTACCTCCAGGCACGGCAGATTGGTTGTGCGGTCTACTATCCGCTGGCGCTGCACCTGCAGCCTTGTTTCGCGGATCTGGGCGGTCAGCCCGGTGACCTGCCGCATTCCGAAAAGGCCACGCAAGATGTGTTGGCCCTGCCGATCTACCCCGGCGTCACTCCGGAACAGCGCGAGGAACTGGTCGCGGCCGTTTCCGCCTTCTACGCGAAAGTCGGTGTTGCCAAGTAAAGACTTCGGGCCGCCCTCCTAGAGGACGGCCCGCTGAGTCCTACAGCCCGCTTTCCTTGAGGAAGGCCTGCAGACGCTCGATCTCACTTTCAAGCTGATCGAGGAACTGACCTGCGTCGTTCAGCTCGTTGGCACGCGCAAGGTTTTCGATATGCGCCGCAGCTTCCTGGATGCCGACGGCACCGAGGTTGGCACTGGAGCCTTTGATCGCGTGGGCGCCACTGTCGAGCAGGTCGGGCTGCTCCTTGGCGATGCCTTCGCGCATGGTTTCGATCCGCGGCGGGCACTCCTGAAGGAACTCGTCGAAGAGTTCGAGCAGAATCTCGCGGTCGCCGAAGAGCTCGGCCAGTTCATCGACGCGAGCGGAGTCTAGGGGGGGTGACTGGTTCATGGTTGCCTCCTTGATGGGTTTCAAGCCATCCATTCGCGGCAACCAAGCCGGCTAACTCCAGTCCGTTTTGTGTGAAATCCAATTTCCTAGCCGCGGACGTCGGCCAAAAAAGCGCTTTTCCCCTAGTTTTCGGGCTGTTTTCTGACGATGCGTCGGAAGCACCACAGGTTGATGCCGACCAGGGCACACCAGGTGATCACGGTGAGCCAGGTGCCGAAAGGATTCAGTTCGACCTGGGCATTGTTGGCCAAGGTCTCCACCACGCCCTCACTGGACCCGGTGGCTCCGGGGGTGGGGTCGGTCCCCACCAGAGCGGTGAGGAGGAACAAGGTTTG
The DNA here is from genome assembly GCA_049609225.1 of Planctomycetota bacterium. Taxonomy (GTDB): domain Bacteria; phylum Planctomycetota; class UBA1135; order UBA1135; family UBA1135. The sequence continues at coordinate 2,129 of JBMYYH010000035.1, read as the reverse complement.
GGGCAGCACTTCGAACGTCGACGGGGGGGCGGAAGATTCCTGCCCTTACTTGTACGTTGCGAAGGACCCTGATTTCAACTTTTCCCAGTAGACCACTAGGTCTTGTCTCACTTGACCGCTTAGTAACACAACGCCGAGGATGTTCGGGAAGGCCATGCCGAGGATCATAAGGTCGCCGAAGTCGAGGACGTTCTGCGAAGTAATGACCGATCCTAGGAAGGTGAAAGTGAGAAACAGGACCTTGTACGACAGGGAGGCCTTGTCGCCGAACAGGTACGACCAGCAGCGCTCACCGTAGTACGACCAGGAAATCATGGTCGAGAACGCGAACAAGGCGACCGCAGCGCTCAGAATGTATGGGAACCATGGGATGACGCTTCCGAATGCCTGAGAGGTCAATCCAGCTCCATTCGCCGATTCGAGATAGGGCTCAAAGACTGCTTCGCCACCAACCAGAGTGGTGGGGTCGTATGCACCCGTAATCACGATCACGAGGCCGGTCATGGTGCAGACCACGATGGTGTCGATGAACGGCTCAAGGAGAGCCACGATTCCTTCGCGAACGGGGTACTCGGTTTTAGCAGCGGAGTGCGCGATGGCTGCAGAACCGACGCCAGCTTCGTTACTGAAGGCCGCGCGCTTGAATCCAAGGACCAAGACTCCGATGAAGCCACCGAATGCTGCGGTCGGGTGCATGGCCTGGTTGAAGATCAGGCCGAAGGCGGAGCCAATCTCCGAAACGTGCGTTCCAAGAATGTAGAGGCAGGCAACCACATAGATGGCGCACATGGTCGGCACAATCTTTTCGGCGGTGCTCGCAATGCGCTTGATGCCGCCAATAATCACGATTCCGACCAGGGTCGTCATGATGAGGCCGTATACCCAGCGATGCTCCACCAGCCATGGCATGGTTTCTTGCATGGCATTGAGCGACTGATTGACCTGGAAGGTGTTTCCTCCGCCAAGCGAGCCGCCGATGCAAAGGATGGCGAACATGCCTGCAAGGACCTTGCCGAGCCCCCCCATGCCTTTGGTCTTCAGACCCTTGGATAGGTAGTACATGGCGCCACCCATGACCTGACCATTGGGGCGAACTTCTCGATATTTCTGGCCTAGTGTGCACTCCACAAACTTGGAGGACATGCCGAGGAAACCAGCCAAAACCATCCAGAAGATGGCCCCAGGACCCCCAGTAGCGACTGCGATGGCGACACCTGCAATATTGCCGAGGCCGACGGTTGCGGAAAGGGCGGAAGCTAAGGCCTGAAAGTGGGTGACTTCCCCATCACCATGACTTGCTGGATTGGTGAATTTGCCGCGAGTGACATCGATTGCGTGCTTGAAGCCGCGCAGGTTGATGAAGCCCATCCGGAAGGTGAAAAAGATGGCACCTAAAACCAACCACAACACCACGATGGGCGCACCGCTGACGGATCCCTCCAAGGTGGCTCCGGTGGCTTCCTCGGAAAGTTCAATCGAGAACCCACGAGCTGGGCCATCTGCAAAGGCCGTTTCCAGTTCTTCAGCTAGCTCTTCGGCAGCCTCCTCCGACATGGCTGACTCTGGAAGCGTCAGGGTGTACGCGGCCGTTGATAGATCGAGGTCACTCTCCGCAATCAGCTTCTCCACCAAAGGGCGGACGGAGTTGAAATCCGTTGGGATGGATTCCGATTCGAGGTCTCGGCTGCGTCCGCCGATGTCGAAAAAGAAAACCTTGCTGAGCGCGGTGACGACGACACCGGCACCCTCATCGATGAAATCGAGAGAGCCGCCTGTCTCCTCTGCCGGTTCTTGCGTGGCGCCAGCATCAACCGTAGCTTCTTCGACGACTTCAGCCACCGCCTCTTCCTGGGCAAAACCCGGGCCGGCGAGAACTGTGAGGGACAGGAGGAGGAGCAGGAGGCGCTGGAAGTTCATGCAGGCTGGGGTGGGGTCCACCGGAGCACGGAACTCTGATTCTGGCGAAATCCTTGCTTTTGGGCAAATGAGGCAAGGAAAGGCCTGAAATTGTCGTGTCGATGGCTCATGGCGGACGTCATCCGTGGCGAGGTAACCAAACCATGAAGATTGACCTTTCTCAAATCGAAGACATCGAAGACATCCGCTCGGTTCCAGCCGGCGAATACCAT
>JBMYYH010000034.1:0-28672 GCA_049609225.1 Planctomycetota bacterium | reverse complement strand
AGCTGCTTCTACACAGACCCTTACGAGCTTTTTTGAAGAACTCCGAATATTTCTCGGTTTTTCCTTAAGGTCCAGCGTGGTCAGGCCGATGGAAAATATGCTGCGCATGGGTTTTTCCTAGTTCGGACAGCCGCAGGGGATGGCGGCTCCCGATAAGTAGCAAGGGGAAAGGAAACCAGCGATCGTTTACGGTCGCTGGTTTTTTTCGTTTCCGCGCGGCCTATTGCGCACCTTCAGCCGCCGCCTCGGGCTCCGGAGTTTGGAGCAGGAGCGCTGCGGAGTTCATGCAATAGCGCAGACCCGTCGGACGTGGTCCATCTTCAAAGACATGGCCCAAATGAGCTTCACAGCGCCCGCAGACGATTTCCGTGCGGGTACTGAAGAGGCTGTGGTCCTCGCGCTCCTCGACAGCCTGCTCGTTGAGGGGTTGCCAGAAGCTTGGCCAACCGGTGCCCGAAGCGAATTTGGTCTCGGCGTCGAACAGTCCCAGGCCGCAACTGACGCAGCGATAAGTGCCATCCCTCTTCTCATCCCAGTAGATTCCGGTGAAGGCCCGCTCGGTGCCAGCTTCGCGCGTGATCCGAAACTGCTCTTCGGTCAGGCGCTCGGCCCACTCCGACTCGCTTAGACGCACTTGGCCCTGCGCGTTTGGGGTCGGGAATCCCTCGGCTTCGAGGGTCCTCTGGAGCTCCTGATGGGTGGCTGGAGCCGCCTCATTGGCACAAGCGCCAAGGCTGGTCACGGCCAGGAGAAAAACTAAGGAGAGGGTGGTCCGGAGCATGATTCCTTGATTTCTAGGCCTTTCCACAGCCTAACTGTGGAATTTCACGAAAAAAACGCGGGTTTTCGGGTATTTTAAGACGTCACCTCCTGGTTGATGGAACATGGGTATCTCTTGCTCGTCTACCTTCTAACTACCTGTCTCGGGCTCCCGCCTGCACTTCCGGAATGAAACTCTCTCCTCAAGCGCTTCTTCGTGGCCTTGCTTGCAGCATGGCCCTTCTTTTTGCCACAGATGCGGCATCGGCTCAGCTTTCCTTGACTGAGGAAACGGTCGATACCGGCTTTGCGGCAGCTGTACTGGTCACCAACGCACCTGGCGACCGTGATCGTCTTTTCGTCCTCGACCAGAACGGTCGGATCTGGCTCGTGAAGAACGGATCGCGTCAAACCACTCCATTCTTGGATATCACGGGTTTGACCAACCGCAGTGGTGAGCGTGGCCTCTTGGGCTTGGCTTTCCACCCGGATTACCAGAACAACGGCTACTTCTTCGTCAACTACACCAACAACTCCGGCGATACCCGCGTCGATCGTTACTCGGTGTCGGCGAACCCAGATCTTGCAGATGCTGGTTCCGGCACGCAGATCATGTTCATTGACCAGCCGTTCTCCAACCACAACGGTGGTTGTATTCGCTTCGGCCCCGATGGCTACCTCTACATCGGAACCGGTGATGGTGGCTCCGGCGGTGACCCAGGTAACCGCGCCCAAAACCCGCAGAACCTGCTCGGCAAGATGCTTCGCATCGATGTCGACAACGGCCTGCCTTACACCATTCCACCGTCCAACCCGTTCGTGGGTAACCCGGGCACCTTGGATGAGATCTGGGCACTGGGTCTGCGTAACCCATGGCGCTTCAACTTCGACCCTGAGACCGGCGATATGTACATCGCAGACGTCGGCCAGAACCAGTGGGAGTACGTCCACTTCGAGCCAGCTGGCGATCCCGGCGGACGCAACTATGGTTGGCGCATCATCGAAGGTGCACACTGCTACAACCCAAGCAGTGGCTGCAACATGACCGGTCTGGAATTGCCCATCTACGAGTATGCGCACTCCTTCGGTCCTTTCCGTTGCTGCATCATCGGCTCCGAGACTTACCGCGGCCGCAGCATGGCCACCATGCACGGTCGTTACTTCTTCTCGGACTCCTGCTCGGATGAGCTGTGGTCCTTGCGTTACGACGCCGTCAACGGTGTCACGGGTTTCACCAACCACACCAACCAGAGTGGCCTTGGCGGAACCGGCACTTCGCTCGGTACCGATGCCGATGGCGAGCTGTACATCTGTAACGGCACCCAGGTGTCGCGCGTGGTTCCTTCCGGCATGTACCTGAAGGTCCCGCACCTCGAAGTCGGCACCGCGGACACCATCCAGGTGGTGCGCTGTATCGCCAACGCTCCGGTCTATCTGGCCTACAGCCTCTCCGGTCTCGGTTCCTTCACGGTGCCGTCCCTCGGCGTGACTGTGAACCTCGATAGCCCTGCTCTGGCAGCAACCACCACGTCCAACGCTTCTGGTGTTGCAACCTACGCCATCGTTCCTCCAGGCGCCCTGTTCGATCGCACCGTGTGGCTTGAGGCGGTGCAGAACGGTCAGGTCTCCAACGTGACGATCGAAACCGTCGAGTAGACCTTCGGGTTTTCGAAACCGGGGTTCCTCCGCATGGGGGAGCCCCGGTTTCCTTTTTATGCCATGGGAGTGCAGGCGGAAGAGCTGCGTTGGCGCCTCAGTCTTCGCTGCGCATGGTGGCGCGCCCGGCATCGAAGGAGATGCGTCCGGAGCCAGTCACCAGAAGGAGCAGGAAGGCGATCAGGAAGTATCCGACGCCGAGGCCGTCGACCTTGTGAAAGCTGAACAGGGCGCTTGCGGAGAGGTCAAAGGCGAGCAACTGAATGGCGGCACTGCCAGCTCCGGCGAGCAAAAGTAGGCCTGCAGCTTGGCGGGAGAAGAAGCCCGCTGCGAGAAAAAGGCCGCCGAAGAACTCCACCACGCCGAAGAGGATGGTGAGCAGCAGAGCTCCGGGGATGCCGGATTCCTGCAGGAGGTCTGCATATTGCTGGCGAGCTTCGGCATCGAAGACCTTGGCGTGGCCGGCCCAGGTGGCAATGCCGGTGCCGGCAGCCAGGCGCAGGGAAAGCAGCAACCAGTCCTTCATGGCTGCAGTTTAGCCGCAGGACAACTCGGATTCAGCCCGTCCTGCTATGGTGCCAGGAAGCGTTTCCGCCAGACGCGCTGTTTCTTTCCATGGTCGCCCCCCCTGAGACCCGCTTCGGCGATTTCTGTTGGGCGGAGCATGCCTCCGCCGCGCCAGAAGAAGCCAAGAGCTTTTACGCCAGCCTGTTCGGTTGGCAGGAGGCCGATTTGCCCGCCGCGCCGGTACCGGGCTACGCCATTTTGGCCTTGGAACAGCAATGGATGGCAGGTGTATGGCCCTTCACGGAGGAACAGCAAGCGGCAGGGCATCCGAGTCGATGGATCCCGTTCGTGCGGGTGGCCGATCTGGCCAAATCCCTGGCGAAAATCGTAAAGCGCAAGGGGCGCGTGCAAGGTGGAAAGCGTGCAGTGCCTGGATTCGGACGCGCCGCTGTGGTGAAGGATCCCCAGGGTGTGGTGCTCGCTTTGTGGCAGCCCGATCCCTTGCCGGCCGCGGATTATGTAGGTTCGCCGGGACAGCCATGTTGGTTCGAACTCGGTTGCCCCGACGCCGTCAGCGCTGCTCGTTTTTACGCGGACGTATTCGGTTGGGATGTGCAGCCGGCCGGAGCCGACGGGGTGGATGACTATTGGATCATCCGCAATCAAGGTCTGGTCATCGGGGGTCTCCAGGAGATGGGGGAGGCCTTTGGTGGTGCACCGGCACATTGCACGATGTTTCTTGCGGTGCGCGATTGTGATGAGACGATCCTGGATGCGAAGGATGCCGGCGCCTTTGTCGCCGTGGTGCCGACGGATATCCCTGGCGTCGGACGGCAGGCGGTGCTGGAAGATCCGAGTGGCGCGATGTTCGGCATCTTAGAACCGGAGTAGCAGAAGCGGCATTGGGTCATGGCATGGCAAGCGCCTTAGGCGTAAGCTTGGCGCATGCGAGTCCTACTCGGTAGTGGTGGTTTCCGTTCGCAAGATCGGCGCGCCAATCTGCACGCGGAGATGCGTGATTTCTTCGGTGCCGCCGTCGAGGAAATCGTTTTCGTGCCCTATGCCCTGCACGACCACGATGCCTACGTCGCAGCGATGCGCGATCAGGGGTTCGATGGGGGATATCGTCTACGCGGTATCCATGAGTTCCCCGATCCGAAGAAAGCGATTGAGGAAGCGCAAGCGGTCTATGTCGGCGGTGGCAACTCCTTCCGCTTGGTAGATGATCTACAGCGTTTGGAACTGCTCGCGCCGTTACGAGCACGGGTTCAGGAAGGCATGCCCTACATGGGAGTGAGTGCTGGAACCAACGTCGCCTGCCCGACGATGATGACCACCAACGATATGCCGATCGTGCATCCGAAGTCTTTTGAGAGCCTCGGCATCGTGCCTTATCAGGTCAATGCGCATTATTTTCGCGGCCAAACTTGGGTCAAGGAGGGGGAAGAACTCATCGAACATTTTGGTGAAACTCGCGATGACCGCATTCGCGAATTCCATGAAAGGAACGCCACGCCGGTCGTCGGGCTGTATGAAGGCGGGTTTCTGCGCAATGAGGCCGGTGCTGTGGAATTGAAGTACACGGGGGCGGTCCTGTTCCGTCCTGGGCAAGCTCCAGAGAACTTTGAAGCAGGGTTTGACATTTCCAATGCGCTTGCCTGATAATCAGTTACAGCTCCTCTCGGAGTTCCAAGCTCCCCCCTCTTGGGCACTTACATGAAACGGATCCTCGTCGTCGATGATGAAGAAGATGTTCGCCGCGTCGCGTGCACCTTCCTGGAAGATGCCGGTTATGAAACCGCGGAGGCCAGCAATGGGCATGAAGCCCTCGAGATCCTGGGGCATACCACCTGTGACTTGGTCCTGACCGATTTGGTCATGCCCGAGAAGGAAGGCGCAGAGACCGTCATGGAACTGCGCAAGCTGTATCCCGACCTCGGCATCATCGCGATGTCCGGCGTGGTCGGAGCCGAGTTCTACCTGCGTGCAGCGCGCATGCTGGGTGCCGGCGCGACCCTGTTGAAGCCCTTCACTCGTGAGGAGCTGATCGACGCGGTTGAGAACATGCTGGTTTCCTGAGGAGGCCAACTTGCCTAGGCGACTACTCTCCGTCGTCGCGCTTTTGACCGGCGTTGGTCTGCTCTTGTTCACGCTTTATGCTGCGTCCGATCCGGCAGCATTCCGGCGCGACCTGACCATGCAATGGAAGATGGAGGCCATCGAGGCCGACGTCTTCGCGCGCACGGATTTACCCAAGGCCAAACGTGCTTCCTTGATGGAGCAGTTGCAACAAGCACGCGCTGCGAATGATGCCTTCTATGGCACGCGTCGTGCTGCGCCGACGATTGCCTTTGCCGATAACGCGGCTTTGAAGGAAAGTCTTGCGGTCGGCAATCCTTTTGCCGCGACCTTCTATCACCGGGATGGCATCCTTGCCGTGGTCACGCCGCGTGGCCTGAATGGCGAAGTAATGGCGCACATGCTTTCGCATGCGGAAATCAAGGAGCGTCTCGGTGCAGAGGTCTTCGAGACTTTGCCGGCTTGGTTCGATGAAGGGCTTGCGACCTTGCTGGATGATCGTCCCTTCCTCGCAGACGCCGCGCTGGATGCCAAGGAAGCCGAAGGCGTGGAAACGCCACCCTTTGAGGTCATGGCCGAGCGTGAATGGTTCGTTGGCACCGATGCCGAGGCGCATCTGGTCCTAGCCAAGCTCGAAGTGCGGCGTTGGTACCGCCTGGTCGGGCAGCAGGGTGTGGTGCAGCTGCTCGACCGCCTAGCTGCCGGTGAGGATTTCGAGCGTGCCTACCGCGAGGCAGAAGCAGCGGCCGGATGGCCGGAATGACCGCTGGGTGCGTACTCGGGGGCGATCCCTCGCATCTCCACGCTGCGAATGATGCCGCCATCGGAGACATCACAATCCAGGGCCTGTAGCCACTCAATGGTGGCATGGGCGCAGTGGTGGAAGAGATCGTAGTTGTGCACCGCGCGCACATAGTCCAAGCCGAAGCCTTGGTTGAAGAAGGGTTGCTCGGCGTCGCGGGTGAACTCGGCATCGAGCTTGGCTTGGAGAGCTTCGACCTTGCTGCGCTCGACGTGGAAGGGTTGGAAGCGTGAGCCGCGCGCGATGCTGTAGGTGTCGGCGGCAGGATGGCCTTGAATCCAACGTCGGCCAAGAGCACCCTCGGTTTCGGTGAAGAGTGCGAAGCTTGCGTAACAAGGCGTGTCGCGGCCCATCACCACCCAACCCCAGTCACCATAGCTGTACTCGACCCAGCGGTCGGGGCCATCTGGAAGGATGACGCCAGCATGCTCACCCTCGAGCAGGAGATAGACCTTGACCGGATCCTGCGGCGCCGCCGGTGGCAGGGCCGGAGTCACGCAGGCGGCAGAGGAGAGCAGAGCAGCCGAAAGAATCAGGCGAAGCATGGCGCGATTCTAGAAAAACCTCCGATTCGTTTCAGCGTCGGGGGAAGGGATAGACCGCGAGGCTGCGGTTACCGGCTTCATCGTAGGACTCGACCGCGAAGAGATAGTCATCCTTGCTGTATCCCTCCAGCGTGATGCTAGTGGCATCCTTGGCGACGAGTTTGCGCTCGGTCCAGTCCGGCTCATGCGTGCGGCGAATGAGGACGGCATAGCCTCCCAGGTCCTTCTCCTGGTTCGCCCGCCAACGCAAGGTCGTGTGCGGCGTGAGGCTACTGATGTCGACGACCACGTCGGCTGGGGCAGCGGGAGCCAGGGCGAGTTCGCGCAGGGCGGTTGCCACACTAGTAGCGACGCGTCCGGTGTAGGCGAAATCGACATTGTCGGGGAGGTCGCCGTATTGCACTCCATCTTCGATGCGAACATCTTGGTGCTGCCAGGTGTAGTTCTCATGCGGCTCGGTCATGCGCACGGCCGGCCAACCCAGATCATTGAAAGGGCGGTGATCGCCGCCACGCAGGAAACGATCTTGGCGGAATACCAGGGTGAGTTCGAATTCCGGCAGGGAAAGGGCCGCAGCGCGTTTCAGATAACGCGCAAGCTGACGGGATGGCGCATCGTTGTCGCTGCCGACGGTCTTGGGGCCTGCACTTGGAATGCCTTCACTGAAGACCCGCAGGCGATTGGGTTCATGCTTGCCCGAACTGCCGACCACACCGCCGACGATGTCCATGGTAAACATCGCAGCCACATCTCTTCCTTCTTCTTTCCACATCTGCGCCTGGCGTGTGGATCCGTAAAGGCCTTGCTCTTCACCCGCGACGGCGAGGAACACCACGGTCGCACGCGGCTTCAATCCACCCAGTAACCGTGCAGCTTCCAATACTGCTGCCGTACCACTTGCATCATCATTGGCGCCCGGTGCATCGCTCTTGCCGTCGGTCGGATCCGAAGGCATCGAGTCATAGTGACCACTGACGATGACCAGACGATCCGGATCGGTGCCAGGCAAGACACCCACCACATTGGCTAGCTCCACCTTGCGCGAAATCCGACGCCCCGGCTTGATCTCGAAATGCTGCAAGGATGCCTGCAGACGACCTTCGTGATACTCCTCCGAGATCGACTCCATCTCATCGCGCAACCACCGACGTGCTGCACCGATGCCGCGCGTCTTGCTTTTGGTGTCCGACAGGGTGCTGCGGGTGCCGAAGTCGGCGAGGCGTCGGATATCGTGTTCGATGCGCGAGGCATCCCCAGCAGGGAGGGGGGCCTGCTGCAGCGTCGGACAAAGGCTGAGTGCAAGGAGAGCGAGCATGTCGGATGATACGACCGCCCGCAGCCACAGGCTCTAATCGTGGAATCCGGCGGTCAGATCCTGCAGAGCCTCGATATGGCGGGTGAGGGCGGCGCGCCCGGTCGCGGTGATGCGATACCAAGTGACGGGACGACGTCCCTCGAAGGTCTTGCGGAGTTGAAGGTAGGCGGAGTCTTCCAGACGTCGGAGGTGAGCGCCGAGATTGCCATCGGTTTCCTGGAGTAGGTCGCGCAGACGTCGGAAGTTCATTTCCTCATGGCGTGCCAGCAACACCAGGATGGTCAGGCGGGAGCGATGCTCCAACAGTTTGTCGAGACGTGCACTCCCTGCGATGAGGGATGCATCCGGATCAGGCTGGGACATCGTCGGTAGGGATCGGCGCGGTGGAGGAAGAGGCGCGATCGGAATCGGCGAAGGCACTAAAGAATAATCCGATGCCGCCGAGCAATCCGACGATGGTCCAAGGATAAGGAGGGGTGAACAAGAGGGTTCCGTATCCAAGCGCGAACATCAAAGCTGGGACCAACAGGATACGTCCGAAATGAATGGCGGCGAGGCAATAAGTGAGTGCAAGCATCAACAACACGATCGGTCCCATCGCTTCCCATCCGATGAATCCCTTGTAAGGAAGTAGTGCAACCAAACTGATGATCAACACCATCGCGCCCCAATGCGCCGCCTGACGATAGCCATAACTGCGATCCTGTTGCCCCGTTCGTTTCGCATGACGATATCCGAGGAAACCGGAGATCAACCAACCGCCGGGCCCCACCGTCATCCAGAAAACGGGCATCCAATCCGGGCGGAAATCTCCCAGCGGCATGCCGATGAGGACGGCCAGAGCCCAGAAGAAGTAGATGCTGCGCACATTTGCGGGCGGTTCGCTGCGGGTGACGACTTTGCGGACGAAGTCGAGGTCTTGTTCCAGGCTTTGTGGGGTGTCCATGGTGTTTTTTTCTCTTCGGTAGAGTACTCTGGAATTTAGAGTAATGTGGAAAACCTGTCAAGAACCTGGGGAACAACCTCCTAAACCATTGAAATAAAGAAGGATACGGAAAAAGGCCGCCATCCGAAGATGGCGACCTTGGCGGGGGATTCTTCGATCTAAAGGACTCCAACCCCGAAGCCGAGGGCGCTGACCGCTGCGATCGTGGCCTCCTCGTCATAGGTGTCAGAGTTGACCACGATGGTGGCCGAAGCGTTTTTAAAGTCCACGGACTGTTCCTCTACCCACGGTAGAGAGGAAAGGGCATTGCTGACCTTGCCACCTCAGGTGGCACCTCAGCGCATTCCAGTAACACTAAGGTCGACTGTGCGGAACACAGCCTCCTCAGAGCCAGCGACCGCGACCTTAGGGGCCATGGCCTCCTCCTGTGCACCTGCCTGCGGTTGAGCGCATGCGCCCAATGCAAACAGCGGCAACAGGCCGAGTTTGAGTTTCTTGTTCATGTAACCATCCTAGGCTGGAGAAGAGCTTGTCTAAACTGGAATCCGTGAACAATCCATACCGACGCCATTGGACCCTGGACCCCGAGGTGACCTTCCTGAACCATGGTTCCTATGGTGCCTGCCCGGCGAAGATCCAGTTGCGGCAGCAGGAGCTGCGGCAGGAGTTGGAGCGGGAGCCGGTGCGTTTCATGGCGCACCGCACCGGCATGTTCGATCGTTCCCGGGCGCGTCTGGCCACTTTCGTGGGTGCGCCGGCAGAAGACTTGGCTTTGGTGCCGAATGCCACGCATGGAGTGAATGCGGCGATCCAATCGCAGCGTTGGAAGGCAGGCGATCAGATTTTGGTCACCGATCATGAATACAACGCGTGTCGCAACGCCCTCGACTTCGCCGCAGCGCGATGGGGGGCCGAGGTGGTGGTGGTGGATATTCCCTTCCCGACGACCTCGCCGGAACAGGTGTTGGAGTTGATGCTGGATGCCGTCACTTCACGCACGGTGTTCTGCCTAGTCGATCACATCACCAGTCCAACGGCACTGGTCCTGCCGGTCGAGCAACTGATTCCCGCCCTGCAGGAAAAGGGCGTGCGCGTCTTGGTCGACGGAGCCCACGCGCCCGGTCAAATCGTTCTCGATCTTGCCGCCCTAGGCGCCGACTACTACACCGGCAACCTGCATAAATGGCCCTGTGCGCCGAAGGGTTGTGCCTTCCTCTACGTGAAACCGGAACTGCAGGAACACACCCATCCTGCCGTGATCAGTCATGGCTATAACGCCGACACCAGCCATCGCTCGCGCTTCCTGCAGGAATTCGATTGGACCGGTACCTTCGATACCACCGCCTGGGCCTGCATCGCCGACGTCATCGATTTCATGGAAAATCTGATGGACGGCGGTTGGGATGCCATCCGCAAACGCAATCACGCCTTGGCGCTTTGGGCGCGCGAGATGCTCGCCGCGGAGTTCGGCACTGCCTTACCGGCACCCGATTCCATGATCGGCACGATGGCTTCGGTGGTGCTTCCTGAAGGTTTGGCCGACAAGGTCCAGCAACGCGGAAAACCGGTTTACGCGGCTTTACAGGAGGATTGGGGCATTCAGATCCCCGTCATCCCGGTGCCGCAACCCGATGCCTGGAGCGTGCGGTTGTCGGCACATATCTACAACACCGAAGACGACTACCGACGCCTTGCCGCCGCTATCGCCGGTCTAGCAGACAACTAGTCTGCGCCTATTCGCCAGCTGTACGCGGCCTATGCGGAACCCGCGTCACGCTGTACCCCAAGGAGCGTAGATGCTCTCCGACGCTTTCCGGCCCAATGAAGTGCAGTGCGCCGAATGCAAAGAAGGTCTTGCTGCCCGGCTTATTCTTCAATCGCGCATGCACCCGCGACGCCATCCGCAAGTTGCGGTCGGTCAGCAACGACTTCATCCAAGCTGCCTGCACCGGATCATTGAGGTCGGTTTCCGACAGAGCGTAATCCCACAAGGCAACCTCATCACCCGCAAGGTAAAGGTCAAGCAACCTTTCGATACTGCTCTTCTCCGCGCCAATCTCTTCAAGCAACTTGTCGAGCGTGACGTTTAGCATGTGGGCATGGTCGGCTTCGGTTCCGGCAGTCAAAGAGGCAATTTGTTCTTCTACCGTCTCGATGGTGCCAAACTCCAAGCCTTCCCTTTGCGCCCGATGCATCAATTCCACATCGAGTTTGGCTCCCTGCGAGGTGAATGGGATGGCATCGATCTGGCTGATCTGCAGATTCGCCATCCACGGGCGGAACTGATCGACCATGGTTCCGGGAAGGCCCCTCAACTTCAGGTAGGAGACCAGCTTGTTGTGGAGCTCCTTCGAAATGTGATTCTCCAGAGTATCGCCAGCGGGCAATCTGCTCAGTTGGGCCATCTTGGCGCCAAGTGCAGGAGTCTCCTCAATCTCGGTGAAAATGGCGTCTGCCCGTGCAAGAGCATCCTCAACTTCTAGGCTCAAAGTCTTCACCCGGGCATCGGTGAAGTGCATGGTGCCGAACAGCCAAGCCTCGACATCGCCTTTCTCTACCCTCCACAGGAAGCTAGGGTGATCGAGTTCGGAAGCATCGAAGCCTCCGGTAACCGCAGGGCCTGGTTCATGCTGGCCACATGCCGTGATCAGCAGAAGAAGCGGAAGTCCAAGTAGGAAGGCAGCGAGGCGGAGCATGAGAGGGGAGGATAGCAGCCGCCTGAGTGCTTAACCTTTCAAGCCTAATCTTCAGCTTCTACGGAAATGACTTGACCGGTCGGTGTGCCTTGCGGATTGATCTCAATCAAATCGAAGGCTTCCGGTGGGAAGTTGCTGCAGGAAATCGTGTTGCCATTCACTCGGATGACGGAATGGCGCGGATCCTCTTGGCTGCCCCAGGCGCTGCAGACCCAACGGTTCTCTGGATTCAGCAACATGCCTCTGGCTTCCACGTCGATGCGAGTACGAGCCTTGCGACCCTTCTTCATGGTCACTTGTAAGGACAACTCTGGAATCGCGTGAGCAACGGTTGCAGGTTGCCAGCCGGGAGCCTTGAGAACCAGGTTCGAGAACGGAATCGCGACTGGGATGTGAGCAATGAGCTCCAGCTCACTCGGTTGCATGTAGGCGAGATTCGCCTGTGACCCAGTCTGATTTCCGGCAAGCGCATCATGCACGGACACCTTAATATCCTCACCAGTGTTGTAGCCTGTCACGCCTGCAACCAGGATATTGAATTCAGGCAATCTGATGTCGAATTGGGTGGAAGTGTTGACTGGGAATTCCCTAGTGCGGTTACCGACAAAAACCTCGATCAAGTAATTGCCTGGTGGGCATCCCGGAGAGAAGAACTCCCCATCTTTCTGAGTAACATCGACATCCAGGCTGGAAGGGAGCTCTTCTGGAGCGAATCCCATTTTGGGCAAATCTCCAAGGAAGCGAGATTTGAAGGTAGTTCCATCGGGCAACGGAGTGCCGTCCCCGAGTCGAATTTTCCCTGATAAGCTGGCTTCGTTTGAGTAGTCAGGCACCTCGAAATGTCCTGAGACGACGCCCTCCGGCAGTTTCGAGTAGAGGGAGAACTTTAATCCGCCTCCGCCATAGCCCACTGAGATATAGTCTCCAGCTGCAGTCTCGAGCTGGTAGTCGAACTCCGAAATAGGTTCGAGGGGTATCCTCTCCCAGGTACTGGGTCCGGGGGAGGCGAAGCCAAAGACATAGCGGGAATTGGCAAAGGAAGGGGAATCAGGGAAGGAGAAGGTCGAGACACTTTCCCCCACGGCTTGTAGGTGAAATTCTGGAGCCACTCCGGCCCTGGACTTTCCAGAGAACAGAACGGCATCAAAGCGGGTTCCATCCACCTTTGTTCCGACCAAGGAAAAATCTCCGGAATCTGCATGAGGAGTTCGTGGCAGTTGGAAAGTGCCATCTTCAGAAATCACCAAGCTTCGAAGGGCATGGCCACCAAAGTTTGGGGTAGTCGAGCCTTCATAAGCCTGGCTTTGGAACACGGGCACCCTCTCTTCCATCTGCAAACTAGCCCAAGGAATGCCGTTTCCTCCTCCTACCAGGTTCGCTGAGATGGTCTCTTCCCTATCGAGGAAGACAGGGAATGAAGCAATCTGGAGATTACTCAAATCGACTACAGCACTGCGGTACCCATCGCATTGGATCAGAAGAAGGCTGTCTCGCCATTCCACCGGAAAGACACTGCGGGAAAGGCGACCCCGATCCGTCGAAATGGGCTCATAGACGAACTCATGGAATGCGAGGGGATCCTTGACGTGCCTTTGGAGGAGGAACTGGGCATTCGTGAGCGGAGTTCCTTCACTGGAATAGACTCCGATCTCGAGAGATTCGACAAGCTGGTAATCCAGAGAGATTGGAAGGGTTCGTCCGAGTCGGGTGTGTGGGAATCCCAGGGTGCTGTGAGATTGACCCCCAGAACGAATCGATACCTGATACTCGCCGTAGTCGGGCAATGGCACCATTGTCATTCCAGCTTCTTGGACAAGGAACTGGCCGGTGATTTGTGGTTTCCCTAAGTCAAAAGGATGGCCCTCCAAACGAATCGTTGTGCCAGCAGGGGCTAAGCCAAGATCAAGCTCGACTGGATAGACGCCTTCGAAAAAAGTGAGTCTGCACAGCTCATCCGTGAAGTCTCCCACAGAAAGTGTCGAGGACCAATAGCCATTGGCGTAACCGGAAAGATGAATTCCTTCGGCATCGGTCGGAATGTCAAAGTGTGCTTGTCCTTGTGCGTCAGATTGGGCTGATATATCTAATCCCAAGAAAGAGCCATCCGCGTAGTTGAGGTTCAGCTCCGTGTCTGCGAGAGGCTGGCCAAGAGCATCTTCTGCCATCACCCGTAGACCACTCGCATGGGTGGCAGCCTGAGTGCCCGAAACGTGGTCCTGTCGAATCGTGTCTTGAACATCCTGATCCCCGGAAGCCGCGGCTGCTAGTGGAGTATCAAGCTGAGGGTTCTGGTCGGACTTGCCGGGATCGCTCAGGAGAAATGCGCCTGCGCCCACGGAGATGAGAATGACGGCCCCAAGCGCGAGCCGAGGTGAGGACATCCAGAAAGTAGTGGTCCCTGGTTTGGCAAGAGGAGCTGCGCCGGTCGGTAAGCCCAAAAGACCAAGTCCCATGGCCTGCCAGTCCTTGCCATAACGGTGCACCAGCCTTTGCCGCAATTTGCCCCGACTGTTTTCCAGGAGTCGATAAACATCCTGAACAGGGACTCCCATTTCAACGGCGATTTCCCGCGGCTTCATATCTTGAAGGTAGCGGTACATGATTGCCTTACGCTCAAGCTCCGGGAGGTCAGCGACGGCCTTGTTGGTCTCGGCGAAATAGTCGGCGAGCTCAGCCGATTGATTGCGAATCGTCTCGACTGGGATGGCAACCTTCTCCTCCCAACTCTGGCGGCGGGAGTTGGAGCGCCACTGGTTGCGCACAAGATTGCGAGCCGTGCCCGCAAGCCAAGACCGAAGGTTGATGCGGCCGGCGTCTGGATTTTCCAGAGCTTCGGCGAGGGTCGCTTGGACCAGGTCATCGGCACTGAAATCATCCCGCACCATTTGGCGGACGAAACGGTGCAACCAATCCTGCTGTTGCAGGAGTTGTTCGACTGAAATGTGGGGGGCAGGCATGGAGCTTAAAAGGCAGGTTTAAGAATCACAAATCGCTATAACCGAAAGGTCACCTGGGCTGGTGACATCTTTCCAATCGGAACCAGCGGCAGGCTGGAAGCGATACTTGCAATCCTCCTCACCATTGGAAATGACTGGGGTTTCAAAGGGAGAATTGCCGTTCTTGTCGATGATGTATTCCTCGTTCACCATGGAGGGCGGCTTTGAGAACGAGATCGTAATCTCACCAGCGTTTGGGCCAGGTGCCGCTTCCAGTTCAAAGTCGATTCCGTTACAGGTGATGGAGATAGAGGGGCTCATTCCTCAAGTATAGCCAAAGACTTTCTGGATTGTGATCGACTTCTTTTCGTGCAGGAGAAGGCAAGATATGTCCGATGGCCATGCCCTCAGACACCTACCAAGTCCCAGGATGGGCTCAGGGCTACTTTCACGTAGCACCGGACGGCCAACTGGTGGTCGATCCTCAGCGCCAGGGAAACTCTGGAGTGGCTCTGGCTGAAATCATCGAGGGTTTGGCCGAACGCGGCTACTCCACGCCGATGGTCCTGCGCTTCCCGGATATCCTCCGAAATCGCTTAGCGCACCTCTCAGGGGCGTTTCAAACTGCGATCGCCGAAAACGATTATGAGAATCGGTATCACGCGGTTTATCCGGTCAAGGTCAATCAGCAACGCCACCTGGTCGAGCAGCTGATCGAATTCGGGCAGGAGTTCCGTTTTGGCCTGGAGGTGGGCAGCAAGCCCGAGCTGCTCGCGGTCATGCCGATGACGGCCGAGAACCCCGATCGCCTCATCATCTGCAATGGCTTCAAGGATGATCGTTACATCGAAGCGGTGATTCTCGCGACCAAGCTGGGGCGCAACATTGTGCCGGTGGTCGAAGGCTTCATGGAGTTGGAGCGCGTCATTCGCTATGCCAAGCAGTACAACGTACGCCCCAAGATCGGGGTGCGGGTGAAACTAGCGAGTCAAGGCGTCGGGCGATGGCGGGAGAGCAGTGGGCATCGCTCGAAGTTCGGATTGTTCGTGTCGGAGGTGCTGCAGATGGTGCGCATCTTGGAGCAGCACGACATGCTCGATTGTCTGGAGCTGCTGCATTGCCACGTGGGCAGTCAGATTCACAACATCCGCCTGATCAAGAACGTAATCAATGAACTTGGTTACATCTACGTCGAGCTGGTGCGGATGGGGGCGAAGATGGGTTACCTCGATATCGGTGGTGGCCTCGGCGTCGATTACGACGGTTCCGCACGTGCCGTCGATAGTTCGATGAATTACTCCTTGGAGGAATACGCCAGTGATGTGGTGTATCGCATCGGTCAGATCTGTGATGCGGCGGAAGTGGCGCATCCACGGATCGTCAGTGAATCCGGGCGTGCGATGGTGGCGCAGCACAGTGTGTTGGTCTTTGATGTATTGGGGCGCAACAGCGTGGATACCGTCGTAGCGGGTGAGGGGGAGTTGGAAGAGTGGGCGCAGGATCGCGATATCCCCCTGCCGCTCCAAGGCCTGCAAGATGCCATCGACGACCTGGAACCCGACCGCCTAGTCGAGCGTTTTCATGACGTCTGCCAAGCCCGTGATGAATCCCTGGATCTCTTCGCCCTGGGATATCTCGATCTCGAGGGCCGCGCCTTAGCCGAAAAGCTGTTCTGGTCCGCCTGCGTGCGTCTGCGCGACATGATGCGTGACCTGCAAGATCCACCCCCCGAACTCGACGAGCTCGAGTCGATGCTGCGCGAGACGTACTTCTGTAACTTCTCCGTCTTCCAGTCCATGCCCGACGCCTGGGCGATCGAACAATTGTTCCCCATCATGCCGATCCATCGCCTTGATGAGGAACCGACCGCGCGCGTCGTCCTTGCCGACATCACCTGCGATTCCGACGGCAAGATCAACCGCTTCATCTCTTCGGGAGAGCCGCAGCCTGCCTTGCCGGTGCACACGCTCAACGAAGGGGAGAAGTATTACCTTGGCGCATTCCTGGTCGGTGCTTATCAGGAAACCCTCGGTGACCTGCACAACCTCTTCGGCGATACCCATGTCGCCCATATCCGCATCGACGCAGAGGGTTGGTCGGTGGAGGAAGTCGTGCCTGGCGATACCACGCGCGAGGTACTCGGCTATGTGCAATATGAACCCGATCGTCTCGAAGCCAGCCTCCGACGTGACTGTGAGCGAGCCGTCCGCGCGAAAACGCTGACAGCCAGCGAAAGCCGCACTTTGATGCGTTTCTACGTGGATGGTCTGAACGGGTATACCTACCTGGAAGACCATTCTCCCGCGGGGGATTGAGGCGCCGGGCCGCGGCTGTTACGATGCTCGTGCATTCAGACGAGTGGAGGGACAGGCCCTGCGAAACTCGGCCAACCGGCTTGCGGGCACGGTGGCACTACCTCCGGGGATTCCGGGATAATGCGCGAAGCCTGTCCCTCCCATGCAACTGCATGCACCTAAGGACATGAAGCCGCAACCCGCCACTCCGCGCCCCTCGCTTTCCGCTGCGCTGCAGCAACGCATCCTCGTTTTGGACGGTGCTATGGGCACGATGATCCAAGCCCAAGGCTTGGAAGAATCGCAATATCGCGGCACGCGTTTCGCGGACCATGCCCTGCCCTTGAAAGGCAACCACGATGTGTTGGTTTTGACCCATCCGGAGGCGGTGGCGCAGGTGCATCGTGCCTATCTCGATGCCGGCGCCGACCTCATCGAAACCAATACCTTCAGCGCCAATGCCATTTCCCAGGCGGATTATGCCTTGGAAGACGCCTGCTACGACTTGAATGTCGCGGCGGCACAGGTCGCACGGGCGGAAGCGGATGCATACACCGCGAAGGAGCCCACGAAACCACGCTTTGTGCTCGGTTCGATGGGCCCGACCAACCGCATGTGTTCGATGAGTGCAGTGGTGGAAGACCCCGGAGCGCGCGCGACCGACTTCGACACCATGGCGGCTGCTTATGGGGAGCAAGCGCGCGGTTTGGTCGATGGCGGAGCCGATGGCCTCTTGGTCGAAACGGTTTTCGATACGCTGAACTGCAAAGCTGCCTTGTTTGCGATCGAAGAATTGTTCGCGGCACGCGGAGAACGCATTCCGGTGTTGGTCTCTGGAACCATCACCGATGCCTCTGGCCGCACCTTGTCCGGCCAGACGGTGGAAGCCTTCTGGACCTCGATTGCCCACATTCCCTTGGCGGCGGTTGGCTTCAACTGCGCCTTAGGGCCGAAGGAGATGCGTCCGCACTTGGAGGCCTTGGCGGCGGTGGCGGACCGCCCGATTTTGAGTTATCCGAATGCCGGATTGCCGAACGAATTCGGGGGGTATGACCTGGATCCTGTGGGGATGGCGGAATACGTCGGGGACTGGGCGCAGTCCGGATTGGTGAACCTGATCGGTGGTTGTTGCGGCACCACCCCTGAGCATATTCGCGCGATGGTGGACGCCGTCGCGGGGTTGGCGCCACGCAAGGTCCTCGAGATCCCGGCCTTGCCGCGTTTCTCCGGATTGGAGGCGGTGGTGGTGCGCGAAGATGCGAACTTCCTGAACATCGGGGAACGCACCAATGTCACGGGATCGCGTCGCTTCGCCAAGCTGATCCTGTCGGAGGATTACGACACCGCCTTGTCGGTCGCGCGGGATCAAGTCGAGAATGGTGCGCAGGCGATTGATATCAACATGGATGAAGGCCTGTTGGATTCGGTCGCGGCGATGCAGCGTTTCCTGCGCTTGCTGGCAGCGGAACCGGAGATCGCCAAGGTGCCGATTGTCCTCGATAGTTCGCGCTGGGAAGTGTTGGAAGAAGGATTGAAGAATGCGCAAGGCCGCGTGTTGGTGAACTCGATCAGCCTCAAGGAAGGGGAGGAAGAGTTCGTGCGCCAGGCCACGCATGTATTCCGCATGGGCGGCGCGGTGGTGGTGATGGCTTTCGATGAACAAGGCCAAGCGGTCGACGTCGACCGTCGGGTGGAAATCGTCGATCGTGCGGTCGGCATCCTGCGCGGCATCGGTTTCCGCGATCAGGACATCGTGCTCGATCTCAATGTCCTCGCCATCGCAACCGGGATCGAGGAGCATGACCGTTATGCCGTCGATTTCCTCGCTGCCTTGAAGGTGTTGAAGGCGAAGTATCCAGGATGTTGCTTCAGCGGCGGCATCTCCAACCTAAGTTTCAGCTTCCGTGGCGCGGAAGAAGTGCGCCAAGCGCTGCATGCAGTTTTCCTGTACCACGCGGTGCAGGCTGGTCTGACCATGGGCATCGTCAACGCCGGACGCCTTGCCCTACTCGACGACCTCACTCCCGAACTCCGCGGTTGGTGCGAGGACCTCATCCTCAACCGACGCCCTGCCTCCGCCGAGGATCTCATGGCCTACGCCGAGGCCCGACGCGATGCCGGCACTTCCAAGTCCAAGGTCGAAGCTGCCGCTTGGCGCGCGGGCGATGTGGAGGAGCGTCTTTCGCATGCCCTGATCCACGGCATCACCGATTTCCTTGAGGAGGACCTGCCCTCTGCCTTGGCGCAATGCGGCGAAGCCCTTGCGGTCATTGAAGGCCCGTTGATGGCGGGTATGGATATCGTCGGCGAACGCTTCGGCAGTGGGCGCATGTTCCTGCCGCAGGTCGTGAAGAGTGCGCGCGTGATGAAGCGTGCGGTGGCATGGTTGGAGCCGCACCTGGAAGCTGCGAAAGTGGAGGGTGCGCAATCGCATCGTGGCAAGGTCCTGCTTGCGACAGTGAAAGGGGATGTGCATGACATCGGTAAGAACATCGTCGGAGTGATTCTGGCCTGCAATGGTTTCGAAGTGCTCGACCTCGGTGTGATGGTGCCGGCGGAGCAGATCCTGCGTACGGCCCTGGAGGAGAAGGTGGATCTCATCGGTCTCAGTGGACTGATCACGCCTTCTCTTGATGAGATGGTGCACGTTGCATCGGAACTGCAACGCACCGACAACCCGATGCCTCTGCTTATCGGCGGTGCCACCACTTCGCTTGCCCATACCGCCGTGCGCATCGCTCCGGAACGGGAAGCTCCGGTGCTCCATGCACTCGACGCCTCCGCCGCGGTGCCGATGGTGCAAGACCTCCTGTCCGACGAGCGCCGCCCGGCCTTCCTTGAACGCGAACAGCAGCGACTGTCTCGTGCCCGGGAGCGTCATGCATCGCGCCAAACCCGACGTCCGCTTAGTGACCTCGCTACTGCGCGCGCCGCAGCACCCGAAACCGATTGGTCCGACGTCGACCTGCCCACGCCAAAGCAACTCGGCGTACAGGTGTGGCGCGATTATCCCTTGGAAGAGTTGCGCTACTGGATCGACTGGACCCCGTTCTTCTCCACCTGGGAGCTCAAAGGACGTTATCCCGCCATCCTTGAAGATGCGGAACAAGGCGAACAGGCCCGTCTCTTGTTCGACGATGCGCAGCTCATGCTCGACCGCATCTGCAAGGAGAACCTACTCCAAGCCCGCGCAGTC
Organism: Planctomycetota bacterium; assembly: GCA_049609225.1. Lineage (GTDB taxonomy): Bacteria > Planctomycetota > UBA1135 > UBA1135 > UBA1135. The sequence continues at coordinate 8,941 of JBMYYH010000034.1, read as the reverse complement.
TTTGGCCTGTTTGAAGCCCATGCCGAAGGGGATGACCTGCTCCTGAAACATCAAGGCGAAACGCATCGCCTACCCATGTTGCGTCAACAACGCGCCGCGCGCGAAGGCATGGCGAATCGTGCCCTCTCGGACTTCGTGGCTCCTGCGGCGAGTGGTCGTACGGATCATGTCGGTGCTTTCGTCGTCAGTACTGGGTTTGGGATCGAGTCGGAACTCGCGCGTTTCGAAGCGGAGCATGATGATTACCACGCGATCCTCTTGAAGGCTCTGGCAGATCGTCTCGCCGAGGCCTTCGCCGAACACCTTCACGCCAAAGTGCGTCGCGAGATTTGGGGCTATGCCTCGGATGAGGAACTCGATGCCCAAGCCATCGTGGAGGAGCGCTATCGCGGCATCCGTCCGGCGCCTGGTTACCCGGCTTGCCCAGACCATAGTTTGAAGGATGATCTTTGGACTCTTCTCGATACTGAGTCTCAAATTGGAGTGCGACTTACCGAATCGCGCGCGATGATGCCCGCAGCAAGCGTCAGCGGCTTCTATTTCGCGCATCCGCAGGCCTGCTACTTCGGTGTGGGCAGCATCGGTGAAGATCAGGTGCGGGATTATGCGCAACGTCGCGGCATCGAAGAGGAAGAAGCCCGACGTCGCCTGTCGCCGCAATTGCGAAACGACCCGACAATCGCCTGATTCTGATGCACAAGGTGACAATTCTGGGATTCCCCGGCCTGGAAGAGGAGCAGACGCCCGTGGAATATTGAGCAGGGCGCTACGGCTCGGCTATCCTCTCGACGTGATGCGACCCAACCGTTCCGTGCTGATCCTACTCAGCATCCTGACCATCATCATGGTCGGATGGGTTCTACATGTGGCCGCCAGCATCCTGCAGCCGCTGGTGATCGCCCTGTTGTTGGCAAGCATGTTGCAGCCGGTGGTCGTGCGCCTTGCACGCTGGAAGATTCCGCCGGCCCTGACCGTAGTGGCCCTGGTGGCCTCCCTGTTCGTGGGCCTGGCGCAAGCGGGCATCCTGTTGCAGGCGAACATCGTGCAGTTCCTCGGCGATACCGAGGAGACCACTTATCAGGAGAGCATCGATCCCGTCACCGAGAACCAGGAAGAGTTGTCCGGTGATTTCGATTGGCCCAGCCTGGTCGACGACCTCGGCACCCGCATGGAAGGTTCCTCGATGCCGGAGCCGGTCCAGAATCTGTTGTTGGAATCCTTGCGCGACCTGGATCTTTCCGGCGTCGCCCGCGGCATCTTCGATGGTGGCCTTGGATTCACGCGTGCACTGGTCCTGGTGATGATCTACATGATCTTCATCTTCGCCGAGCAGAAGATTTTCCGTCGCAAGATCCTTTCCATTGCCGGCGATCGACAAGATGAAGCTGCCCGCGTGCTCGATACCATCGGCCGCGGCATCCAGAAGTACTTGAGCGTGAAGACTGCGGTCTCCCTGATGACGGGATCGTTGTGTTACTTCATGTTGGTCATGCTGCAGATCCCGTACGCCTTGCTGTTCGGCCTGCTGACCTTCCTGCTCAACTACATTCCTACCTTCGGCTCGATCATCGCGGCGATCTTCCCGACCATCACCGCGCTCGCCTTGGAGGAGTCCTGGAATAAGGCCTTCATCGTGTTGGCCGCTTACCTCAGCATCAACCTGACTCTGGGAAGCTTCTTGGAGCCGAAGGTGTTGGGCCGCGAGTTGAACCTGTCACCTTTGGTCATCATCGTTTCGGTGGTGGTGTGGGCAGGTATTTGGGGTGTGGTCGGCGCATTCTTGGCGGTTCCATTGACCTCGGCGATTCAAATCGTGTTGTTGAGTTCGGAACGAACCCGCCCGGTCGCCTTGTTGCTCGGTAGTGGTCCACCGCCAGAGAAGAAGAAGGCTGCAGTTGCTGCTGAAGCGGCCTCTTCCTAGATTGCGTGATTTCCGGGAATATTCGTGAGCCGCAGCGGTTCCGAATTTGCATAACGCATGCGACATCCTCTCCTTCTCTCTCCTCTTTTCGTTATTGGGCTATCGGCATCCGCTTGCAGTCAATCCCCGGAGCCCCTGGAGTTGCCGGCACCGCCTCAGGAGGAAGGGAAAGCGCCTCGTCAGCTTGGGCAGTATCCCGGGAGCCCTTTCGAGGATCGTGAAGGCAACCTTTGGTTCAGCATTGTCGGCGAAGGAATCCTGCGATTCGATGGCAAGGAGTACACCAGTTTCACCACGGAGAACGGGCTGCCTGGCAACATCGTGCGGGAGACCATGGAGGGGGAAGGTGAACATGCCGGCCTGTGGTTCGGTACCGACGGTGGCCTCGTACATTTCGACGGAACGGATTGGACCGTCATGGCCGACTATGCCGATCCCGAGCTCAAGAAGGCCGGTCCAGGCTTTTCTGGGAAAGGGTTTCACCGGGATATCTGGGGCATGCATCGCGATCGTAAGGGTGTGCTTTGGCTTGCGACGCTCGATGGGGTCTTCTACCTCGAGGATTCCAAGCTGAAACGATTGCACCTTCCGGCTTTGGAGCCGAAGCATCCCTTCGAGTTCACCTCGCGCATGGTGTATTGCATCTTCGAGGATGTTGATGGTGCCCTTTGGTTCGGCACGGATGGCGCTGGTGCCATCCGATACGACGGCAAGGAGCAGGTGGTCTACACCGAAGCCGACGGACTCTGCGGCAATCACGTCAGTGCCATCCTGAGGGACAAGCGTGGCGATCTTTGGTTCGGCACTTCGGGCGGTGGCATCAGTCGCTTACATGAAGGCGAGTTCAGTACGCATCTGCGTTACGAGACCTACCAAGACCATGGCGTCGGGTGGGGGCGGTTCCTGTGCCTCTACGAAGACCTGCAGGGATATGTCTGGTTCGCGGTCTCCGGTCCCGGCGGAGGGGTCTATCGCTTCGATGGGGAAGACTTCCGCTACTTCAGCACCGACGATGGCCTGATCGAGGGGGGCGTCTATTCCATCAAAGAAGATCGCAAAGGTACCTTGTGGTTCGGTTCCACTGCCGGAGTGTTCACCTTCGATGGCGAACGCTTCCACAACTTCACGCGCAACGATTAGGAACCATCCGCGGGCAGCAGGCGTCGGGCGACGGCGACGGCATTGCTCGCAGCTCCCGTGAGCAGATTGTCGACCACGATCCACATCTGCAGGGAGTTGCGATCCGCGCCATGGCGTAGGCGTCCGACGAACACGCCTTCTTGGCCTTCGACGGAAACGGCGGTGGGGAAGTCCGTGCCCTGACTGAGGTGGATATCCGCGACGTCCTCCAGGATGCTCGCCACTTCTTGTAGGTCCACCGCGGCAGTGGTGCGCAGCATCAAACTCACCGCATGTCCGACGCGCACCGGAACGCGCACGCAGGTCACCGCCATCGGCAGGTTTGGCATCTGCAGCAGACGTTGTGTCTCGAGGATCATGCGCTGCTCCTCGCCGGTGGATCCATCCTCCAGGAAGGCATCGCATTGCGGGACGACATTCCCAGCCAGTGGATGATCCGCATCCAATGGACCGCCATCCAGGGCCTCTAACAACCGACGCCCGCCGCCACTCGCAGCCTGCAGAGTGGTCAGTGTGAGATCCTCGAACTCCAGACGCCCACGGAGTGCATCCAGGACGCGCACCAAACCGACGTTGGTGCAGTTGGGGCCAGCCAGAATGCCATCATGCTGCTCCAGTTCGGGCGACGGAATGCCGTCGAGCAGGAGGGGTACTGCGGGATCGAGGCGGAAGCTCGCGGACAGGTCGAGCACCACACAGCCCATGGCCGCGAGCTCGGGAGCCAAATCCTTGGAAACGGCATCCGGTGAAGCGAGGAACACCAAATCCACATCGGCAAGACTTCTCGGATCCAAGCTGCGCACTCCGCAGGCACGCACTTCGGTGGCGGGGAAGGAAGTGGATTTCAGGCCTGCCAAGATGCAGCTGCCGACCAGTCCACTGGCGCCGACGACGGCAATGGAAGGCTGAGCGGGAAGGCGTCTTCCGCGGACGTGTGGGCGGGAACCCGGCATCGAGGGGCCATGATAAACTCGCCCCTCATGACCGAGACCGAACCCAGTCCTCCGATCCGGAATGTCGAAGACCTCATTGCAGGTCTCGATGCCGCCGTCGCTGCCTGCGACGATCCGACGCGCTGTCGGCAGGTCATGGAAACCCTCACTCGTGCGTTCTCGTGCGGCGAGGAGATCCTCCCTCCTGAATTCCTCGCGCAAAGCCCCGAGGGTTATGCCCGACGCCTGCTGCACAAGCATCCGGCAGGTGCCTATTCCATCGTGGTGATGGTGTGGGGTCCGAATCAGGGAACGCCATTGCATGATCATGCCGGCACATGGTGCGTGGAGTGCGTCAGCCACGGCAAGATCCGGGTGGTCAACTTCCGCCGCGAGGCCAACCTCGATTCGGAAGCTGGCATTCTTGATTTCACCGAACAGGAATCGGTGCAGGCCGGAGTTGGAGAAGCGGGCAAGCTGATCCCTCCCTTCGAGTACCACATCATCGACAACCCCAATGAGGAAGTCGCCGTCACCGTGCATGTCTATGGTGGCGAGATCCTGCGCTGCAACACCTTCGAGAAGGTAGACGAAGGCGGCTACCAGCTTTGCGTCCGCGAGCTGGCCTACAACGATTAGGCCCGCATTCTCTCGATGAGTTCTGAAGTTTCGCGCAGCGCCTGGATTCCGGGTGTGTTGGTGGCTACCGTCTTCGCTTTCGTGGCGAAGGAATTGGCGGCCCTTCCGTTCTTCAAGGACACCCTGCATTTCGGCGCCCTCCTGTTGGTCATCCTGCTGGGCATGGTGTGGCGCGCCTTCCTGCCCTTGCCGAAATGGGCAGTGCCGGGCATCGATATGGCGAAGAAGCCGATCCTACGCTGGGCCGTTGCCGCTTTGGGCTTGCGCTTGAGCATGCAGGAGATCCTCGAGATCGGCGGGCCTTCGTTGTTGGTGGTCTCCGTCGCGACTTTGGTGGCGACTTTCGGTGGATGGTGGATCGCCAAGCTCTGTGGATTGCCACAGAAGATGGGCATGTTGCTGGGCGTAGGCGGTGCGGTCTGTGGCGCCAGTGCCATCGTCGCTGCCGATACCGTGGTGCAGGCCGATAAGCGCGATTCCGCCTTGGCGATCAGCGTGATCACCCTGCTCGGCACCATCGGCATCCTGATCTATCCCGAGATCAGCGTGTGGTTCGGCATGACCGACTTCAACTACGGCGTGTGGGCCGGCGCGAGTCTGCATGAGACCGCGCAGGTCGTCGCAGCTGGAGACAGCATCTCGCCGGAGGCCAAGGAAGTGGCCACGGTGGTGAAGTTGGTGCGCATCTGTTGGTTGGCGCCGATCGTGTTCTATCTCGGTTGGTCCTTGCGCCATCAACACGCCGAGGCCGGCAAGGCCAAGGTCTCGCTGGTGCCATGGTTCTTGGTGATGTTCGTGGTTTTTGCCTTGATCAACTCCATGAATTGGTTGCCCGAAGAGGGTTGGTTCTCGGCCGGCACCCTGAAGAGCGGTGGCTCTTGGTTGATGACCATCGGCATGGCTGGAGTGGGTCTGCAGACCAGCATCCGCGATCTGGTGCACGCCGGCGCGCGTCCGGTCCTAGCAGGATTGCTGCAATGGATCCTGTTGGCCGCAGTTTCGGCCGGCATGATCGCTTTGGTGGTCTAGGCGATCAACGGGTCGCTAGACCCGGAAGTAATCCTCGCCGAACACCAGACCGCCACCCTTATGCGCACCAAAGGCCAGGGCGACGCCAAGGAACAGCAGCAGCAAGGTGAACCACAACTGTTTGCCGCAGCGTTTGTGCAGCAACAGGAGGATCGCAGCAAGTGAAGTCACACCGATGCCGATCCAGCGGTGCCACCACAACTCTTCGCCGCCGGCGCCGGTATTGGCGGCATTGACCCAACCACTGGCCGCGGCGAGTGCGCCGGAGGGTACGCCAACCAGGAGACACAAGCGTTCGAGGTGCAGGCTCCAATCATTGAGGCTGCGGATGCGCCACAACCGCAACAAGGCTGCCAAGAAAAGCAGCGTGACCGGGAAATGCACCAAGGGGGAGTGCAATCTGCCGAACAACAGGCTGATGCGTTCGAAGAAGGTCGGAGGCGTCGGTGGTGGGGGTGGCGGGTCCTCGGAATCCTGCGGCTGCAGGTAGAGGGAAGCCATCGCGAGGTCGACGAAAGGGTTGCCGTCGGAGGGCATCGGGCAGCCGGCGAGGGTCCAGCGGAGGAGAAGCTCGGATTCCTCGGCCGTCATGCGCGGGACATCACTATCCTTCGGTGGCATCGAACGGGCTTCCGCCACTTCATAAAGCAGCGCGAGGTCGGGCGTGATGGGGTCGCCCCAATGGTCGGCGACCGCGCGGAGGTCATAAGCCCGGTCGAACTCGCGCTTGCCCTTACGCGAGTCCGAAAGTGGATGGTGGCACTCTAGGCATTTTGCAGCAAAGAGTGCGCGGACCTGGGCGGCATCTTCCTCACCCTGCTGTTGCGGCAGGGCGAGGCTCAGGAGCAGGATTGCCGCGAACAAGAAATCTACTCGTCTTCGGGATCGTAGGTGTCGTGACCTTCACCCTTGATATCGCCCATCGAACGGTAGAGGCTCTTGGACTGTTCGATATCCTTCTCAGCGACGGCGACCTGCAACTGCAGAAGGATGTCACAGATGGCAAGCATCTTGCGCTGATAGTCCACGTTCCACTTGACCTGATCGACTTCCGACATGCCTGCCGGCGCCTCGGGGATGTGCTTCATGGCCTTCATGCACAACTCCATCATCGCCTTCGAGTGACGCGTATTCGCGACGGCACTCTCGGGATCGGCAATGGTCTTGCGCATCGCGCGCATGTGGTCCTTCAGCTCCTCCATGATGTCATGCAGGGGGCCGCTTTCTTCATGCTCGGCCGCCGGCTCCTGGCTGGTGGCGAGAGGAGTGGCGCTCAGGGACAACGGGATGAGGACGGCCAAAAGCAGGCCGCCTAGGGTCAGGGTCAACGTCTTCTTCGACATGGGGGGAGGATAGCAGCCTCCCTTCCCATTACGGAAGCACCGTGCGCTGGACCACGTTGCTCTTCAGGCTGTGACGTCCGCCCGGTCCGCGTTGCACATAGGCTTGGATCGACACCGTGATGCTCGGCATCCATTGCGCGATGGGGGCGTTACGCGAGGCAGTGCCGGAAGCGCCAGCGGTGGCGGTGCCGAGGAAGACGACCGGAGCGCGGAGGTCCATCTGCAATCCGCCGAAGGCTGGCAAGGTCTGGCCGCTAGGCGTGGTGCCGGTGATGGAGCCGAAGAACCAGGCCTCTTCTCCAGGCTCGATGCCGCGCAGGGAACTGGTGAAGGGTGTGCCACGGTGGAGTTGCGCATCGACGTCCAGAGGTGCGATGGCGGCAATTTCCAAGATCTGATCCGCAGCGACATCGTGCATCACGGTGCGGAAACCATCCGCCCAATCCACACGAACCTCATCCGCGGTTTGCGCCTGACGCAGACCGAAAAGGGCCGTCATCTGACTGCAGCCTAAGTAGCTGGCGCCGCCGTCGATGGAGATCATCTGCTCCAAGCCGTTACTGGTGACATAGACCTTGGTGCCGAAACCATCCGGTGCCAGGCTTGGGTTGGCCGCGGTATCCACATCGACGCGTAACCAATGGCGGTTGCTCTGCAGGTCATTGCGGTAGAGACGCACCGGCTCATCCGGCCCGAACACGAAGAGGTCGAGGTCGCCGTCGTTCTGGTAATCGAAACTGACGAGGCCTCGCCCTTGGCCGGTGGAGTTGAAACCACAGGCTTGACTGCTTTCGGTGAAATCGGCGGCGCCATCGTTGAGGTAAAGGAAGGTGCTCTCGTTGAGCCACTCGCTGTCGGACCAGCCATTGACCTCGGCTAGGTCTTGATCGCCATCGAGGTCGAAGTCACCGGCTACGGTGCCCCAACCCCAGCCGCCGTTATCGACATTGTTCTGTTCCGGCACCGCCTTGAACTTGCCACCCTCCGGTTGGAACAGATATAGACGATTGCCGTTCGGTACGAAGGCGGAAGGATGATCGAAGTAGATCGAAGTGACGTACCAATCCAAGTCCAAGTCGCCGTCGAAATCCCCGACGGCTTGCCCCATGCCGTAGTGCACCTTGTCGGGTTGTAGGCTCGCGGTTGCGTTGAGGAAGGTGCCATTCCGCTGGTTCTTGAACAACGCCGTGGATCCGAAATCAGCTGCAACCAGTAGCTCCGGGTAACGATCGCCATCGAGGTCCACGAAACGCGGAGAGAAACCGCGCATGAAGGTGGAGTTGATGCCACTGGCTACGGTGACATCGGTGAAGGTGCCATCGCCTTCATTGCGGAACAGGCGATTGCCATCACTGCTGGATTCCCATCCGGTTACGAACAGGTCCAAGTCCCCATCAAGATCGTAGTCGCCGAAGCAACTGCTGAAACCATCCGGCACAGAGTCCGAAGAGAAGTCCACACCCGCGGCGGTGGCGACATCTTCGTATTCGCCGTTGCCAAGGTTGCGGTAAAGCCGATGAGCACCATGCGTGGCCGAACCATTGGAATCGCCAAGGCTGGTGATGTAGATATCCATCCAGCCATCGCCATCAAAATCACCCATGGTCGAACCGACGCCGCGATACCGTGCCGTCGCACCGTGCACGACGGGGACTTGCGCATCGAAATCGTGGTTCGGCTTGCCGTAGAAGATGCGGTCGGGGTAGACGCCACCCGAGGGCAGGAACATGTCGGCAATGCCGTCGTTGTTGAGGTCGCCGACGGATCCGCCGCCGCTCATGAACGCCATGGGGTGATCGAGGGCCATAGCGTGATCGGCATCAATCCCGACGGCTTGGCTGACTTCGTGGAACTGGAGCTGCTGCGCTGGAATACCTGGCGCAGCAAGGAGCAGAGTGAGGGGGAGGGTGAGCATCGGATGAGGGGTCCCGACGATA
>JBMYYH010000033.1:0-29150 GCA_049609225.1 Planctomycetota bacterium | reverse complement strand
GGTGTGGACGACTTCCGCATCGATCTGCGCGGTGCCACCGGTGCGGAACTGTTCCGCATCCAGCGCAACACCCTCGACCAGCACTTCTCGAAAGACATCTTCCACCACATCGGTTCCGAGATGGGTGGGCCTTTCGAGCAGGAGATCACTTCCATCAGCACGCGCGACCACATCCTGACCTTGATGCCGCGCGACTTGCAGGAAGTACAGGAATACCCGGAAGGCAGCGTCGCGGCGCTGGAGTATCCGCGGAGCGGAATCGATTGGGTGCAGGACCGGGGGGGTGCTGCCATCCTTTCGCACATCTTCGGGGCCAGCACGGATGCGGAAGACGTCTCGCATGGTGTGGTGAAGCAGTTGGTGCAACGTCTGAAGACCGAGAAGGGATTCGGTGCCGATGGCATGGAAGTGGGCTACTACCACCGTGGACGTCCGCTCGCCGATTTCGTGCAGGTCTGGGATGAGCTCGCGGCTGAGGGCATTCTGCTGACGGGTGTGGGTACTTCCGATAACCACAACCTGCAGCCATGGGAGGAGCGTCTCAATCGCATGGCGACTTGGATCCAGTCCACCGATTCCAGCGCTTTCAAGCTGTGCGATTCCCTGAAAGGCGGCCGCGTCTTCTTCGGCGATCCTTTCATCTTCGACACCAACGGCAGCCTGATCTTCCGTCAGGCCGACGGCGATTACCGTATGGGGCAGGCCGTTCCTACGCCTGCCACCACGCAGGAGCTGGAGATCGAGATCGAAGGCGCCCGCACTGACGATGTCTTGGTGCTGATGCGCAACGGCGTCGAGCAGAATCGCTGGACCTTCGAGGAGCGCAGCATCACCGTGACCGGTCTGGTCCATCCAGAGCCCGGCGATTGGGTGCGTCTGGAAGTACGCGATCCGGAGGACAATCCCTACCTGTTCTCCAACCCGATCTACTACTTAGCGGAGGGTGAGGTGGCGCCCTTCGCCCGACGTCCGTAAAGACAGGCCTGCCCCCGATGTCGGAGCAGGCCTGAGGATTTACTTGGCGAGCAGGGCGTCGAGCTTGCCGGCGGCCTCGAGGGCAGCCATGTCGTCGTAGCCACCGATCAATTCCCCATCGATAAAGATCTCCGGGACGGTGTGACGACCGCCTGCGCGCTGCAGCATCTCATCGGTCCGCTCGGGCTCGACGAGGAGGTCAATTTCCACCCATTCTTGACCCTTATTCTCCAGCAGCTGTTTGGCGCGGACGCAATAGGGGCAGGTGGTTTTTGTGTAGATTTCGATCTTTGCCATGTCAGGGTGTTCGTGGGACAATACCCATTGTGACATGGAACCCAAGGACGTAGAAGACATCATCACGGGTGGACTCGAAGGAGCCACCTGCACCGCCACCGATCTCACCGGCACCATGGACCATTGGGGCTTGGATGTGAAGTGGAGCGGATTCGAGGGACTCACGTTGATGGAGCAACACAAAGCTGTGCTCGAGACCGTGCGCCCCTACATGGCCGATGGCGACAACACCATCCACGCCGTCCAGATCAAGACTAGCTGCTGAATCATGCAAGAAATCAAACAGAAACTCGAACAGATCATCGGTGAACAGCCGGTCCTGATCTTCATCAAAGGCAACAAGATGTTCCCGCGGTGTGGCTTCTCGGCTGCCGTGGTGGATGTCTTCAAGGAGCTCGCCGTGCCATTCGAGGCCGTCGACATCTTCGAGCACCCGGATATCAAGCCGGCGCTCGTTGCCATCACCGATTGGCCCACCACGCCGCAGATCTTCCTCGGTGGAGAATTCGTCGGTGGAGGCGATATCGTGCGTCAGCTTCATGCCGAGGGGCAATTGAAGCCGATGGTCGATAAGGTGTTAGAAGGCTCCGCCTCCTGACCCCGCCCATGAATCTGCTCGTCGTCTACCGCGGCCTCCCTTGGCCCTACTCCGAGGGATACCACCTGCGCATCCTGCACATCTTCAGCAGGCTGGCGAAACGCCATCAAGTGCACTTGTTGGCCCTGGTGCAAGACGACGAGCAGCGGGCCAAGCTCGAGGAGCTCGAGGCCCAAGGCATCTTCGCCTCGATCACGATGCGGGATGTGCCTTCGCGCAGTGCGATCGGGCGCTTTGCCACCAACTTGGGGTTGTTCCCGGTGGCGGCTTTCCGCGCCGAGTACCCAGGCTTCGATAAGGCCATCGCGCGGGAGACCGAGGCAATGGTGAAGAAGCTGGAGATCGATGCCGGTTATGTCTTCGATCCCTGGGCCGATCTGTGGTTCCGTGGCGGTGCCAAGGTCCTGCCGACCTTGTTGGATGTTTGCGATTGCCGCACGCTCTACTACGACCGCAAGCTCGACCGTGCCGGTCTAGGTTTGGGTGGGCAGGTGCGCATCCGCCAGTTGCGTAGTCGTTTCCTGCGTTACGAGACCTTCACCATGCATCGTTATCCGATGGCCACGGTGGTGTCGCCGCTCGATAAGGAGCGGTTGTTACGCATGAACCCGAAGGCGCGGGTGGAGTTGATTCCCAATGGGGTCGACCTCGACATGTTCCAACCCGTCGAAGGGGTGGAGGAGAAGCCGGGCAACTTGATCGTCTTCGGCAACATGGATTTCCTGCCGAACGTCGATGCTGCGATTCGATTCGCGCGCGACATCCTGCCGTTGGTGCACAAGCGCCATCCCGAAGCCACCTTCACGGTGGTCGGCACCAACCCCATCGACGAAGTCTTGGCTTTGGCTGGCCTTCCTGGCGTCGAAGTGACGGGCCGGGTGGATGACCTGAAGCCGTGGATCCAACGTGCCACCATGTTGGTCGCGCCGATGCGTTATGGCGCTGGCATCAAGAACAAGGTGCTGGAGGCGATGGCGGTGGAGAAGCCGGTGGTGACCAACACGACGGGCGTCGAAGCGATGCACGATCGGGTGCGAGAGCTTCTGGTCTTGGCCGACGATGATCAAGCCTTCGCCGATGCCGTCTGTGATCTGCTGGACGATGAAGCTCGTCGTCGGGAGCTCGGGCGCAAGGGCCGTGAGGTGATGGCGGAAGTCCACAGTTGGGATGCCGTCGCTGCGGAATACGAAGCGCTGTTCGAGGAACTGGCGGCTAGTCGTACGAAGTAGGTCCGCTCCGGCTGGAAACGAAAAGACCCCGGCAACCGCAGTTGCCGGGGTCTTCGTTTACCCGCTTCGATCAGTTGATCGACAGGGTGTAGAGGTTCGAGGTCGCGATCGATCCAGCATTGGTTGCTGCCTCGAAGTAGACCGTCAAGCCAGCGCCGTTCGGTGGCACGGTGAAGGTGTGGGAACCATCGCCTGCTGCGTCGGTGCTGCCGGTGTGGAACAAGGTCCATGGAGTACCGACCTCGAAGGCCGCACCGAAGATGGTGGTGCCGGTGTTGTTGAAGCTGTACAGCAAGTACCAGTTGGTGCTTGGAGCAGCATTGGCGACATCGAGGGTGACGGAATCACCGGTGTTGACCGGGCCCGGACCACTCAAGGTCATGCTGCCGCCGCCACCGACTGGCTCGAGGGTGTAGATCTCGAAGGCGTCGATGTTCCAACCACCGAATTCGAGGCCACCGTCGGACTCCAACGTGAAGCGCACCGTGACCGAGGGGTTGCCGTCGGCGATGGCGCTGATGTCGATGTCCTGCAGGGACCAGGAGCTGTCCACCAGGTTGCCGGAGTTCGGGTTGGACCACACGACGGTGCCGTTCACCTCAATCGTGGCTTGGTCAAACTGCCCTTCCTCGACCGTCAGCCAGCGTGCAAAGCGCAGCTTGGTGCCAGTGAGGCTCGAGCAATCGATGCTCGGGGACTGCAGCCAGTTACTGACGTTACTGGCGTAGGAACCGTTCCAACCGGAAAGTCCGAGGTCGTTGGCCCAGACCTGGTTGCCGCTATAGGCACTGCCTGGATCCTCGACTGCGCCAGCAGGGATGCCGCGCTGCCAATCATCCTGGGTGGCCACCTGTTGGTGGGTCCAGCCCTCGTCGGTGGCGCCTTCAAAGTCGTTGAAGTAGACCTGGTTGTAGAGGCCGATGACGAAGCGGTAGAGGTTTTCCCCAGCAGAGAGTCCTTCCGGCAGGAAGCGCTCGGTGCCAGCGGAGTTGGTGGCGATCATGTGGTACTCGACGCGCACCGGGCTTGCGATACCAGGGATATCACCGGACCACTCGTTCGGAGTGCCGGTGGGTGCCATGGCTACGGTGTTCCAGCTGCCGGCACCTTCCAGGCGCCACAGCAGGTCCACACCGGTGATGGTGTCGGCGGTCTGCGAGACCACATCCACCACGGCGGTGTATGGGCCGGTCTCGTTGGTGGTATCACCCAAAGCCGTGTGGCTCATGGTCATCGACAGCGGACGCGCGAGTTCGGCGACCGTCGCCAGTGCACCTTCAGTGATGCGCTCGGCCAACAGAAAGTCGTTGGCGGAGGTGCCGGAGGTATCGTTCGGCGTGTGGATGTAAGGGCTGTGCGAGCCCAGGTCCTCAAACGGGAAGGTCGACGGGAAGCCGTGGTTGAAGAACGACTTGTGGTCGCTGGTTCCACCCGACAGGAAGCCGATGTTGATCGCGAGGCTCGGCACGTAGGCCGCGTAACAATCCATCGCGAAGTTGTTGAGGTTGGTGTCGGTGTCGTTGGTGACGAAATCGACGCTGTAGGCATCGCCAGGCGCGCGGTAAGCGATCATGTCCAGCTGCACCATGCCGACGACCTCCGCACCGATGCTCGCGAGGTGTGCGGCATAGGCTTCGGAACCGAGCAGACCCATCTCCTCACCCGACCATGCGCAGAAGCGAATGGTGTAGTCGAAGTTCTGCTGCGACAGGATGCGCGCGATCTCCAGCACGCCGGCGGTGCCGGAAGCATCGTCGTCCGCGCCTGGAGCAGGGGAGCCTGCGCTGCCTGCCCAGTTCACCGAGTCGTAGTGACCACCGACGATCACGATCTTACTCGGATCGGTCTGACCAAGGAGTTCGGCGATCACCACATCGCCGCCACTGTCGTAATCGAAAGTGGTGGTGTTGAGGCCGAGAGCACTCAGTTTGCCGACCAGCCAGTTCTGCGCCGTGACTTCACCGGTCTCCCAGTGACGACGGGTGCCGAAGCCTTCCATCGTGGCGACATCATTGATCAGGTTGGTCTGCGAGACCTGGTTGACCCAGCTGACGATGGCGGGGTCGGGAGTGATCGCACCGATCCGACTGCTGGTGAAGGTCGAAGGACGGATCGCCTGCTTGGCGATGGTGCGCGAAGCTCCATGGCAGCGGAAGTTCGCATTCGCAGCGACGCCGGCTTGCGCCTTGGTCAGAGCACGCAACATCACGCGTCCATCGGGCGACTGCCACAGCAGACGGCCGGTGTTGGCGATGCCGTGGTGATCTTCGCCGTGGTGTTTGGCCATGGCGTAAAGGGTTTCCGCATCGGCCAAGGCCGGCACGATCTTCATCTTGACACCGAGGCGGTCGGCGAGGTCGGCATCAATGGTGCCGACGATGAACCAACCCAGGTCGTCGAACATGACGCCATGGCGGATCAGTTGGTCGCGCAGTTCGAGATCCTTGCCGTAAGCGTAGACCGCGTGGGTCGGAGCCTCGGTGATTTGGGAGGCGTCGACAGGGGTCGGGGCGACAGGGGCAGGCTCGGGCAGCAGTGTTTGCTGCAGAGGCGATGCGAGAAGCAGGCTGAGGAGCATTTCGGTAGTAGGGAAAAGAAACCGGGGGCGGCTCAGTGGGGGATCTAAGGGTAAAAAGAAGGGGGCGGCCCTGAGGACCGCCCCCTTGAGGGTTTAACTCTAGTTGACCGTGAAGGTCAGCAGGTTCGACTCATCGATGAGAGCACCATTGGTGGCACCAACCTCCATGTAACCGACGGCACCCGAAGGCAGACCGGCCGGAATCGTGAAGCTTGCGCTACCGCTACCTGCAGGATCTGCAGTGCCGGTGGCCATGATGTTGTAGGGCGTACCGATGTCGAAGGTGTGACCGAAGATCACGGTACCCGCGTTGGAGGCCGAGGCCAGGAAGGCCCAGGACTCACCCGGCTGCATGCCCGAGAAGGTGTAGTTCACGACACCACCAGCGTTGCCACTGGTATCACCCGTAAGGGCGATGACGTCGGTGCCGCCACCAGGAACTGGCTCGAGGGAGCCCAGCTCGAAGTCGTCGATGTTCCAACCACCAAACTCCAGGCCACCATCGGACTGCATGCTGAAGCGCACGACCACCGAAGGGTTGTTGTCGGCGATGGCCGAGATGTCGATCTCCTGGATGCTCCAAGAGCTTTCCAGCAGGTGACCGGACAGTGGGTTCACGAACACTTCGATACCGTTGACGGTAATGCGAGCCTGATCATAGATCGCTTCCTCGACGTTGAGCTGGCGCGCGAAGCGCAAGGTCACCCCGGTTTCACCGGAGCAGTCGATGGGTGGCGACTCGAGGTAGTTGTTGGTGTTGGAGGCGTAAGTGCCGTTCCAACCCGACAAACCAAGGTCGTTGGCCCAGCAGTTGATGCCAGAGTATGCACCGCTCGGGTCCTCAGCGGAACCAGTCGGCGTACCGCGCTGCCAGTCATCCTGGGTCGCGATCTGTGCGTGCACCCAACCCTCGTCAGTAGCACCTTCAAAGTCGTTGAAGTAGATCTGGTTCTCGATACCGACCACGAACTGGTATTCACCATTACGTGGCAGGAGCTCATTGTTGAATCCAGAATCGGAAGCTTCAATGTGGTAGCTGACACGGGCAGGGGAGACCTGTCCAGGAATGCCTGCGGTCCAAGTGCTGCCGCTGTTGCTCATCGCCACGGTCTGGTTGACGCCGCCATCGACGGAGTAGACCACGTCGGCACCGGTGATGATGTTACCTACCAAGCTGGTGATGTCGGCGCTGACCACATAAGGGCCGGCTTCCGAAAGGCTGTTGCCGAGCGGAGTGTGCACGATCTGGATCAACTGCAGGTCGACGCCTGGGAAGCCCTGATCGCGGAAACCACCATCGATGTCCGAGAAGTTCGGCGTACCGTTGAGGATGTTGCCATCGTTGTCGTCGAGGACCAGCAGGTGCTCCTCAATGACGGTGCGGATCTGGCCATCGTTGTAGCCGTTCATCCAAGCGACGAGCAGGGTGTCTGCCGTGAGGTCGCCAGCGGTGTTGCCGAGCGTTTGGTTGAGACGATCGCGCACCTTCCACATGGCACCACCAAGAACCTCACCATCGGTGTGGACTTGGCCGTAGCAACCACCGTTGCTGTCACCGCAGAACTGACGCGTGTTGAGGCCAGTACGGATGAAGCCACCACCGGTGAAGAAGTCTTGTCCAACGACCGGGGTGTCGTAGATGTACATCGCGAAGACGTCTGCGTTGCCTTCACCGAAACCATCGGAGCCGTTGCCAGATCCATAGAGGACGTTGGCCCAGTGACCTTCCTCGTGTGCGACTACGGTCGAGAAACCGGTGTTGTTACAACCGCCACCGGAGCTGTACATGTTGATCGAGACGCCATCGAAGTAGGCGTTACAGGTGGAGTTGAGGTTGGCGTTGGTGCGGACCTGGAAATCGACGGTGTTGTCGCTCGGGTCGATGCCCTTCAGCCAAGTGCGGAAGTCGTTGACGGAGTCGTAGCAGCTAGCTTCGGAGGTCACGGCCTCGGTCTGGCCAGTGTTCATCACGATGCCACCGGGGACACCAGGAGTGAAGGTAGCACTGGTGCTGTAATCGGCACCCGACTGGTTGTAGACACGGCAGTACGGGCCGTTGAACGATGCGGTGATGTTCACCGGGTTGTTGTTCGGCGTGTTCAGTACGAAGTTACCGTCGGCGTCGGTCACGGTGTTTCCGACGGGGCTGGTAAGCGTCATATGCGCCATGTTGTGCAGCGTGGGCGGGTTCGAGCCACTGTGTGCACGGGTGCCGGGGGTGGCATAGGCCTGAACGGTACCGGAAGCCTGCTGATGATGGATCAGGTTGCGCTCTTCAAGCATTTCCATCGAACCGTTGTCCGCTGCGATGAAGATCTCGCGACCGGCAGGGTTCGAAGGATTCTCGCGGTTGCGCAGCTCCACCTTCCAGGCCAGACGTGGCTCCATGAACTTGCCTGGGTTGTGCTTCACGATCACCAACTCAGGGTGACCGACTTCGCTGGCCTCGCGGCCCAACTCCAGTTCCATGTACTCACCCATGGCAGCGCTGACGGCAGCGTATCCCTCAGCGATGGGCAAAGTCGAGATGTCCTCGACGCCCGGCGCGCAGCGGCTGTCCAGCGAAAGCAGTTCACCCTGGGGAGTGAAGATGGCGTGGGCCGATGCATCGAGAACCTCGACGCCATTGACGAACTGACGGAACTCCACGGCAACCTTGTCGGTAGTACCGATGCGGTGCAGCGTGATGTGCTTGACCTGCTCGAGCTGCAGCGTGACATCTGCAATGTTGAAGATGCCGAAGGCCTCGTCGAAGGCCATGCGAGCGAGCTCGACATAATCTTCGTCTAGGGTCGGGGTGAAGGGTGCTTCTGCGTGGAAGCCCCAGAGGTGACGACCGGAGGCGAGGTCATCGTGGCGTGTGAGACGCCAGGCATTGCCGTGGTCCTGCTGCCAGGTGTTCAGGGCTTTGCCGACAGGGTCTTGAGCGGGTGCTTCGGACTGAGCGCCTGCGAATGCAGACAGGCCCAGACACGCAACAACGGTGCTGGTAAGTAGGGTCCTATGAATCATGGGGTATGGGGAAAAGAGGAGGAATCCCTGTGCCAGGAGAGCACATGTAGGAATTGGGACGCTGCGAGGGTTATCTGGTTCCAAAAACTTGGTTAACCAGATTTATTAGGATAACCCCAAAACTAGGGCTTTGGTTCGAAAAAGGTAATGGAATGCCGGCTTTTCGCTACTTTTTTAGGAAAACCCGTTGCGCGCCGACGATACGGCATATCATTCCCCTGGAGAAACGCCTCAAGGCCCTCTCCATCACGATTCACTGCATTTTTCTTGCAGCACAACTTCGGATCTCGCCCCGAAACCATGCACGCAAACTCTCGCTTCCCTCTCTTGGCCCGCAGCCTCGCACTGCTGGTCGTGGCCTCCTTCGCGGCCTGTGCCCACCCTGGGCCCCAAAGCATCGCAGCGACCGGTGGAGCCGGCACTGGCGGTGGTGGTACCACACCGACCGTTTTCGCCCTTTCCGATATGGATGGCGACTGGGTCGGCAAGCTGTTGCCAGACAACCTCGCGCGTCCGGAGCGCAACTTCTACATGCGTGTCAGCGCTGGAGCGGTCGATGAGGCCGCCGACAGCCTCGGCAACCAGTGGATGGCTCTGGATTCCGTCCGCAGCCTCGAATTCTCGGTCGAGGGCATCATGCAGAGCATCCTGGAGTCGAGCATCCACACCAACAAGATGGTGATCGATGCGCAGATGGATGAATCCATGTCCACTCTGACCGGTACCTTTAGCCACCTGGCCATCGACGGCGCCCTCATCGAGGGTTCCTTCACCCTGGTCCGGAGCACCGGGTCTGGGCACTTCCCAGCGACCCTCATTGAAGGTCTTTGGGATGGCTTCGGTGCCAACGAGCGCGCCAAGCGCCGCACCTTCACCGCCACGCTGGATACCGTTGGCATGGTCTTGAGTGGTGAGATTCGCCACCCTGGCACCGATGAGCTGATCCACAGCTACAGCAGCGGAGCCGGCACCTTCACTTACGCCGATGATGCCATCGGACGCATCGACAACATCACGCTCATGGGTGACGACGGCTCGACCCTGACCTTCACCTACCTGCTCATCGATGAGGAAGGTTCGCTGATGGGTGGTCCTGGTTTCGATTCGCAAATGGGTGCAGGTGTGGCCGAATTGATCCGCGCGCCGGTCGCCCCGAAGTAGACCCAGCGTTCTTCGGCAAACAGCCTGTCCTCCTGCTTGGGAGGACGGGCTGTTCTCGTTTGCGGGGCTGCTACCCTATGCGGCCCATGGCACAGGCTTTCACCTTCCTGACCGACTTCGATGGAGTCTGGACCAACCCGTGGCGCGAGCTGCAGGCCGTGCATGGCACCGTGCGTGAACAGTTGGCGAAGCTTGCAGGCATGCCGCTGCCGGAATTGGAAGAGGCCTACCAGGAGTTTCGCAACCAAGTGCTCGGCAATCCCGATCAGCACGGTTGGCATTTGGACGGCCGCTTTAGTTCCTATGTCGACGAGGATTACTTTGCTGTGCCTACTTCGATCGGGCAGTACATCGACCTGGCGCCCTGCACCGCCTCCGGCACCTTGAAGGATGCCGTGTTGCGCGAGTACGGCTCGGTGTTGGAGTTTCTCGACTTCTGCTACCACAGCACTTGCGAACGTTTCCGCACCGAAGTGGATCATGATCTCACGGAGGGGGCGGAGCGCGTGTTGCAGTGGCTCTTGCATCACGAGGTCAACGTCGTGTTTGCGACCAATGCTCCGGCGCAGAAGGTGGTGGATTGGTTCGCGCATCATGGCTTCGGCGTGAGCGATGGTCGTGAGACGGAACCGGGAGAAACCCAATTGCGGGTTTACGGTCGATCCGGCAAGCAGTTCCTCGGTGCCAGCGATGCGACCATGGATTTCTCCGGACGCACCGTGCATGTCGATCGCCCGCAGTACCGCGCCATCCTGGAGCGCGAACATCCAGACCTGGTCGTGGGTGATGTGCTCTCTCTCGACCTATCGGTGCCTTTGGCGATGCGTCATGCCGGTGAGCCTGCAGCGCCGAAAGGGGTAGGCATCATGGATCTTCCGCATACGCCGCAATGGGTCAAGCAGTCGGTTTCGCCGGAGCCCGGGCACATCGACTTCCTGGTCCCACACGTGACGGCACTGCCGCGCTTGGTCAACTCTCTGCGTGGATAGTCTCGATCACTTCGATCGCAGGTTCAATGCGATTGAAGGGCGCTGCGACCTGGAAGCCAGCAACCTTGCCCTGCAGCGCGGTAACGGTTTCCTGCGCGATCTCGATTCCGACTTCCGCACCGCGATCCTGTTCCTGTGCATGACGCATCCGCTTCAAGACCCATTCCGGCAGATGCACGCCAGGAACTTCCGAATGCAGGAACTCCGCGTTGCGCAGGCTGCGTAGTGGCCAGATGCCAGCCAGGATCGGTGGCATGTCCTTCGGCAGACGTTCGACCAATGCCAACAGGGTCTCTGCATCGAACACCGGTTGGGTGATGAAGTAGTCCACACCCGCATCCACCTTCCAGAAGAAGCGTTCGAGTTCGCGCTCCAGATCCAAAGCGGTGTGGTTCAGGGCCGCGCCATTACAGAAACTGGTCTGTTGCCCCAGTGGGTTGCCGCCCAGGTCGAGCCCGCGGTTCAGGTTCGAGATCATGTTGCACAAGCCAATCGCATCGACGTCGAACACGGCAGTGAGATCGGGGTAATCCCCTTGGTAGGGCGGGTCGCCCGTGATCGACAAGAGGTTGTGCAGACCCAGCGCAGTGGCGCCAAGCAGGTCCGATTGCATGCCGAGCAGGTTGCGGTCGCGGCAACAGAAGTGCAGCAAAGGCTCGATGTTGGTCTCGCGCGAAAGGATGGCGGCGGTGGCGATATTGGACAAACGCGCTGAGGCACGCGGCCCATCCGGCAAGTTCACCGCATCGACGCCATGGCGATCCAAAGTCCGCGCAGCCTCCAGCATCTTGCTCATGTCGGGTGTGCGAGGCGGCACCAACTCCACCGAAATCACGGTGCGATTCCGTGCTAGACCAGCGGCGAAGCGCGACCGATCGTGCAGCGCCACGGGCTCCATCGCCTCGACATGCGGCAATGCCGTGTTTTCGGAAGCCGCTTTTGCAGCGGCCTGATGCTTCAGTTGCGCACTACCTGCTCGCGCCGCCCGCGCCAGGGCTCGAATGTGCTCGGGGGTGGTGCCACAGCAACCGCCGAGGATGCGTCCGCCACCTTGGAGGAAGCGACGAGCGAAACGGGCGAAGTAATCGGGATCGTTCTCGTAGAAGATGCGGCCATCCACTTCGCGCGGCATGCCGGCATTGGGTTTGGCGGCCAAAGGCACACCCACGCCACCTTCCGATGTCTGACGCACGGCTTCCAACACCACGCGCGGGCCGCTGCTGCAGTTGAACCCGACCACATCCGCACCGGCCACCTCGGCGCGCAAGGCACTGGCATGTGCGGTGGTGCCGTGTTGCGTTCGGCCACCTTCACCGACGGTGAGGAAGGCAAGGATCGGCAGGTCACTCACGCTGCGCACACCGCGAATCGCGCATTCCAACTCCGCGACATTGTCGAAGGTCTCCAAGGAGAAACCGTCGACGAAAGGAGCGAGGAACTTGGCGGATTCCGCGAAGGCTTCTTCGGCCTCTTCGACGGCGAGGCGTCCGAGTGGTTCCAGTTCGACTCCGAGTGGGCCGAGCGAACCCAGGACATAGGCCTTTTCCCCAGCGCACTCACGCGCCAGACGTCCGCCGGCTTCGATCAATTCTTGTAGCTTGTCCTCGAGTTGATACTTGGCCAGGCGGTAACGATTCGCACCAAAGGTATTGGTGAGGATCGCATCGGAGCCGGCGTCGAGGAAAGCGCGATGCACTTCCTGCACCCATTGTGGCTTATCGAGATTGGCGATCTCGAAATTCAGGTGAAACGGGATGCCACGTTGGTGCAGTTCCGTACCCATGGCCCCGTCGAGGACGAGGACCTTTTGCCCGAGGGCATCACGAAGAGGGGTACGGTTCTGGGAGGAAGTCTTCACGGGAATCACGCTACGGCGTTGCGGATTCTACCAGGGTAGGGGAACCCACCCTCAACGCACCGATATCATGACGGACCCCATGCCCGAGTTGCCCTTCGATCGCGTCTGGTTGCCCTACCTGTATCTCTACGGAGTCGGTGGCATCCTGTTTCTCGGTGGCCTTTACCTGGTCCTTCGCAGTGGATCCCTAGACCTCAAACGCCCCGGGCATCGCCGCTGGCTAGGCGTGTTGGTCTTTGGCCTGCTTTGGTACATGGGCATCCACCTCGTCAGCACCTTGGCTGCACTCCCGCAAACCTGAACCGCTCGTGAGTTTCCTCTCCCTGCTCCTTCAGGAAGGCGCTGACCCAGCTTCTGCTGCCGCCATGGATGCGGCCGCTGAAGCCGGCAGCTCCTCGATCTTCTGGATGATCGTGATCGGCTATTTCGTCACGGTCCTTGGTTTCGGCGGCTACTTCGCACGCTTCAACCGCAACACCAGCGACTTCTTCTTCGGCGGACGACGCTTCAGTTGGTGGTTGATCACGATGTCGATCGTGGCCACTGGTGTGGGAAGCCACAGCTTCCTGAAATACAGTTCCAAAGGCTTCGAGCATGGCTTCTCCAGCTCGATGACCTACATGAACGACTGGTTCTTCATGCCGTTGTTCATGTTCGGTTGGTTGCCGATCATCTATTACATGCGGGTGCGTTCGATCCCGGAGTATTTCGAACGCCGCTTTAACCGTGGGGTGCGGGTCTTAGCCACCATCTCGCTGTTGTTGTTCATGCTCGGCTATATCGGCATCGGCTTCGTCACCATGGCGAAGACCTTGTTGCCGATCATTGAACCGCATCTGGGTTGGAGCCTGATGACCATTACTTGGGTGGTCGCAATCGTCGCTGGTGTCTACATCACCTTCGGTGGGCAGACCGCGGTAATTTTCACCGACCTGTTGCAGGGCTTCGTGCTGTTGTTTGCAGGCGTGATGCTGTTCCTGCTCGGATTGGGCTATGTCGGCGGTTTCGACGCCTTCTGGAATGTCCTGCCGGCGGAGTTCAAGTTACCGCTGGCGAACTTCAATGATGACCCGAGTTTCAACTTCGTCGGCATCTTCTGGCAAGATGCGGTGGCGGGGTCTGTCGGATTCCTGTTCATGAACCAGGGACTGATCATGCGCTTCATGGCGTGTAAGTCGGTCAACGATGGGCGTAAGGCGGCGGCCTTCAACGTCATCTTGGCTCTGCCGATCTCGGCCATCGCGGTGAGCAATGCCGGTTGGATCGGTCGCGCGATCAGCAGCACCAGCCCCGACATCCTGCCGCCCGATACGGTGAGCGATGAGGTCTTCGTCCGCGTGACGGCACTGCTAACTTCACCCGCTGGATTCGGCTTCTTCGTGGCAGCCGTCACCGCGGCCTTGATGAGCACGGTCGATACCTTGATCAATGCGGTCGCCGCGGTCACGATCAACGATATCTATCGCCCGTGGTGTAAGGCCACTGGGCGCAAGACGGATGAGAAGTCGGACTTGCGTATGGCCATGCTGGTCTCTGCCGGTGCCACCTTGGTGGGTGTGCTTGCGGCATGGGGCTTCTCGCAGTTCGATTCGCTCTACGAAGCACACGGCTTCTTCCAAAGCACCCTGACGCCACCTCTGGTCGCTGCCATCATGCTGGCGATCTTCTGGAAGCGCTTCACCGCGGCAGGCGCAGTCGCGACCTTCCTGGTGGGTGCCGTGATGATCGTGCTCGGCAACCAGTTGCCGGAACTCCTGGTGAGTCCATTCTCCCATGGCATCGAGCTGGAAGAAGGCGGCAGCTACAAGTACATCGGTGCCTTGTTCAACCTCGTAGCTTGCTTCGGAGCAGGCATCGTGGTCAGCTTGTTCACCAAGCGGCATGCGTCGGAGGAGATGGAGGGGCTCACGCTGTGGTCGCTCCAGAATGCGCGTGCCATGTTTAAGGGCGGCAAGCCCAACGATAAGGTCGGATTCCGTCAGCTGGTCACTTGGGAAGTGGATCCGGAGCTACCAGACGGCACGGTCAAGCTCGATTCCGAGACCTTGCACCATCTCGCCGCTGATGATGGCGACCTGGTCTACGTCTGCGATAGGCGCAAATGGTTGGGCGGCCTGCGCAGTGCCCACGCCAAGATCCAAGGCACGCATGGCCTTGGGGAAACCGTCATCCTGGCCAGCGATGTCGCCGACAATGGGCACTTCTTGCCCGGCAAGTTGGTGACCATCGAGAAGGAGTTCTAGAAACTCCTGGATGGGTTCGAGCAGGGTGTCTTACTCCACGCCCTGGTCCCAGTCTTCCGGCAACTCGGTACCCAACTCGTAGGTGTGTTCCTCGGTGGGGAACTGTCCTTCCTGGATATCCGCGACCAGCCCTTGCAAGGCTTCGCGCATGACATCCGCGACGTTGGCGTAACGCTTGACGAACTTCGGAGCCGGGCCCATCGAAAGGCCGACCACATCGTGGAAGACGAGGATCTGTCCATCGCAGCCTGCACCGGCGCCGATGCCGATGGTGGGGATGGTCAAACGCTCACTGATCCGATGCGCGACACCCGCAGGAACACCTTCCAGCACCACGGCGAAGGCACCGGCCTCCTGCAAGGCGAGAGCGTCTTCCAGGACGCGGCGGGCGCTATCCAGGGTGCGCCCCTGAATGCGATAACCGCCTTGCGCATTGACCGACTGCGGCAACAAGCCGACATGACCGATCACTGGAATATCCGATTCGACCAGAGCTTGGACCAAGTGCGCGCGGGCCACGCCACCTTCCAACTTCACCGCTTGGGCGCCGCCTTCCCGAACCAGGCGTAAAGCATTGGAGAGAGTCTCTTCGACCGACACGTGGTAGGTGCCGAATGGCATATCCGCCACCACCAAAGGGCGGTCGGCTGCACGCTTGACGGCACGCGTTGCGCTGATGATCTGATCCAAGGAGATCTTCAGGGTGCTGGCGTGACCAAGCACCACATTGGCCATGGAATCGCCGACCAGGATGAGGTCGAATCCGGCTTCATCGACCAGACGTGCGGTGGGGTAATCGTAGGCCGTGAGGCACAGGATGGTCTTATCACTGCCCTTTCGGGACAGGATTGCGGGCACCGTCACCTTGGAAGGCACCTGACGCTCTGCAGGAGGCGTAGGAATTTCCGGTGTGGTGGGCGGAGTCTCGGCCGAGCCGTAGACGGGACGTTCGTTGCTGTCGGTCATGGTGGGCCTCCGCGGGCCGTGCGTATTGTAGGGTCCCAGCGGGCTTCCTGTGAGGAGAAAGGGGGGGGCAGGAGGGACTGAGACTTGGATTCATCGGCGGTGACGCTACCCTTTCTTCAGGAGGATTTCTTCATGCTTACTCTGTTCGCCCTCAGCCCGCTGGCCCTGATGCAGGAGCCGGAACCCCAGGAACCCCTGGAACCCACCACGATTCTTATCGAAGAGGGTGGTGAAGTCGTTGAAGAGGTCGTCGGAGACCCCGATTTCGACGAAATCTTGGTCGAAGACGGCGAGCCGGTGTTCTTCTCCGATGAGGAGGGGGAAGGCGGCATTCTATTCCTGGAGCCAATCCAGGAGCCTGGCCAAACCGATGCAGAAGCCGATGCCTTGTCCGCATGGCTCAATGATGGTGCTCCAGGCTGGGACACACCCACTGGCCGCTTCCTGCGCGACCTCGAGCTCGGGATGAGCCTTGATCTGATCGCGGAGTTCACCGAGAAGCGGGATTCCGTCGAGGAGTACAACGACCTGCGCGTCCGCAGTGCACAGCTGAACTTCGCCAGCCCCGTGGCCGGCATCGGCCGCGCCTTCTTTACCCTCGACTTCTCCGATGGCGGCAACGGCATGGATGTGGTGGTGCGAGAAGCTGGTGCGCAGATCGACGACATCCTGCCCATGGTGCCTTATGGCAAGATGAGCCTGCGCGTGGGCAAGTATGCGGCCGACCTCGGTGCATGGAACACGGTCTATGCCAATGAGTTCCCCGCACCTTCGCTTGACGGCACCCGTCGCGCTTTGTTCGGCGGTAACTTGGTGTTGAGTGGTGCCGAACTGCATCACGTGGTGCCGCATGATTTCGGCACCATGCGTTGGTCGGTCGGTATCGGCATGGACAGTGAGTCGCAAGACGTGGACTCCTTCGGCAATGGCCTCGACACCGATGCGGCCATCATGCCATCCGGTCGTCGTGGTCCCGTGAACTGGGCCGGCACCTTGCGCGCGACTTCCACCTTCGAGCATGGCAGTGGCATGCGCTCACGCATTGGCGTCAGCGGTTTCTATGCCCCGGAAGAAGCGTTGTTCACTTTGGTTGGCGCAACCACCGAACGCGCGGAGGTGCATCACACCATGTACGGCTTCGATGGCGGCTTCCTCTACGAGGTACCGAACAGCGATCAAGTCCACGAGGTCTCCTTCGAGATCTGGGTCAACGACAGCGAGTTCCGTGATGGCACCGGTGCCTACATCGCCGATGAGTCGCGTGGCGAATGGGCGATGTACGAGTTCACCTACAACCCGCAGTGGTCGATCGGTGGTCTGTTCTCGCGCAACGATGTGCTCGGCTTGGATGCGCTGGATCTGGATGCCAGCTACCACTCCGGCTTCCTGACCTACCACTTCACGCCGCAGAATCGGGTGTCGATCTTCCTCACCCACACCAACCCGCGTCAGATCGACGAGAAGTTCTTTACCGTCGGCGCGCAGTTGACCATGGACCTGGGTGCATCGCGTAACAACGCGATCCCACGCTGGAACTAAGGGTCTCAGGAGCGGGGCTTAAGCCTCGACGTCGGGTGCAATCCGACGCAATGCCTCGGTGGCGGGAAACGACCCGTCGCCGGGGCATAACTCTTTTGGGCCGATCCACAGGGGACCTTCATCCGGGCTCGAGGGCGGACGTCCGTGGGATCCCTTGACCAGGCTGGTGTCTTGCGGCACCACATTCATCAGGGTGCGGAAGCCGAGTTTCTTGCCGAGCAACTTGAGTGCCAGGCGCGGCTTCAAAAACGGCTTAGTCGGGTCGAGGAAGAGCTCCAGCGGGTCGTAGCCGGGTTTGCGGTGGATATCGACGGTGGTGGCGAAGTCGGGTGGAGTCTCGGACTCCAGCCAATAGGGGTAGGCGAACCAGGCGCCAGGCTCTGCGACCAGGATCAACTCACCGCTGTGGGCGTGGTCCAAACCGAAGGCCGCGGCCTCCTTGCGCGTCCAACAGGATTCCACTCCGGGCAATCCACTCAGGAGTTGCTGCATCTCTGGCAGCCTCGCTTCCTGGTCGACATAGACATGTGCCAACTGGTGATCGCAGACCGCAAAGGCGCGGGAGTTACCGGGGTCCAGCAAGGATCCATTGCGCGCCGGATGAATCTCGAGCAGGCCTGCTTCGCGTAAAGCACGGTTCGGGAACACCGCGCGGTCGACGGCTTCAATGCCGTATTCACTCAACGCGACGATGCGGTAGCCGAGTGGTTCAGCAACCTGACGGATGCGTTCGAACTCTTCATCCAGAGCTACCGCGG
Source organism: Planctomycetota bacterium (assembly GCA_049609225.1). Lineage (GTDB taxonomy): Bacteria > Planctomycetota > UBA1135 > UBA1135 > UBA1135. Next base: position 10,947 of record JBMYYH010000033.1, on the reverse strand, counting down.
CAGCATCGGCTTCCGGGCCATCGGGACCGAAACGCTGCAGGTCATAGTCGAGGTGGGGCAGATAGGCCATGGCGAGGCCTGGGCGATGCTGCTCCAACACATGACAAGTGGATTCCGCAATCCAGCGTGTGCTTGCGATGCCGGCGCCGGGGCCCCAAAACTGGAACAAAGGGAAATCCCCGAGAGTGTCCTGCAGCTCCTTGCGCAGGCTCGGTGGTGCGGTGTGGATATCCGGACCTTTGCGCCCATCAGCGAAGTAGGTGGGCCGGGGGGTCACGCAGAGATCGGCGAAGCCAGGCAGGTTCCACCACCAGAAAATCTGTGCGGTTTTGCTCTCTGGGCTCTTTCGCTTCCAACGCTCGAATACGGATTCGAGTCGGCCGCCGTCATTGATGAGATGGCACGACTGACGCCACAGCCACACCTCGGCCAGGTCGCGGAAATACCAGCCATTGGCGACGGCACCATGCTCGCTGGCAGGAGCACCCATCATCATGTCGGCCTGGGCCGTACAGGTGACTGCGGGAAGCGGAGGCACCACCGAACGCTGCTCGACCTTCTTGGCGTAGGCCTGCAGATGTGGCATCTTGCCGGAGCCTAGAAGGCGCGGCGTCAATCCGACGAGATTGAGGACGAGAACCGGTTCCATCCGCGTCAAAGGGTAACATCCATCATGCGTTTCCTCCCCATTCTGCCACTGCTTCTCGTCGGCATTCTTGCAGGCTTCCTGCTCGCCGATGCCAATCCAATCTCCGCCCGGCCCGTTCCGCAGCAGGATCAAGAGCTGCAGGATTCCGGTCCGCGACCGTTCTGGGATAGCATCAACATTGAAGATGACCTACCGACGGTGCTGCTCAAGGTGCCGGTCGGCAAGCGTTTCGTCCTGACCGATATGTGGTTCCTGCCCCAGGATCACAAGACCCCAATCGAGACTTCCGGTTCGGACATCCTCTGGCTGGAAAGTCAGCGGGGTTCCGATCGCCGCGTGGTCTTTGATGCGCAGCGCAATCTGCTGCCGTCCATCCTGCGCTGGGAAACCGGGGTGGCTTTCGAATCCGGCCGCGAGATGTGGATCAACTACCGGTCCGCCAAGCACACCGAGAAGTTACGCCGCGTGCATTTCACCGGCTACTTCGAGGATTCGGCTGGCTCAGCTAGCCGCTGATCTTCTTCAAGAAAGGCCAACAGGAGGCTCGGTTCCAGGGCACGCGCGAAGAGGAAGCCCTGACCGAGTCTGCAACCGAGTTCGACCAATTTCTCACGCTGCTCTTCGGTTTCGATACCCTCTGCGATGGTGTCGAGATCAAGACCTTGAGCCAACAATAGAATCGAAGAGATGACCTTATGCCCGGTCTGGGTGCGCTCCATGTTGACCACGAAGGAACGGTCAATCTTCATCGAGTGCGCAGGCAGACGGTTGAGATAACTCAAGGAGTTGTAGCCGGTGCCGAAATCATCGAGGCTGAGACGGATGCCGCTTTTGTGAATCTCCTCGAGCATCGGCAGCACATCTTCGGCGCTATGCATCGCTTCCCGTTCGGTGATCTCCAGGTGGAGGTGCCGCGGTTGCAGGCCATAACGCGCCAGGATGCGTTTGGTGCGATCCAGCAAGGAAGGGTCGCGTAGCTGCTGCACCGAAAGGTTGACGCTGACGAACAGTTCACGCCACTTCGGATGCAGGTCGTGACAGGTGCGCAGCTGACGACAGGCCTTATGCAACATCAGCCAACCGATCGAGACGATCAGGCCATTCTCCTCGGCAATCGGAATGAAATGCGAAGGTGGGATCATGCCCCCTTCCGGATGATTCCAGCGTGCCAAGGCTTCGAAGCCGACGGGCTGGCCATCGTGGATATCGACGATCGGCTGCAGCCAAGCCTCGATATCTTCCTTGCTGACGGCATCATTCAGCTCTTCTTCGAGTTTCCAACTGGAAAGGATGCGGGTGTGCATCACCGGCTTGAACACCACTTCGGTGGCGCCGCCGAGCTGTTTGGCCGAGACCATGGCGGTGTGGCCTTCACGCAACCAATCGGCCGGTGCTTTGTGGCGGACGGAAGAAAGCGAGATGCCGATGCTGGCAGTTGCTGCGATGCGCCGACCATCAATCCGGAAGCCTTCACGCAGTGCGGCTTGCGCTTCGGCGGCAAGGCTCATGGCTTCCTTTTCGGTCGGTGTGTTCTCGACTAGCGCGACAAACTCATTGGCTCCAGCCCGCGCCAGCAAAGTGGTGGGGGCGAAGAATTCACGCAGGCGGTCGGCCACCATCAGGAGGAAGCGATTGGCGGATTCCAGACCTAGTGCGTCGTGCAGCGTGACGAAACGATCGAGGTCGAAGAACAACACCGCTGCGGTACCGGTCATGCCGTGTTCTTGGCGGTCCAGATAAACCTGAATGCGATCCAGGAAAAGGGTGCGGTTCGGCAGTTGAGTAATCTGGTCGTAGAGCTTCTCGCGGGTGAGGCGTTCTTCCGCGGTGGAGCGCTCGGTGACGTCGGTCGCGATCACGATCAGTTTTTCAATGCTCTCCTCAGCGGAGAGGACAGGGGTGAACTGGCCGTCGAAGATGCGATCACCGAGGCGGATCTCGGAGCGGAATTCCTGACCGGAGATGCCTTTCTCTAGGTTGAGCAGCATCTCAGGGGACTTCGACAGGAGATCGAAGCCTGATTTGCCTATCAATTGTCCCGCGATTACACCGGCGCGAGCGAGAGCCCGCCCTTCGGCGAACAAAATGCGTCCGCGTGGGTCAAAGACAAACATGGCGACCGGGGCATAAGCGATCAAGGTCTCGAACTGACCGCGACTCTCGCGGACCTCCACTTCCGAGGCACGGTGGGAGAACTCCGATGCCAAAATTTCCGCAACCATGCGTAGGGCGGAAACTTCATCCTCATGCCAGCTGCGATGCGCACGCACTGCATCCAAACCGACGAATCCGATAATGCGGTTGCGGCTAATCATCGGCACGCAGATGACCGAACAGATTTTCTCGCGCTGCAGTTCTTCGCGGAATAGGGAGCCTTCTTCGGGAATACGATGAACCTCAGGGATCTGCACCACCTGTCGTCGGAGGATGCGCTGGACGAACCAGGCATAGTCGCGCATTTCCAGAGCCTGCAGGCTGCCGCTCTCGAAGGAAATCCCTTCGCGGCACCACTCATGCGTATTGCTGAAGGTGGACTGATCCTTCGAGAACAGGAAGGCGTAGCAGCGGTCGGCGTCGAGAAAGTTGCCGAAGATGCGTAGTGCATCGCTGATGGAATCGTCGTGGTGGTCCTCGGGGACGCGAATGAAGAGATTGGAAATCTCCATCAACACCCGATTCGATTCGGCGCGGTACTTCAGCAGGTGATAACTGCGCCGCCCTTCCTCGAGTTCCTCCACCAAGCGCCCGACCTTCTGCTTCGCTTGACGCTGGCGGAAGTTCTGCACTCCGAGGATGACGAGGCTACCCAACGCCAGTGCTTGGAAGGCGTAAAGCAGAATATCACCGGACGGCATGACCCCAGCTTAGCACAGGAACTCTCGTGTATGGAAGGACTTACAGCGCCTCGCAGAGGGTTTGGAGCTTTCTGCAGACGCGCCCGCCGCCCTCTTCATCCAAAAGCCTTTCGGCCTCGGCGATCGAGAACCACTGCAGGATCTCGGATTCGCCGTCCCCAGGGCGTAATTCCTGATCGCGCGATGCCGTGAACAGGAAGCGAACGTCGAGATGCAGGTGCGCTTCCATCTTGGCAATGGCCGGGATGGGGTGGACGTCGAGGTCGAAAAAAGTGGGACTTCCGAAGAAATCGAAGTGCTGCAAGCCGCTCTCTTCGGCAAGTTCACGGAGCACGGTTTTGGCGGGATGGCGTTCGCCTTCATCGTGTCCGCCGAACTGCAACCAACGATCGAGCTTGCGGTGGTGATGCAAGAGCATCGCATCCACGGTCGGCGTGACCACGAAAGCACTCGCGGTGACATGTCCTGGCAGGGTGTCGCGATGCCACCAAAGGGGAGTGGCTAAGACCTGTGCGCGGATGGTCCGTCGATGTTCCTCCTCGGTGGCATCGACGGCTTGATAAGCCTCGAGTTCCGCGAGAAGGAGTTGCTGCTCTTCCGTGAGTGCGTCGTTCAAGATTCGAGTTCCAGCAACGGCGTGCCTTCCTCGATGTCGGCGCGATCCTCGACCAACACCTTCTTGACCTTGGCCTTGTCCGGCAAGCCATCCCCGCCGTGATACTTGACGGGGCTGAAGGTCTTCATGACTTCGAGCAGACCAATGGTGCGACCATCTTCCACCTCAGCACCGGCTTCCACGAATGCGGGCGAATCCGGATCGGGACTACGGTAGAAGCGACCGGCTTGAGGGGAACGGAACACTAGGCCTTGTGAGCCATCCTGATGGCGCGATGCCGGCGCGAAGGTGTCGTCGGCGTCGAGGTGGGGGCGCAGGACCAGTAAGGCCTGGCCATAAGCCACCGGTTGCATGCGTTGGGTGCCGCAGCAGATGCTCATCACGTGGCCCGTAACCTCACTCGGAAGCTGCAAGCGATGACGTTCCCCAAGCACCTCCAATTCGCCACAGGCATGCCGCGGGATCAGATGTGCACCCACTTCCGGCAGGTCGAACACCAATCCGACGCCCGGCGAGCAGATTTCCCAGCCTTCCTCACCCTCGAGTTCGCGGGCGATCAGGGTCATGCGAGCTTGTTCCATCTATGCACCTCCGTTCATGGCATCGAGGTCGTGCAAGGACCAGATCCGTGGGTTCTTCACCCGACGATATCCCTGCGCCTGATAAGCCGATTCGATCAGGCAGCACAACCACGGACGCAGCTCTGCCGGTGAAACGATCTCATCGGTGTCGCGTTGACTGGCTGCCTTGTAGGGATCCATGTCGCCCTCGATCCGCGCCTCGACGGCTGCCATGCCTTGTTGGATCTTGGCGATCTCTTCGGGATCATCACTGGCGATCTCGAACTCATCATCGAGTTTGGTGTTGTAGGTGGCGATGGCAAGCGTGCTGCCTTCCATCACTGACTGCCGCGCGATCGTAGTGCTCAACTGCACTACCGGTTCATAAGGCAGACCCGCCATGGCGTAGTAGCCGGCACCCGACGCCTTCCGCATCAATACCGTGAACATCGGTGTGGTGTTGGTGCTGTTGGTATAGATCAGGTTCGATCCATAACCGAGCAGACCGCGTGCTTCCGCATCGGTGCCGATGTCGAAACCACTGATGTCCTGTAGCCACACGATCGGAATGCCATCGGCATCACAAGCGCGCGAGAACTGGGAAATCTTGGCGATTCCATCGCGATAGAGGATGCCTCCCGGACGCAACTTGCCAGGATTCTCCGGATCGGGCAATGCGCCCTGCACATTGCCGATGAAGCCGCAGTACAGACCGTTCACACGTCCGACGCCCACGACCATCTCCTGGCCGAAGTCCGGCATGATTTCCCAGAACAGACTGCGGTCGACCAAACGCGCGATGACCTCGCGGATGTCGTACACCGTGCGATGGTCCGGCGGAAACAGCGTATCGAGCTCTTCCGCAGGGAATCCTGGTTCCGCAGAAGCCACGCCACCGCGACGGAACTCCGCGCCCGAAGCCGCCGTGGATGCGATCTCCCGACGGATGGCGTCGATGCAGGTTGCATCATCCGGCACGCGTACATCGGCGCAACCCGATTGATGCACATGGACTTCCGGACCACCGATACCCAGCGAAGTCAGGTGCTGCGACTTGGCGCCTTTGATCAAGGCCGCACCTGCGATCACCATGTAGGCCTGCTCGGTCATGTACACCCGATCGGAGATGATCGGCATATAGCCACCACCCGCGATGCAATCCCCGAACACGCCCGCGATCTGCGGCACGCCCGCTGCCGACAGCAGCGAGTTCTTCATGAAGATATGACCCGCTCCCGTTCCACCTGGGAAGGACAAGGATTGCTCCGGCAGGAACAAACCACTGCAGTCCACCAGATAAACCACGGGCAGCCGCAAGCGTAAGGCGATCTCTTGCGCGCGCTCGATCTTCTCCGGGGTCTGCGGCCACCAAGAGCCACTGGCCACGGTGTTGTCATTGGCGATGACGATGGTCCAACGTCCTTCGACCTGGGCGAAGACCGTGACCACACCGGCGCCGGGGGAGAGCAGGGTGCGCCCTGCCTGGTCGAACTCGCGACCCCAGTTGACGAAGGTGCCGACCGGGAAGACCTCGGTATCAGCATCCTTCAGCGCCTCGACGCGCTCCCAAGCGGTCATCTTGCCCTTGGCATGGACCCGCTCGACATACTTCTCGCCCCAGCCTTCGCGCACCGTGGCGCGGTTTTGGGCGAGTTTCTCCTTGGCGGCATCAAGGAAGGCGGCGTTGCGCGCGACCTCAGCCTCATCCAGGGATGCTTCCCTGGGACTTCCGAATGGATGGAGGGGGACGATGGCCATGAGGGCTCAATGTAGCCGCGCGCATCGTCCCCCGAAATGGGCCGGGGGGCCCGAGGGATCTACTTCTCGACCCGGGTGTACTCGATTTCCATCACCTGGATGTCGCCGGTGGGTGGAATCGTGTCGTACATCTTGGTGATGTGGTGGTCTGCGTCGACCGGGTGGGTCACGTGACGATACGGACGGCCTTCAGGAGTGATGACATCCCGCATCTTGCCGCGCAATTCGGTGGCCCCATCCTCATTGATTTGGCCCTTGGCGAATTGTGGCCAAGTCGACATGTTGTCCATCCAGATCGACTCATACTCCTCGGTGAGGTTGTTGTAGCTGAGGATCAAGAGGCCTTCCATCTTGCCCATCATGCCGAGCTCGGCGGTGAATTTTTCGATCATGTAGCGGCCACCGAGAGCGCTTTGGATCTTGGAATGGCCAGTGTGATGCTCCCAATCGGCATCGGGGCTCATCTTCATCTTGATCTTGGTGGTCCATTCGCCAGCCATCGCCTGGAGCTTCTTATGCTCTGGGCCGGGCTGCGCTTTCTCCATCATCTTCATCATCATCTCCTGCATTTCCTCGGGAGACATCTGCGCATCGGCAGGCTCCTGGGAGGCAGTGAGCGATTGGGAGAATTGCATGCCGCCGAAGGTGAGGGCGGCACCGGTAAGGAGGAGGGTGAGCTGCTTTTTCATGAGAGGATTCGGGAGCCTTCCCGCTCGAGGAAATCCGCGAGCCAGGAGGTGTCGAAGTCGCCGGCTTGGAAGCTCTCATCCGCGAGGATGGCCTGATGCAAGCCGACGGTGGTGGGTACGCCGCTTAATCGGGCTTCCTGCAGGCATTGCACCATCTGGCCAATCGCCTGCTCCCGGTTTTCGCCGCGAGAAATCACCTTAGCAAGCAAGGAATCGTAGTACGGGGAAATTCTCGAATTCGAGGTTAAATGGGTATCGACGCGGACCCCAGCCGTTTCGAATGCGATTTCCTCGACCACGCCAGGGCAAGGGCGGAAATCCTCAGAGGTGTCTTCCGCGTTCAGGCGCACCTCCATGGCGTGTCCCTTCCATTGCACTTCCTCTTGGGTGCAGGGCAGGCCTTCGCCAGCAGCGATGCGGATCTGCTGCTCGACGATGTCGATGCCGGTGATGCGTTCGGTGACCGGGTGCTCCACCTGCAGACGTGTGTTCATCTCGAGGAAGTACAACTTGCCGTCGTCGGCGAGCAGGTACTCCATGGTGCCAGCACCGGCGTAGTTCCAGAATGCAGCGGCATCCGCAGACAGCTGACCATAGTGGTCCCGCATCTGGGCATCGAGGGCAGGTGAGGGCGCCTCTTCCAACAGCTTCTGATGACGCCGTTGGATCGAGCACTCGCGTTCGCCGAGGTGGATCGCTTTACCGCGTCCATCGCCGAGCACTTGGAACTCGATGTGACGTCCGCCGACCAAGTAGCGTTCCAGGTACAAAGCGCCATTGCCAAAGGCCGCCACCGCTTCGCGCGACGCTTCGCCATAAGCCTGCTTGATCTCGGTCTCATCATCGCAGCGACGAATTCCACGACCGCCACCACCGGCATCCGCTTTCAGGACTACCGGGTATCCCACTTCCGCCGCCACCGCGACGGCTTCCTCGACGCTCGACAACAATCCCTTGCTGCCTGGCACCACGGGCAAGCCTGCTTCCGCCGCCGCGATCCGCGACGAAACCTTGCGGCCCATGCGGTCCATCACATCCGGCGCAGGCCCGATGAAGGTGATGCCATGTTGCTCACACAAAGCGGCGAACTGCGGATTCTCGGCCAAGAAGCCCCAGCCGGGATGCAGCGCAGTACAACGCGTCTGTTTGGCGGCCTGCACGATCTGCTCGAGCTTCAGGTATGACTGCGCGGCAGCCCCTGGACCCAAGTGCACGACTTCCGCGGCTTCCTCCAGGTAGGGGAAACCAGCCTCAAGATCCGGGGTCGAGGCGGCACAAACGGCCTCGATGCCCATTTTGCGGCAGGCACGCACGAGACGCGCCGCCACCTCGCCACGGTTGGCGATGAAGATGCGGTGGAACATGCGGGAGAGCCTACCCTTCGTCGGTCGAATAGGGAAGCTGCAGGTGCATTTCCTCGCCACCATCGACCGTCAGCGGATGACGCACCGGAGGCTTGCCGGGGCGGTACAGCTGGATCTGGTAATCCCCTGGCGCCAGTGGGCCGACCTTCTGGGCACTGCCCGAGAAAAAGGCGGCATTAGTGGCCTGCGTCTCTTCTTGCGACCACAGGAAGCTGGCTGGAGCGCCGCGGTCATCGAGCGCCGTGACCAGGACACCGGCCAGGGGGGTGCCGTTGTCGTCGACCGGCGTCACGTAGACGCGCGTGCCGGCCTCCAGGGTGACCTCCTTCTTCTGCAGCTCACCCGCACGCAGGTTCACTGGAATCTCGGTCACACCCAGGCTGGTGTGGCGCACCTTGATGATGCCCGGGCCGGAAGGCAGGCCTTCCAGCTGAGCCACACCTTTCGAGTTGGTGCCCTTCATCGACAAGATGTTCATCGGCTGACCCTGCTCATCGAGGTAATGCAGATGCACACCCTTCAGTAGATTGCCGGTGCTGTCCCGCACGCGCACGCGGAAGGTCGCGCCTTCTTCCAACGCGACTTCGAAACGCTGCATGCCGCTGGACTCGCGGATCTCCACCGGACTGATCTGCTTCGAACCCAAACCAGCATCGCCGGTGGAAAGGAAGACGGCCGACAAGTTGCCAGCGGAGATGATGTAGCTGCCGGGTGCAAGACTCGAGATCTGCAGCAGACCTTTATCGTCGGTAAGACCGAAGTTGCCGCCCTGAATGTTGGTGCCATCCAAAGGACGCACCGCCACCGGCACATTGGGCAAGTCCTTGCCCGTTCCTGCAGCCGTGACGTGAATCTCCACGCCGCCTTCGGAAAGCAGCACATCGTGGCGCATCGCACCTTCCTGCGCGATGTGAATCGAATCGTAAGTGGTGGACCCACCGCGTAAGGCCACGCCCGCCTGCACGATGATGGTGTAAGTACCCAAAGGCACGCCCAAGATCTCGTACTGACCTTCCTTATCGGCAACGCCAGCCTTCACGCCGCTATCCGTGATGATGGCGACGGTAGCTCCCGGCATGATTTCACTGCCACGCCGCACTTCGCCGGTGATATCCGCCTTCTGAATCAAACCTCCCAGAGTGACGGTCTTCTCGTCGTAGTCCTCCAGTTTGATGAACTTCACCTGGACATCCACCGAACCCGAGTTCTCTTCGGTATCGAAGGCGCCCAGATTGGTATGCGCAACTTGATAGTTGCCTGCAGCCAGCGGTGGCAAGGTGGCCATGCCATTCAAGTCGGTGGTTGCCGTCTCGTTGATCTTGTCGGCCATGTTGACGACCTGAACCGTGGCATCTTCAATCGGGAAACCTTCATCATCCAAGACTTCCACATGCAAAGTGGCACCTGGATGGAGCATCACCATCAGGTCTTCCACGGCGACGTTGTCTACCTGGAATGGCCCATGGGTGGTCTCGGAGAAATCGGCATGCTTGGCGATGAGCACGTATTCGCCTGGCGGCAGTCGGGTGAAGCGGAAGCCGCCATCGGCAGCACTTTCGGCTTCCCACAAGTCTTCGCCGAACATGCTGAGGAATTCCTCGCGCGTTTCCGTCTCTTGCAGAGCCAGCTCCGCACCTTCGATGGGTGTGCCGGTGCGGCCATCGACGACTTGTCCCGAAACCGAAGCGCCAGGATCCATCGTGATCTCCAACAGGTCGGTGGTGGGATCGGTGCGGCCGGAGAAATCGTATTCCTCGACCAGGCGCGCGAACTCCTCATGCTGCAGGGTCAGCTGCAGACGTTCGGAGGGTAGTCCACCAAGGAATGCATGCCCATCACTACCGGTGACGGCGGCCTCCACATCCTCGATGCGTCCGTCGCGCGCGAGGCTGATCAAGGAGTTACTGGCATGGCGGTTCCACCGCACCTCGACGTCGGGCAGGGCTTCCCCGGAGGGGTCACGCACCACCAGATCGAGCCCGAATCCTAGATCGAGATCAAAGCTACCGAGGTCGATGTCGCGGCGGGCAAGAACCTCCTTGTCGAGCTGGAAGACCTCCGGCAGATGCCGTTCACTCGCGACCAGCAAGTTGTATTGACCAGGTGCATTCTTCGCCAAAACGAAGTGCCCCTGTGCATCGGTGCTGGTTTGCTGGAACTCCGGCACTTCGTCGGGGATGCCCCCGTGCGAACGGAAGGAGTCAAGGCTGAAGCCGAAGGGATCGTCTTGATCCTCGACGGCAACCAAGGCCACGGTGGCATCTTCCATAGGAACGCCATCGGCAAGGACCACGCCATGCACCTGACCCGCTGCCAGGAGGGTGATCTCCGTCTGTTCCACTTGACCCGCTTCCAGTTCCACGCGGCGGGTGAGATCGACATATTCCTCCAGGAGCACGGTGCCGCCGTAACGTCCGGGCGGGGCTTGCTCGAGGGTCAAGACGAAGGAACCCTGG
>JBMYYH010000032.1:0-29667 GCA_049609225.1 Planctomycetota bacterium | reverse complement strand
CCTGGCTTGGCTTCTCCTGCGAGCCATGAAAGGGGAGTTCGGCCCGACGAACTTCAATGCGATTGACTTCGGCGCCCTTTACTGGCACTTAGTCGACCTCATCTGGATCTTCCTCTTCCCGCTCCTCTACCTCATCAGCTGATATGTCTGACCACTCCGATTCGCATCTCGGCCACGTCCTGCCCTTGAGCCTTCTGCTCAAGGTGTTCGGTGCCCTGGTCGCTCTGACGGTGCTCACCGTAATCACCGGGCAGATGAGCCTCTTCGGCGCAGACCTCGCGATCGCCATGGTGATCGCGACCTGCAAAGCCTCCTTGGTGTGCTTGATCTTCATGCACCTCAAGTACGACAAGCCGTTCCACGGGATGATCTTCCTGTTCTCGGTCCTGTTCGTCGGCATCTTCCTGGCATTCCTGACTCTGGATACCGGGGAATACCAGGCTGACATTCGCGCAGCGAAGGCCGTGGAAATCCACGAAGCCGGTCTCAGCGACTGATGTCATGAACACGGCAGGCGGAAGCGTTCAGCCTCTGTCTGCAGGCGCCAGCAGCCTGGGCCTGCGGGTTCTGCTCCTTTCGATTGCCGCACTGTTCATGGCCACGTTGTTCTGTGGCTGGTACTTCCGGGATACCGGAAACACAGGGGAAGCGCTTCCAGCGCTTCCTCTTGGCATTTGGGCCAGCAGCGTGCTGTTGATCGTGGTCAGTGCCTTCGGCGAGCGTGCGGCACGCACTCTGGAGGTCCGTTGGGTGGACCTGAGCGGGGTCATCGCCTTCGTGTTCCTGCTGTGGCAGGGTGCGATCTGGGTGGAACTCCTCGAGCAGGAGACCGGCGATGGTGTGCATCCGATGTACGCCTTCAACTTCTACCTTATGACGGTTCTGCACGCCGTCCATATCCTCGGCGGCATCGTCTATGCGCTGGTGGTGTCGCGGAACATCCGTCGGGATGCTCCAGAGGGGGATCAGGGCGCGCGAAACCTGGCGCAGTATTGGCATTTCCTGCTCGGTACTTGGGGCGCGATCGTTCTCAATCTCCTTGCCATCAGGATCGAGAATCCAGAAGACAGCTTCCTGTCGCCCTTGTCCCTCGGGGTCTCTGGCCTCCTACTTCTTGGCGTGCTCGGTTATCAGGCGAAGGCGATCCATTTGCTTTGGGGGCGTGGCGAAAAGGCCTTTGCGTTCTTCGCACTCCTCTTACCGTTTGCCTACCTACATATCTGGGCACGCAATGAGGAGCTCGGCACTTCCAAGATGGCCCTTCGCTGGGGGTTCTTGCAAGGCTTCCTGTTGATCGCGCTCATGTTCACTGGAACTCTGCACCTCGGCAGGTTCGCGGGGAACTACGAGGAGATCAGTTACTGATCACGGAAGGTACGGGGCATGCTCCTGAACCCTTTCGAGCGTCGCCTCGTTTCCGGATGGTGGCGTCGGACGATTGTGCGTCGCTACGACTTGCCAAGGTTGCGCCGCTTAGGGGCAGACCTCGTGGGCAAGGAGGTCCTGGAGATGGGCTGTGGACATGGGTATGGAGTCGAGGCCTGCTATGACCTCATGGGGGCCAAGTTCGTTCATGCATTCGATCCGGATCCACAGCTCGTCGCGGCGACCCGCCTGGCCATGACGCGGTCAGGGCGATTCTCTTCCCGCCCAGCGGCCAAGTTGTGGCAGGGAAATGCAGGCGAGATCCCGTCGGCCGACGCCCAGTACGAGGCCGTGTTGTCGCTCCAGGTCCTGCATCATGTCGAGGAATGGCGAGCTGCGGTAGAGGAGGTGGCTCGTGTCTTGCGGCCAGGTGGTTCCTTCCTGCTGGCGGAGAGTCTCCAAGACTTCCTTGAGCACCCCGTATTTGGGCGTTGGATGGACCACCCCAGCGAGGACCGCTTCGACCGAGGGGAGTTGGAGAGAGAGTTGCAGCGACACGGCCTGGAAATCGTCGGTCAGAAGGGTGGGCGGTGGATGACATGGATTCATGCGAAGCGTGACGGGTGACCGCGGCCTGGGCTAGGGTAGACGTCGGACATGATGTTGCTCCTCCTCGCCCTCGGCTTTCCCGCGTCTACACTCCCTCAGCCCCTGCAGGAAGCGCATGAGGAATCACGCTCCCAGGAAAGCGCCTTGGATTGGGCTGGCAGGTTCTGGGCGGGAGACACTAGGGAAAGGCGAGATGCCATCGCAGCGGATTGGATCGCGGAAGGATGCTTGGTGGAAGAAGTCGCCCGCGGCCTGCGGGAAGGCCGCACGTATGCGGAAGATGCACCGAGTGGCTATCACCTGACTTCCCGGACCGCTGACGACGGCACGGTTTTCCCTTACCTAGTCCTTATCCCAGACGACTATGACCCTTCGCGGGAATGGCCGCTGCGTTTCCAGCTGCATGGGGGCATGGGCGCACCGGCATGGGATGCGAGCAAGGCGGAGTGGGCAGGTGGCTGGAACCGTACCTCGGATTACCTCATGGTCCATCCAGCGGGTTGGTGGGATGCCATGTGGTGGGAGTATTCTCAGGTCGAGAACTTCGAGGCCATCCTGCGTACGATGCGGGCCACTTGGAACATCGACGAAGATCGCGTCCTGGCGGTTGGCAACTCCGATGGCGGCGCCGCCCTGTTCTTTCATGCGATGCGACGTCCTGATCGCTTTGCGGCCTGGTTAGGGCATGTCGCTCCACCGGATCGCCTCACCCGCGCCGACTTTCGCCCTGACGGACAGTGTCATCTCCTCAACTTGAAGGACCAGAAATTCCTGTTCGGCTACGGGGAAAAGGACAAGCTCGTGCCGATCAAGCATCTTCGCCGCTATATGGAATTGTTCCAAGAGTTCGGTGCCGACCTAGTCTGGTACGCCTTGCCTGGCCAAGGACATCAGCTGGATATCCCTGATGCCCGTTGGAAGCAGTTTTTCGATTTCATGGCCAATGCCCGACGCGATCCCTTCCCGGACACAGTTTCCTGGGCCACGGAGGATCCTTCCCGCTATGGCAGGCGAAGTTGGGTTAGGGTTGATGCTCTGGGTGACAGCAAGGAGAAGCCCGACGGTAAGGGAACCCAGGTCCTGCCACGGTGGGGTACCTCAATCCAGCTGCGGGGCAAAACCGTTCCGCGCGTACCGTTTGGTGAGGTTCACGTGAGGCGTGAGGGCAACACCGTGACCATCGAGAGCCGCAACGTGACCAGGCTCACGCTCCTGCTTGGTTGGCCTGAGTTCACTTGGACGGAACCGATTGTCGTTACCTGGAATGGAGTGGTGGTCCATGAGGGCGCGGTGATTCCATCTGCCGCGACCATGCTCCATTGGGCCGCCCGCGATGACGATCGCAAACGCCTCGTCGCGGCGGAACTCGCCTTGGAACTACCCGAACCGAAAGAGGGTTCGCCCTAAAGCGCGCGCAGCCACTCCGGACGGAACGGCGCGTTCTCCGGATGGGCCAAGACCTCATCCAAGGCCCCGACCATGGCGGCTTGATCCTTCGGCAAGGTCCCGGCCAAGGCCAAGTAGTTGCTCGCATGGTTCGAGCGGAACACCGAAGCCTTCAGGTCCAGGTTCGCAAGGAACTCGCGCAACTCGGCGGCCAATGCAATCGGGGAGAGGTGATCGAACTCACCGCGCTCATCCTGCTCCCACAACGGAGTGCCCTCCACGGGAGTCGCGACCAAAGTGCTGACGAAGCGCGGTTGGATCGCATTCACGACCTTCGCGGAATCCAGTGCATGCTCTCGGCTCATCGCTTCGCCGCCCATGCCAAGCAGGATCATCACGCTTAAACGCACATCCGCTTCATGGGCCTTCAAGGCCACGCGCACCATCTCGGCACTATCCACGCCTTTCTCCATGTTCTCAAGGGCGACATCATTGCCGGATTCGATGCCAAGGTAGTACTGCGTCAATCCCTTCTCGCGCAGCATCGCCATTTCTTCCACCGTGCGCACCGCCAGGGCTTGTGGTGAGGCATAACAACTCACGCGCTTCAGGTCGGGCCAAGTCTCATTCAGCTTGTCGAGCAACTCACCGAGAAAACTCGCCTTGGCCATCAAGGCGTCGCCGTCGGCCAGGAAGACCTTGCGTGGGCTGCCGAACTGATCGGCATACCAATCGATTTCCTTCACCAACTCCTCCAACTTGCGCACGCGAAACTTCTTGTCGCGGTACATGCCGCAGAAGGTGCACTTGTTCCAGCTGCAGCCGAGGGTAGCCTGCAGAATGAGGCTATTGCCTTCGGACGGCGGACGGTAGACGGAGCCTTGGTACTGAATCATTGCTTGGAGGCGGGCGCTGACCAAGTAAGGGTCCGAGGGGCACGGCCATCCCGGTAGGTGATGGTGGCCTCGATGGCGCGCAGAGCCTGGCAATATTCTAAGCCACGGAAGGCAAGCATCGCACTGCAATCCGTCTGCATGGCTTTATTCAGAGCCTTCGCGCCGCATCAAAAGTGCCCGATCGAGATTTTGAAAGAAGCTGCCGTAGACCTGTGGGGCATACGTCGTGCGCGTGTCCAAGGAATGACGGCCTTCACAATCGGTTTCTTCATCGTGCTCGACGAAAGTGATCCGCACTTCCGTTCGTTGCGTGCTTTTAGGCTCCACCACAACCGAAGCGAACATGCGGTCGGGTGCCGTCAGCGTTTGCCAAAGTCCATCGGGTGGTGCGGGTTCACCGAAGGCCGTGATGAAACCTGCTTCGTAGTCGGCACTTTGGATGACATAACCCGCATCCTGCAATGCGCCCAGGCAGGAACGATAGACCACCAGTTTTTCAGCGCTGATCTCTCGGGTTTGAAGATCCTGGCGCAGGCTCGCAGCTGGTGGAGGTGCGGCGCAGGAGGGAAAAACAGGGAGGGCGAGTGCAGGAAGGAGGAGGAGTTGACGCATGGCAAAGAACCGGAGAAAAGCCCCAGCAGTTGTTAGCTCTACGCGGCGAGGACCTTTCGCGTTTGGCTTTCCTGTGAGGGCAGGATGGTGCCCTTGCGAAGAGGTTGCGCCTTGCGGAGGGCATGGATTGGGCCTATGGAAGACCTCGCGCAGACCTATAATGCGCGGTCAAACCGGGGCTCCAGGGCCCCTGGCAATCCGCAGGAAAGCGGGTTCTGTGGGAATCTAGACATGTCCAAGATCCAAACCGATGTCGTTGTGCTGGGCGCTGGCCCGGCCGGTTACGTGTGTGCCATTCGCGCTGCCGACCAGGGCAAGAAGGTCGTCTGCGTGGAGTTCGATAACCTCGGCGGCACCTGCCTCAACGTGGGCTGCATTCCGTCGAAGGCGTTGATTTCCGCATCGCACTTCATGGAGACCAGCAAACATGCTGCAGAGATGGGCTTTACGGTCGATACTCCGAAGCTCGACCTGTCGAAGCTGATCGAATGGAAGGCGGGCATCGTCAAGAAGCTCACCGGTGGTATCGGCGGCCTGTTCAAGAACCGCAACATCGAGTGGGTCAAAGGCACCGGCAAGATCATGGGCCCGAATAAGGTGGTGGCCAACACCGCCGATGGCGAGGTCGAGATCCAGTGCACCGATATCGTGATCGCCACCGGTTCCGAGCCGGCTCCGATCCCAGGCTTCGACTTCTGCGATGAAGTCTGGTCGAGCACTGAGGCGCTGGCGCCTACCAAGCTCCCGAAGAAGCTGTTCATCATCGGTGGTGGTGTGATCGGCATGGAGCTGGGCATCTTCTACGCGCAGGTCGGCACCGAAGTCACCGTGGTCGAGTTCATGGACCAGATCCTGCCGGGCACCGATCCCGAGCTGGTCAAGGTGGTCGCGCGCAAGGCCAAGAAAGCCGGCATGAAGATCCACCTCAAGTCGGCAGCGAAGAGCTGGAAGAAGACTGCGAATGGCGTCGAAGTGATCGCGGAGGTCAACGGCAAGGAGCAAAGCTTCGAAGCGGATGCCATCCTCCTCACCGTCGGTCGTCGTCCGATGACCTCGGATATCGGTCTGGAGAACGTCGGAGTGAAGACTGACAAGCGTGGCTTCATCGAGGTCAATGACCAGTGCAGCACCAAGACTCCGCATGTCTACGCCATCGGCGACATCACCCACGGCCCCATGCTCGCCCACAAGGGCAGTGCGCAGGGCCTGGTTGCGGCAGGTGCCATCACGCGCCAGCCAGGCAATGCCTACGATCCGAAAGTGGTGCCGGGCGTGATCTTCACTGATCCGGAAATCGCCACCACTGGTCTCTCCGAGGCCGAGTGCAAGGAGCAGGGCCTCGACTACAAGGTCGGTAAGTTCAACTTCGGCGCCAACGGTCGCGCCATGTCGATGCACGCCACCGATGGCCTGGTCAAGGTCATCGTCGATGCCAAGGATGACACCATCCTCGGTGTCCACATGGTCGGTCCGAATGTGACCGACATGATTACCGAAGGTTCCCTCGCCATTGAAGGTGGGCTGACCGTCGAAGACATTACCCTGACCATCCATCCGCACCCGACCTTGTCGGAAGTGTTCATGGAAGCATGCGAAGACGTCCACGGGATGTCTCCGCACGCGATGGCGAAGAAGAAGAAGTAAGGCCATGCACTTCAGCCGTTCCGACGCCTTCGAGGTCCACGACCTCGGGCGTACGGACTACGGCACTGCCGACCGACTCATGATGGAGAAGGTCGATGCCATCGTCGCTGGCGAGGCACCCGACCAACTCATCTTGGCGGAGTTCGAACCCGTCCTCACCGTCGGGCGCGGCGGCAGCGCAGAGGCTTATCGCAGTCTCGGCCTGCCTGTGCATGAGATCGCCCGCGGCGGCAAGACCACCTTCCATGGCCCCGGCCAACTGGTGGCGTATCCCCTGATCCAGCTGCAGGACGGCGCGCGCGACCTGCATGCTTACCTCCACGCACTCGAGGAGGCGCTGATCCGTTGTGTCGGTGATTTCGGCCTCGAGGGCACCCGCGACCCGCGTAATACCGGCTGTTGGATCGCCGGACGCAAGGTCGCCAGTATCGGCGTCGCGGTGCGGCGTTGGACGACCTACCACGGTGTCGCACTCAATATCGACACCGACCTTTCTTGGTTCCGTCGCTTCGACCCTTGCGGTCTGGAGCCTGACCTCATGACCACCATGTCCCGCGAGCTACAAGGCGAAACTCCGCCCTTTGATGCGGTACGCCAATCGCTCGCCAAGCACATGGAGGAGATCCTCCGTGAACAAAGCTGACCATCGTTCCCTAGACGCCCTGTTTCGCCCGCGCTCCGTCGCGGTGATCGGGGCCAGCCGCAAGCGTTTCCAGATTGGCCACGAAATCGTGCGCAACCTGGTCCTCGGCGGTTTTCAAGGACCTGTCCATCCCGTGAACCCGAAGGCGAAAGTGGTGCACAGCATGCACTGCTATCGCAAGGTGACGGAGATCCCCGGCCCGGTCGACCTCGCGGTCATCACCGTGCCTGCACCTCTGGTACTCGCCGCCGCGAAGGACTGCGGCAAGAAAGGCGTGCGCGGCCTGGTCGTGATCACGGCCGGCTTCTCCGAGATCGGAGGGGAAGGCACCGAGCGCCAGGCCGAGTTGATGGCGGTGTGCGAGAAGTACAGCATGCGTGTCATCGGCCCGAACTGCATGGGCATCCTGAATACCGAAGAAGGCGTATCGATGAACGCATCCTTCGCCGCGAGCACCCCTACACCGGGTGGCGCGGCCTTCCTGTCTCAGTCCGGTGCTCTCGGCGAAGCGATCCTCACCGACGCCAAGCAACTCGGCATTGGTGTCAGCATGTTCGCAAGTGTCGGCAACCGCGCGGATGTCTCGCCGTCCGACCTGCTCGAGTACTGGGAGAAGGATCCTTCTACCGATCAGATCCTCATGTACCTCGAAGCCTTCGGTGAACCGGAACGCTTCATGCGGGTGGCACGTCGCGTCGCACCGAAGAAGCCGATCCTGGTGGTGAAGTCCGGGCGCTCCCCGCGCGGTGCACGTGCCGCGATTTCGCATACCGGCTCACTGGCTGGCAGTGAAGCGGCAGTCGATTCGCTGTTCAACCAATGCGGTGTGCTGCGTGTCGACACCATGAAGGATCTGTTCGCGCTCGCAGCAGCCGTGCAGACCGGCAAGCGTCCGAAAGGCAATCGCGTGGGCATCGTGACGAACGCTGGCGGCCCTGCCATCCTCGCCACCGACGCCTGTTCGGCCCATGGCCTGGAACTTCCAGACCTCACGCCGAAGACGATGAAGCGCTTGAAGAAGGGCATGCCGGCGGAGGCTTCTGCAGCCAACCCAGTCGACCTCATCGCCAGCGCCGATGCCGAACGTTTCGATCTCGCGCTCGAGGCGCTGCTTGCCGATGACAACATCGATATGGCGCTCGCCATCTTCGTTTCGCCTGTAATGATCGATGCGGCTGCCGTCGCACGGGTCTTCGCCAAGCATGCTGCCGCCAGCGATAAACCGGTCATCGCATGTCTGCTCGGCAAGTCGCAAGGGGAGGAGGCCGCCGAGATCCTCGCCGCCAATGGAGTGCCGAACTATCGCTTCCCCGAAGAAGCCGCTTTCGCTCTCGCCGGAATGCGTCGCCTGCAGGAATTACGCACGCGCAAAGTGGAGCCGGCGCCGAAGTTGAAGGTGTCGAAGGTCAAGGCGCGCAATGCCATCGACGGCGCCCTCAAGGAAGGACGCACGCTGCTCAAAGGCATCGAGTTGGAGAAACTGTTCTCCGCATATGGCATTCCGTTGGTCCCAAGCCGCATCATCCAAGGACGCGAACAGGCCTTGAAGGCTGCGCGTACCCTCGGCTTCCCGATGGTGGCCAAAGTCGAAGCGCAAGGGCTTGTGCATAAGTCGGATCGCGGTGGCGTCATCGTCGGGATCCGCGATCGCGAAGAACTGCTCGACGCCTACGACACCCTCGAGTCGCGATTCGGCAAGGAGTTCCCAGAGATGCAGCTGCTCCTGCAGTCGATGCGATCCGACGGCGTCGAGACCTTCTTCGGCGCGGCTACCGATCCCCAATTCGGGCGCATGCTCGCCTTCGGACTAGGCGGTGTGCATGTCGAAGTCTTCAAGGACGTCGTCTTCCGTCTGCATCCACTCAGTCGCACCGACGCCACCGAGATGGTCCAAGGCATCCGCGCCAAAGCCATGCTCAAGGGTGCGCGTGGCAAGCCTCCCGTGGATGAGGAAGAGCTGGTCGAGACGCTCCTGCGCCTCAGCCGCATGCTCTCCGACTTCCCGGAGATCGAGGAACTCGACTTGAACCCATTCCTCGCCGGTTGGCGTGGGGAAGGTTCGTGTGTCCTCGATGCACGCGTCAGTCTCGATCCGAACAACCGAGACTGAGCACAGACACCGGCCGTCAGGCTGGAGTTCGGATCAGGAGATGATCATGAACTCCGGCAACGACACCTTGCGCACCGTGGTACCACCGGCGACATCGTAGGTGTAGACCACGCCCCAGATGAGGCGGTTGCGCAGGTTGGAGTTGTTCGGCAGGACGGTGAAGACCGTGACCGTTTCGATGGCGGGCACGATGCCGGTCCATCCCGGAATCGCCGACGATACGTTGTAGGCACGATCCTGGTTTCCAGGAATCAGAGTGCCGCCGACGAAGTGTCCAGGGGAGGTGCCCATGGTCACGAAGCCGAAGTAATTCGCTCCGACCTCACCTGGCATGTCCCAGGTCATCGAGAAGGTCTGTCCGACCACCGGAGGCAAGACCACGGTGATGTCAATCGGTCCGCTACCGCCGCCGAAGATGGTGGTGTCGGCATCATTGTCTTCACCCGGAGTGCCCTTATCGCCATTGCCGAAGTTGCCCACGGCAGCGCTGAAGTTATTGCTGGTCGCACCACCAAGCAGGTCCTCGCGTTCCGCCGACACGCCATTACCACCAGCCCAACTGCTGGTGTAATCCACGCGATCAAGCGTCGTGGAACCATATTCCAATGCGATGGTATCGGTGGAATTGCTCATCGAGAAGTCACCCGTTGGCCACACCAACTGCGGACGTAATCCGCCGTTGCGCCCACGCAGTCCATCCGACGCGACCACCACTTCTTCACCCTGATCCAACAGGACCGGAGCGCCGAAGGTAAAGCTGTCACCGCCGAAGTCCTTCACTTCGACATTGTCGATCGACACAGGACCTGCGCGGGTACCTGTGATCTCGATCCACTCACCATCGGTGTCCGACGTCGCCGAAGGATCGCGATGGAATTCGCCGATCACCAGTTCTCCAACCGTCGGGATCGCGGGCGCCTGCTCATCCACCGACAGGGTGAAGGCCGTGCCATCTTCGGCGGTGACGGTATAGCTATCGCCATCCGTCTCAAGGTGAACGTTGCCGCCTGCATCGACGAAACCCTCGGTGCCGACACCATCCGTCGTGCACCACACCGGGCGCACCTGACTGGTGGTGTTGATGCGGTCAAGCACTTCCTGCTTCGGATAACCGTAAGGGTTCGAGCTGCCACAAGGCACGATCGAGAACTCCGGCTTCAGAATATTGATCCAAGTACTGTTCGACGATGTCCGCGAGCCGTGGTGGTTGACCTGATAGACATCCACATCGCCGACCAGCGGTGCGACCGAACTCTCGACGTTCGTGGTGCCGTTGCCGCCACCCGTGAGGTCGCCGCCCATCCACATGTCGAAGTCACCGTACTCCACCAACCATCCGACGCTCGCGCTGTTCTCCCATTGCGAACTGCCGGAGATGTTGACCGAACCACCGCCCATCAGGCTGCCTTCGCGCACGATGCAGGTCAGGGTCACGCCGCCACCGAGGTTGATCACTTGGCCTGGATTCACCATCTGACGCACCGAGCTGTAACGACTTGCGTAGTCGCTATAGGACTGCGTGCCTGGCGTATTGTTGAAGCCGCGGTCGAGCGCCGTGGTCGCGGTGATGCCGGCGTTCCAGACTTCATCCAAGCCGCCAAGATGATCTGCGTGGTAATGACTCACGCCGACATAATCGAGCTGCGAGATACCCAGGGAGTTCAGCAAGGGCACGACATCACTGTTGCCGTCGCCGTTGTCGCCACCATCGAATAGGAAGGTCTGACCGGTCGGCGAGATCAGCAGGGTCGCATCCGACTGGCCGGTGTCGATGAAGTGGATCTCGAGGTTGCCGCTACCGGTAGGCAGCGCGAAGTATCCAGCGAGGAACGCAAAGAGAAGAAGGGGTTTCATGAAGGGGAGGGGGCGACGTGGCGTGTCGCGCTAGGCGCAGATTATTCGGGGCGTACCATCCTACCTCCTGTCATCTCAGCCAGTTCGCGCATGAACTTCTCATGTTTGGTGCTGTCGGTGACGAGGACGGAATGGATCCGCACACCTGTGCTTTCGTGCAGGCGTTGGATGCTGTCGAGCAGGTGTCCGGAGTACTGGTGCTTGCCGGCGGAGCTGCCGCCATCGGAGACCAGGATGAGAGTGTCGACCAGGGGATCGACGGTTGCGGCTTCCAGGGCATCCAGGAGGGCCGAGGTACTGCGATAGGGGCGGCTTTGGAGGAACTTGACGGCCTTGGCGCGATTGCCCTTGGTGGCCGGCATGAGCTTCTTGAAGGCCACCTCCGGCTGCGGCTCAATGACGATGACCTGGAACAGGGATTCCTTCGGCAGCTGCTCGAGGAACTTCCCGGCTTCGACCGCAGCGGCATTGGCGCAGGTCTCTTCACCGAGTTTGTTGGTGCTCATGCTGCCGGAGCCATCGACCAGCAACACCACATTGGAGGTCTCGACCGCGAGGCCGAAGAAGCGTGCGACGGTATCGCGGTCACGACGTTCCACTTTGCCGGATTTGCCGCCATCGGCTCGG
Organism: Planctomycetota bacterium; assembly: GCA_049609225.1. Taxonomy (GTDB): domain Bacteria; phylum Planctomycetota; class UBA1135; order UBA1135; family UBA1135. The sequence continues at coordinate 17,921 of JBMYYH010000032.1, read as the reverse complement.
GCCTGCTCCAACCAGGCTTCGCCAGCTTCGTTCCACCACTTCTGCCACAGTTCTGGGGAGTCACCAAAACCTTGGCCGGTCAGTGCACGCAGGGCGGAACCGATGTCGCCAGTGAAACGGTTCGGGGTGCGCTTGGCTTCGTCCAAAAGCGCGGTGATCAATGCCGGTGTCAGCGTGACGATGCGGTTCTCCACCGCAGTGTCGAGGAAGGCGGAGCGAGGTGCACAGGCTGGGTTGGCGAAGATTTGCGGTGCACGGTTCTCGAGGAAGTGATGCCACTCTTCATGGCTTCCAAGGATGCGCAGATAAGCGGCTTGATCCCCAGCCGAGGCTTTGGAGGAAGTGGCCGCCTTGCCGATCAGTTCGGCTTCGACATCTTCAATCTCCTTGAAGAAGGCCGCACCATGCAGATACGGCGAATCCATGATCCGTGCCCGCACCAGGCTTTCTCCCGTGACACCCTCCTTCCGTTTCAAGGTGCTGTAGTCCACACGCCCCTCTGCCATGAGGATGCCGGCGGTAGCCGACCATTCCCGGCGCACATCTTCAGGAGCCTTATCAAAGGCCTTATCCAACAACAGCTTGCCGGACACTTTGGCCTGCGATTTCCCCAGTGCGCGCAACAACAGCACGCGGTGCCACGCACTCGCCTTCTTGTTGGCGGCTTCCTCCAGCATCAAATCGCCTTCCTCGCGACTCTCTGCCTTCAAATACCCGCTGTAGAACCAATCGCGCAGATAGACCCCGCGATAGGCATCTTCCTTCTCATCGAACAACTCCAAGCGCAACTCCATCGCCTCGACGGAGCGCATATCCGCCAATTCCTTGGCGGCGCCATAAGCCCCATTCTCGTAGGTGGACTTGTCCTTGGAGGCACGCAAGGTATCGGCCACGGCATCGAGCTGCTGGACCGGAGCGAGAAGGAGTAGGAGCGTGGTGAGCATGGATTCAAAAAAAGGAGGGGACCCGGTTTGGGCCCCCTCCTGGAGACGTTTACCGGCCGGGCCGGTACACGATTTTACTGACCGATCACGATGTGGGCAGCATTCGACATCGTCACTCCGCGTGGGTTGGCGAAGAGGTCGACGCAGTACCACTGCACGTAGACATCGGTTCCAGCAAGGCCGGGGTTGTTCGGCACGGCCAGAGGCTGCGTTGCGAAGCCACTTGGATCGCAGGTCACAGTGAACTGGAAGTCACCAGCGACGTAGAGGGTGTTGGCAGGAGCACCAATACCGGTCATGTCGTAAGGCAGAACGATGGTCGGCGGACGGTTCCAGGTGGTGTCGGAGAAACCAAGGAACAGGGTCGCAGGCAGGTTCGGAAGTGCATCGGTGACGGTCAGCGAGAAAGGCTGGCCGACGGCGGCGGTACCGACGATGTCGATCTCAGGGTTGAGACCGTTCGAGCTGGTGCCGGCGGTACCGAACTTGGTGAAGCTTCCGGAAACAGGAGGAGCGAAGGAGCCAGCAGGGATGGCTTCCATCTCACCGACGAAGTGACCGAGTGGGTCGGAGCCGGTCTGGAGGTTCTCACCGACATCCATGGCATCGCCGTCACCGTTGAGGTCGACGAAGTAGTGGACGTCGCCACCGTTCACGCGGACGGAGTAACCGTTGTCGTGAGCAGCGCCACCGTACATGGCAGGGATGCCGACAGGAGAGTTCGGTCCATCCAGGAACTGGGTGACTTCACCGGCGTCGTTCAGGTCGAGGTCGCCGTTGAGGTCGATGCCGCGGTAGATCTGACCAGCAGCTTCTGGGCAGGAGCCACTTGCGTTCGAGGCGAGCCAGTAGACATCTGCGCCACCAGGGCCTGCGCCAGGAGCGAAGTCGAGCAGTTCGAAGGGCGAGAAGAGGCCCGTACCGCCAGAAGAGACGCATGCAGGGTTGTGCAGGGCGCCGGACATGACGTCGGCGTTCTGCTCGAGGCCAGCGAGGTTGCCGGACAGGTTGCAGAAGTTCCAAGCTTCACCAGCATCGTGCGCATCGCCGTCACCGTTGAGGTCTTGGAAGGCGTAGATCGCACCATCCTGGTTCGCGTAAGCGATGACGATTCCGTTGGTGGAGTCGAACATCAGGCCTTCGAGGTCACCTGGGTCGATGGTGACAGCGCCAGCCGTTCCGGGAACGGTCATGGCGATGTTGGCATCGACGAAGCGGACGTACTCGCCTGCATCGTTTGCATCACCGTCAGCGTTGTTGTCGGTGTAAGCGTGGATGCCGGTGCTCTGACCAGGACCGGAGCTGAAGTACTCATCGGTCATGAAGCAGGTGCCCGTGATCGGATCGAAGTCCATGGCTTCCGGGTCGGCGCTCGAGAATCCACCGGCGGCGAGGACATCAGCCCAGACCACGATTTCTCCAAGGCCATCGACACGGCCGTCACCATCGATGTCTTCGAGACGAAGAATCGAGTAGTTGGTCGCGATGACGTAAAGGTAGTCCGTGCCACCTTCGTTGCGGTAGCGGAGGTCCTTGACGTAGTTGATTTGGGTTTGACCATCAACGCCGAACGGGTTCAGTTCGCCGGCGGAAAGGAAGACGCCGTCACCGTCGATGTCGGTGTGACGGTAAACGCCCCAATCATTGAGGCCGCTATCACCTTGGTAAAAGACCACGTCGTGTGTGACGGTCTGGGCGACAGCAGTGGATGCCAGGCAGGTGCCGGCAAGGATCGCGAGGATGTTGCGCATGTTGGGAGGGTAGAAAACGCGGGGATTGGTAGACCAAGGTGGAAAGGCCCACCCTGGCACGCGAGATTATACCGGTTCCTATGGGGATACTGCGAAAGTGCAGTGTCCCCTAGGAGACCGCAAAAGGTTCTACAGGATCCGGAACGGGATCGAGTTGGAAGTCTGGAAATCGCTCACGACGGTGAGGTCCACGTTGCCTCCAAAGAAGGAGAAGGGGACTACCGTTGCCATGATCGAAATCCGGCCGACGAACGGGATGCGCGGGGTGCTGAAGGTGAATCCAGGCACCGAAGGGATCAAACCGAAGAAGGGAATCGGGAAATCGCCGAAGTTGGTGCCGACCAGGACGGTGGCGGAGCCGGTTTCGCCCTCTGCAGGAATCGCGAACCACAGCTCAGGAGCTGCTGCGACGACCGCCTGTGTGTTGGCGTCAACGGCTACAACTGCTTGCTCAGTAGCAACTTGAGTCGGGAAGAAAGCGAGAATGAAGGTCTGGATGAACGGTAGGAGCATGGTTTATTCTGGGTAGGTTGGTTTGGGGCTATCAAGGATACAACGAAATCCGACTTCCTGAGTAAGAAGAAAGGGCCCACATCTCACGATGTGGACCCTTAGGCGGCCCAGGTTAGGGCCTTAGGCTCTCAGCTCTACAGGACGACGACCGAGACGACCTCGGTGATGCTGCCGTAGGTGCCGCCCGTGCGGGACATACCGACGAAGTAGAGGGTGGTGCCTGGGGCGAAGCTTCCAGGGAAGCTGACCGATGGGGTGCTGGAGGTTCCGTCACCGAGCATCGTGCCCTTGAGTGCCGGGCTGGCTGCGGACTGCAGCAGGACCGGGTTCACCTGGAGACCAATGTCACGGCCGTCGCCAGGAATGTTGGCGACACCCTGAGCGGTGGAAGCCAGGACCATGAACTCGTTACCAGCCTCGGAAGCGCCGAAACCGGAGCCATCGAAGTTGATCGCGGAGCCAGCGGAGAAAGGTCCGTTGGCGGTCAAGGTCTGGTTGCGCATGCCGCCAGCGTAGGCCTGGTTGGCACCGAGATCATCGGAGAGCCAGGTGCACATGAAGTTCTGGTACAGCTCGTTGTAAGCCACTTCTGCGAAGTCAGCATCGCCGGTCTGCCCAACGGCCACATCGACCACGGCTGCGTAGGTGGCGCCACCATCACGGCTGACGGCCAGCTGGCTACCTTCCGGGAAGGAGGAACCGGTGAAGTTGATGCCGATGTAGTCGCCGTTGCCGCGAATCTCAGGGAATCCGCCTGCACCGTGCGAAGCAGCAGCTTCGGTGAAGCTGACACCACCATCGGTGGACATGGCGCTGTAGATTTCATCCGAACCACTGCGGTTGTCTTCCCAGATCACGTGCACGTCACCGTTGTCGGTGGCGAGGATCTTGGTGTTGTCGCAATCGTCGACAGAATCGGTGTAGTTGCCCACCACGTTGTCGCCGCTCCAGGTCGTACCACCATCGGTGGAGACGTTGACGCGGGTCTGGTGGAAGTTGGCAACCAGGTCCGACTGCATGGACACGGCCATGGTCGACCCGTTGGCGGAGAAACCAATGTCTCCATCCAGGTCGCCCGCGAGGACCTCAAGGTTCGGGCTCACAGAGGCATCCATCGTGGTGAACGTGCCACCAGCGAGGTCAAAGGTGGACATGTAACAGGCATCCGCGGTCCGGCTGCCGGTTCCAGCTACGACATCAAAGTTGTCGACCCAAACCAAGTAAGCGGTGTTGCCGACGACCGCGATTTCCATCGCATCTGCATCGGAGTGACCATTGTGGCTGGTTGCGCTGGTTGCAGCGCTCCAAGTGGTGCCAGCATCGGTGGAGTAGACCAGGTAGAGTTCTTCATCACCGTTGTCTGGAGTCACGGCGATGGCGACGTTGTTGCCATCAGCGTCCATGCGCCAGTCACGCACTGGGTTCGCGCCGGATGGATAACCCTTGTCGATCATCGCGTCGGCGGACCAAGTCACACCACCATCGGTGGAGACGGAGAAGTAGAGATCGTCATCCGCGCTGTTGCGCTCATCCCGCCAAGAGACGTAGATGTTGCCACCCGAGATGCGGGTGCCGATGTCTTCGACGAACTTGTTGCCGCCGAGGGAATCGTCGATCCGTGTTGCGGCGCTCCAGGTCAGGCCACCATCGGTGGAGACGGAGGCATAGAGGAACTCAGTGACGTTGTCCTTCCAGGTCGCGACGGTCATTTCGCCTTCACTGGCGATCGCGGGAGCCTGGGAATCGCCGAGGCCGGCATCAAGTTGGACAGGGGTGCGCGGGTTCTGCGCGTAACCTGGTGCTGCCAATGCGATGGCAGCCAGGGGGAAGAGGATGTTCTTCATGGGGATTCCTTGAATGAAGGGAAAGGGGGTGCCGACGACTTGCCGACGGGCAATAACGTAGCGCAATCCGTTTTCCTATCTTGAAGAGAAAGCTGATTTTGCGCGGTTTTCGTGAGGCTTTGCCCGCCTCGTGCCGCGGCCTAATGGTTGTGGCCGGCGTGTTCGTCGCGCGGCACCTGTTCCTCAGCATCGGCTAGCCGCTTCAACTCCTTGGCTGGCAAGAAGTTGGGGTGAAGTGCCAGGATCGCGTCGAGGTGCTCTTGGGCACGCTCGAAATCGAGCATCTCCATGGCGGCGTGCGCCAGACCCAGACGGATTTCAGGTTCTTGCCAGCCGAGTTCGTGGAAAAGTCGTTCAAAGTACTCGTCGAGCCAGGCCACTTCCCGCGATTCCACCAGGCTGACGCCCACCTCACCCCAAGTACGTTTCAAGGGTTGCGCATCCGGGAACCGGGCCGAAACGCGGATCAAAGCCTGCAAGGCAGCTTCGCTGGTTTCGGTGGCATAAGGGTTGTCGTCGAAATAGGTGTCGTGGACGGAGAAGACCTGGGCGCCGAACTGCTCTGCATAGAAACCGAGCAAGGAAGGATGACCCTCTTGTTCATGCTGCAGGAGGTCGGCCAGGACAGCCGTGCTGCGATCCACCGATTGATGTCGATCGATCAATTGATAAGTAGTGGCGGCCAGGGCTGCGTCGGCAGGGCGGAAGGGGCCGCGGAACATCCAATGACTGCCACCGGTGTTGGGCTTCAAGTGCACTTGCAGACTGGCGAAGTCGTCGGCATCGGCGATGGGGAGGCCGAGGCGTTCCAAGGAAGGTTGCAAGGAAGCGGCAGGAACCGGCCACGGTGTTTCGGCATCTCCTTTACGTCCGAGGAAAGCGATGCGGGCATGCGCCATGCCATCGGGCAGAATCGCCAAGGTGGTCTGCGGGAAGACGTCTTGGAACTCGGCGTACCACTGCGGCAACATGCCCGGCACGAGTTGCTCCGGTGCAAGGAACAGAGCGCAGGTGCCGTCGGCCTCGAGGCGTAGGGAAGCTTGGCGCAGGAACTCCGAACGCAGGATGTTGTGACGTCCATCCCACATCGCAGCGCTGTCGAACAGGACTAATCCAAACGGGCCATCGCAATGCGCGAGCGAACGTTGGAAGTCGAGGGACTGCCCTTCTTGCAGCGGTGCTTCTTTCGCCAAAGTGGTTTCAAACAGCGCCATCTGTCCGACGGTCGCAGGGTCGGTCGCGAAGGACATCTGCTTGGCGCCATGATCCAACAAGGTCTGCACCACTTCCGGTTGCGGCACGCCGACCCAACAGATGCTTTGCGGTTGTTCAGCCAAACCGAAGGCGAGCAGGGCTTCGGCGCGGCGGGCGTCGAGCGAATCGGTGGCGGCGGAAAGACGATTGCGGTTGTCGAACAACAGGGAACGCTGGCGGGAGTCGGCCAGGTTCTCGGAGTTGCGTTGCAGCAAGCGCGAAACGCTGAAGAGATCTTCCTGTTGCAGCGGCGTTTCGGCCTCCAGATCCAGATCTGGCGTGGAAAGCACATGCTGCCAGATGAAGGAATCCGTCAGCGAATGGCGCAGGATCGGCGCCTCTCCTTGCGGGCGTGCCATCACGATGACCACGATGCCCAAAGCGAAGGCTCCCAAGCTGGCGATGGGATTCGGAATCATCTGACGCAACAGCAGCACCGCGCCGAGTACGAAGAAGACCATGCCGACGAGGGGCAGGGCTTCGATGCGCAAGGTCGCTGGCATCAATCCGGTGCCGAGCAGGCTGATACCGAATCCGCCGAGCAGTGGCGCAAGGCTCTGCGGTCCGACGCCGAGGCCATCGCGGCGCAGTAGGTTGCGCACCAGCAGTGCCAATAGAGCAGCAGGCAAAGCGAACATGGCCAAGGTCAGGAGCGGTACATAAGCCGCGTGGACCTCTGGCAAGGCAGGTTCATTCTCGAAGAACCAACGCTTCATCTTGGGATGCTTGACCCAGTAGTAGAAACCATCCGGACTACTGAGGAAGGCGGCAAGACGCGTGAAGCTACTGAGTAGAGCACCACAAGCCAAGCTCGTGATTGCGGCGATTGGCACGCGCAAGCGCGATTCGGCAAAGCCACTGCCGAGGGTGAACCACACGGCGAAGAATGCGCAGGCCAAAGTGAAGCCGCGGCTTAAGTCTTGCGGTGCACTGCTGCCGTCGAACAGGCTGGCGTAAGTGGAAAGGTGCAAGACTGTCATTCCCAGGCCGGCGCCGATCAGCAGCGTGGGCAGGATGGAAATCCAAGCGACGGCCGGACTTTCAACCTTGGCATCGCCTTCGGGAACGGCGATGCGTTGCAGGATGCCGGCGAGACACCAAAGCACCAGGAACCCTGGCAGACCTGGAGCCAGCGCGGTCAAGAACAGCCAGGCGCTGACTCCACCAAGCAACAACATCGAACTGCCCGCAGCGGTGGTCTGCGCGGCGGCGGCGATGCGTGCACCGGTCGCACGCATCGGCAGGAACAGGAAAGCACTGAAGGCGGCGCCGAGTGGGGCATAACCAGCCATCATGGGCAGGATGCCGGCGAGCCCGAGCAGCAGGAAAGAAGCCCGCAGCGGCACATGGCCCGCACTTTGATAACGCAGGCCGGAAGCGAGTGCAAGCAGCACGAAACCCTGGGCTAGCAGGCCGTCGGCGCTGGCTCCACCGAGCGCCAGCGTGATGGCATCGACCACCCCGAGCAGAAGCCCGGCGAGTGCAGTGAAGTAAAGGTACAGGCGTAGGGTGCGCATGCGTTCCTGGCATTATCCTGTGCCATGGGCTTTCTTTCACGAGGAATGGCGAGTCTGCTGCTGGCGGGCTCGATGGCGTCCTGCGCGAGCGGGCCGTATTTCGAGGACCGGGCGAAGGATTTGGCCGATTGTTTCACCCTGCGGCTGAGCGCTGGACCGGAGTTGAGCGCGGATTTGAAGCTTGCGGACGCCGTCCACCTGGCCGTGGGCGGGGGTGTGCATGGCGAAATCGGCTTGGATGGACGCCGTGTGGGCAGTGCAGGGGTGATGACCCTGGGCCTGCCGGTGGCGCCGTTTCTGGAGGATGGGGTGCTTTACGGCCGGTATCTGTTCACCGAGACCTCGGGGACATGGAATCGCGAGTCCGTCGAGGATGAGTGTTATCTGATCCACGCCTGGAATCACCCGCCGACGCATCCCGACCACACTTGGGTGCGTGCTTGGGATGTCGAGGTCGGCGCGACGCTTCTGATCGGTGCCCGCGCCGGTATTCGTTTCGGCGAGGTCGCGGATTTCTTCGCCGGCATCTTCGGCTTTGATCCAGCCGCCGACGACACCGCTGGTTGACCTACAATCTGCGGTCATGGTCCAGTCGCCCGACGTCCTGCATCGCCTGCGCATTCTCAGCCTGATCGAGGGAACCTCCACCCTCATCCTTTTCGGTATCGCGATGCCGTTGAAGTACTTCGCCGACATGCCGATGGCGGTGCGCATCGTGGGTTCCCTGCACGGCTTGTTGTTCGTGATGTTGTGGGCTTACTGCTTCTTCAACATGAAGCGCATTCCGTTGCCGACCAAACTGGGCGCCGCGGTCATGATCGGCGCGATCTTCCCCTTCGGCCCCTTCGTGGTCGACCGACGCCTCCGTGACCTCGCCTAGCGCCGCCCTCCGACGCTGGTTTTCCACGCGTCAACGCGAGCTGCCATGGCGCGCGATGGACGCCCGCGGTCTGCGCGATCCGTATCGCACTTGGATCTCCGAGATCATGTTGCAGCAGACGCGGGTCGAGGCCGTGGTGCCTTACTACCTGACCTTCCTCGAACAGTTCCCGGATGTGTTCGCGCTGGCGGCGGCGTCGGAAGAGGAAGTGCTGCAACGTTGGGCCGGCCTTGGTTACTACCGACGAGCGCGCTATCTGCATGCTGCCGCGAAGGTGGTCGCGGAAGAGTGGGAGGGTGCGTTCCCGCCAACAGCCTCGGCTTTGCAGGCGATGCCAGGCGTGGGGGTGTACACCTCTTCGGCGATTGCATCCTTGGCCTTTGGAGAAGCCGTGCCGGTGGTCGACGGCAATGTGAAACGCGTGATGGCGCGGTGGGCCGGCCTGGAGTTGGCGGCGGACGACGCAGCCTTGGAGAAGGCGTCGCGGGCCTTGGGTGCGGCGTGGATGGTGGATTTGCCCGAGGGCAACTTGCAGGCTCCCGGGGAGTTGAATGAGGGCTTGATGGAGCTCGGTGCGACGGTGTGTCTGCCACGCAATGCGGATTGTGGGGCTTGCCCGTTGGCGTCAGGGTGTGCGGCCTTGGCTGCGGGGACGGTGGATTCGCTGCCTTTGCCCAAGAAGTCGAAAAAATGGGTGGATCTGGAGATGGTCTTTCTCGTCCACAGGGTGGGAGTGCGGGTCGGGTTAGAGAAGCGCGCCTCCGGTTGGAGCCCCGGCCTCTACGAACCTCCCTCAGCAATCTGTGAAGCCACCCCAGCCAATCCCGCTGCCACCAACTCCACAATCCATGAAACCACCGCCACCACCCTCGCGGCGGAGCAACAAGCCGCCCTCGGCAGTTATCGAGGCGTCGTCCGCCACACGATCACCCACCACAAGATCCGCGCGCATGTCTACACCGCGGATCTGCCCGCGAAAACCATGCTTGAAAATCCTGCCGAGGTCCCTTTGACCGGACTGGCGCGTAAAGTCCTCAATCTGGTGCCGCCGGACTAACGTAGAATCCGGCTTGCCGATTTCGCCTCGGATGCGCATTCCTCCTCTCCTCAGTCTTCTAATTCTTGCCTATGGCGGCCCGCAACTTTGGGCCGCACAGGAGAGTGCACGCCTGGATACGCCCTCGCATCATGTGCCCACGGTGCAAGGCCCCATTCTGGTCGATGGCAAGTTTGAGGAAGCGGCATGGGAACAAGCCTCCGCCATCGATGGCTTCATCGAGGTCAAACCCAACGAGGGGCGCCCCGCTGATCCGGAAACCATCATCCGGATCATGCGTTCCGATACGCATCTTTACCTCGGCATCACCTGCATGGAGCCAACTCCGGATGCGATGGTGGTGCAGAACATCAGCCGGGATGCTTTCCTGAATGATGATGACCGTGTCGAGTTCGTCTTCGACACCTTCCACGATGCGAAATCGGCCTATTGGTTTCAGATTTCCGCAGCCGGTTCCCGCGGCGATGCCCTGCTCGGCGGCAACGGCAGACGTTTCAACAAGCCTTGGAATGGTTTCTGGGATGGCAAGACGCGCATCTTGGAAGATCGTTGGGTCGCGGAGATCGCGATTCCATTCAGCACCATGGCCTTTGGCGATGGCGATGTTTGGGGCGCCAATTTCAACCGTTTCCGCGGTGCCGATCGCAGCGACACGCGGTGGGCTTCTCCGCGACGCGAGTTGTTCCTCGGCAATGTCAGCGCGGCCGGTGACCTCAGCGGTTTCGCAGGCGCGCGTCATGGCACCGGCCTCGAGTTCCGTCCTTACTTCAAGATCAAGAGCCTTAACCCGAGTGGCGGGGCGCCTTCCCATCTGCTCGGCGACGTCGGTGGCGAACTGAGTTGGCGCTTCACGCCGCAGATGACCGGCGCTTTGACTTGGAATACCGACTTCGCCGAAACCGAGGTCGATGAACGTCGAGTCAACCTCACGCGTTTCCCGTTGTTCTTCCCCGAGAAGCGCGACTTCTTCCTGCAGGACAGTACCCTCTTCCAATTCGGCGAAGGGCGTCGGGGGTCGAACAACCTGGTGCCTTACTTCAGCCGACGCATCGGCTTGTTCAAGGGAGCCGAAGTGCCGTTGGATGTCGGCTTGCGCGTGGCCGGACGTACCGGGCGTTGGGATCTTGGTGCACTCGCCGTCCACACCGGCGCATCCAGCGATGCCGGCGTGCCAGATGCCGACTTATTCGTCTTCCGTCCTTCCTACAACGTCAATGAGAGTTTGGCTGTGGGCGCCTTGATCACTTCCGGTAACCCGACCAAGGATCTCGACAACACCGTGCTCGGCGCTGACTTGCGTTGGTCCAATGCGGATGTCTTGCCGGGCCTCGCGCGGATCAACACCTTCCTGCTGTTCACCGATGATGAAGCCATCGGCCGAGATGGTCTCGCCTTCGGTTCCGAGTTCGACCTGCAGACGCGCGATTGGAACTACAGCTTCGGTTTGCTGGCCACGCAGAACGACTTCGCTCCACGCCTAGGATTCGTCCGACGTGCCGGCCAACGTCGCACCGATGCATCGGTCTTCTGGAACCCACGCCCGGATTCTGGTCCTGTCCGCCGTTACAGCTTCGGCATCGCTCCGGAGATCTGGAGTGACCTCGCCGGAGATACCATCAGTTCGCGCATTCGCTTCGGATTGCTCGAGATCGAATGGGACAACGGCGATTCGATGCGCTTCAACTCCTTCGTGCACTCGGATCGCCCCAGCGTCGATTTCACCGTAGCTGATGGTGCCGTGATCAAGGCAGGGGAGTACAGCTGGACCGAGCATCAACTGCGTTTCAGCACTTCCGATGCGCGCGTGCTTTCCGGTCAAGGCGAGATCAGCTTCGGCAATTGGTACGACGGCGACCTGCTCGGCTTCCGCGCCGGCATGACCTATCGACCGGATGAGCATCTGAATCTCAATCTTGAGTATCTCGAAGAACGTGGCAGCATCACCGGTGGTGATTTCACCGTGCGCTTGGAGCGGATGTCCTTCGACTACGCCTTCAACTCCGACGTCAGCCTGGAAACCTTGGTGCAGGCCGACAACATCAGCGATAGCCTCGGGCTGCAGGCGCGGTTTCATTGGATCGTGAAGGATGGGCGTGAATTTTTCGTGGTTCTGGATAGTGGTTGGGAAGAAGTTGCAAGCGGAGCGATCCTTCCCACGTCTGCAGATGTGACTGCCAAGGTGGTCTACGCGATTCGATTCTGATGCAGCCCGTCCTGAAGCTTGTTGTGCTCGTCGCATGCCTTAGCGGCGGTTCTTGTGCCCTGCCGCATGGCCCCAATCACGGTATGCGCCCTTTGAACGCGGTCAGCTTCGGTGTGGTCAGTGGTTTGCATAGCGAGAACGCGCGCACCGGCTTCCACCTTGCTGCTTTCGGCGCGGGCACCAGCCGCATCGGTACCTATGCCTCGATGCGCGTCGACACCATCGCCGGTCTCGACCTGCTCACCGATGAGGCCAAAGACGACGATAACGATGATGATGACTTGCGCTACGACAACTACCAAGGCGCCTTCGTCTACAACATGGGCGTGATCCTGCGCCCTGCCGATGCGCTTGCGGTTTATCTCGGCGGTGGTATCGGCAACTTCTACGACCGCAGCATCGAACGCCGCAACGGCCGCGACGAAGCGGTCCTTCGCACCCTGTATTGGCGCGGCAATGTGCAGTCGGGCGTGATCCTGCAGCTAAACCCCGAGTTCGGCATCGACTTCGGTTACGAGACCTTCGACGACTCGTGGCATCTGGCGATTGTGGGCGCGTGGTAGGCCCAACCCTCGGTTTCTGAGCTCTAGGAGCCGTAACCAGCCTCCGTAGATGGGGTTCCTGTGCCTGATGCACGTCCCTCGCATCCCGATTAGGATGGAACCCATGCGCACCCGACGCCTTCCGGCCTCACTTGCAGCGCTGTGCCTGACCTCGGCGGTCGTCGCACAGAAACCTGCCGAAACGCCCCGCACGCTCAACGATCGTGAACGCGCGGCGCACTTGCTCTCGCGTCTGGCTTATGGAGCACGGCCGGGGGAAATCGATCGCGTAGTCGCGATGGGGGTGGATGCTTGGATCGATCAGCAACTCGGTGCCGCCGAAGCCTCGGATCCACGGCTTGAGGATCGGCTCTCCGAGTTCCAGACCTTGCACCTGAGCATCGCCGAGTGTGTGGACTACACCTCCACGCCGGCATCCGAACAGAACACACCGGCCGGACAACGCGCGGCGCGGCGCAAGCAGCAGATCCCGCGTAACGAGTTGATGGAATCCGTCGCACTGCGCGCGGCCTTCAGTGATCGACAAGCGACCGAAGTGATGTGCGAGTTTTGGCGCAACCACTTCAACGTCAGCTTCACCAAAGGGCGCAACATCTATGCGCAGATCCCGCACTACGAGCGCACCGTCATCCAGGAAAACGTGTGGGGTGATTTCCCCACCATGCTGACGGCGTCCGCGACCCACCCGGCGATGCTCAACTACTTGGACAACTACCTGTCCAGGCGTCCGCCGTCGAAGCAGGAGTTGGCAGAGATCGAACGGCGCACCAAGCGCCGGACCGGTTCGCGCGATCGTGCAGAAGAAGCGGTAGCCATCGCCTCGCAGCGTGGCCTGAATGAGAACTATGCGCGGGAGTTGCTTGAGCTGCATACGCTGGGCGTCGACAACGTCTACAAGCAGAAGGATGTAATCGCGGTCGCCGAATGCCTCACGGGTTGGACCGTGGAGACCGGGCGCAACAGCGGTCGGGAGTTCCTTTTCAATGGCGATATGCATGTCGAAGGCAGCCGCCGCGTGCTCGGCAAGATGATGAAGGAAGATAAGGACGGCGGACCTGGACAAGGCATGGCCGTACTGGAGCTGCTCGGGACTCACGATGGCACCGCCGAGTTCATCGCCATGAAGATGGTGCGTTACTTGGTTGCGGATGTTCCACCAGAGCACCTGGTCAAGGAAGTCGCCAAGGTCTATCGCAAGACCGATGGCGATCTCACTGCGATGGTGCGCACCATCGTCGAAAGCGATGAGTTTTGGGATCCCGCGGTCGTCCGCAGTAAGTTCAAGACTCCTTATGAGTATGTGATCAGCGCCATTCGCGTGACGGGTTGCGAAGTCGGCAGTCTCGGTTCGCTGGAGCGTTACATGCAGGCGATGGGCCAGCCGCTGTATCACTCCGATGACCCCACCGGTTATTACGACACCGCCGACGCCTGGCTCGATCCCGGCGTGATGGCCTTGCGTTGGGAGTTCGCGGTGGACCTCGCCAATGGCAAGGTCGGTGGCGTGTTGATTCCCGATACTTTCTACGACCAGGTTCCGGTCGACGTGCCGCCTCGCCTTTGGCAGCACCACCTGACCGAATTGATCCTGCCTGGTGGCGCGGGCCCTCGCACCCGCGCTGCCCTCGCTACCGTGACCAGCGAATACCTCGAGAAGAAACGAGTGCCGGACCTTTACCAACTTGGTCCGCAACTCGTCGGTCTACTCCTCGGTTCCCCGGAGTTCCAACAGCAATGAAGTCTTCCCGCCGTGATTTCCTGCGCCTCGCCGGCGCCGCTGGCCTGCTGAGTCAGGTCGATCCCTTCGCATCGCGTTTGCTTGCGGCTGCTCCGGGCTATGGCCTGGATGTTCCGCCAGAACCGCAAGATGGAGGCAAGCCCGCTCTGCTGGTGATCTTCCTGCGTGGTGCTGCCGATGCGCTCAACATGATCGTGCCGATCGGCGATCCGGATTACGAAGCCGCGCGCCCAACCCTAGCCATGGCCCAGGCCGACGGCTTGTTGCCGCTCGATAAGACTTTCGCATTGCATCCAGCCATGGGCGCCTTGATGCCGCAATGGGAAGCCGGCAACTTCGCGCCGATCGTGAATGCAGGATCGCCACACCCAACCCGCAGTCACTTCGACGCACAGGATTGGATGGAGTTCGGCGCACCTGGAAACCGCACCCTGCGCGATGGTTGGCTCAATCGCTATCTCGCGGTGACCAAGCCCAAGAAGGACAACGCCTCGGAGTTCCGCGCGCTTGGCATGCAAGAATTGCTGCCACGTTCCTTGCGTGGAAGTTATCCGGTACTCGCCGTCCCGACTTCGCTCGGCAAACGTAAGACCGACAAGACTCTCGATCGCTTCGAGCAGTTCTACGGCGATGGCGATCCCATGATGGAAGGCGGCATGGGCGGACGTCGGGAGGAGGATGCCTCCGGTGTGGTGGAATCCGGTCGCATCACGATCGAGACTTTACGTCGCTTCGGTGAGATCGTCGCAGCCGGCGAGAAGAAGCGGGGGCAGAAGCAGACCACCGTTTCCGGTTCGAGTTATCCCGATAGCCGATTCGGCAACCGTCTCAAGCAGATTGGCTTGGTGATGCGTGCGGATGAAGGGCTCGAAATCGCCGGTATCGATTACGGCGGCTGGGATGACCACACCCGCGAGGGTTCCGTCGAAGGCAACATGGCGAATCGTATGACCGATTTCGCGCGTAGTCTCGGCGCTTTCTGCCAAGACCTTGGGCCGCGTCTCCAGAACACCACCATCCTGGTGATGTCGGAGTTCGGGCGCACCGTGCGCGAGAACGGTAACAACGGCACCGACCACGGCCACGGCGGCAACATGCTGGTGATCGGCGGCGGGGTCAAAGGCGGCAAGGTCCATGGTGATTGGACGGGCCTCAAGGAGAACGACCTTTACCAGGGACGCGATCTGGCCGTTACCACCGACTTCCGTGATGTCTACCACGCGGTGTTGGCGAACACCTTCGGTTTCGAAGCGCCGAAGGAATTCTTCCCGGGCTATAAGCCGAATAAGTTGAAGGGGCTTTACTAAGCCGCCTGCAATCTGCGCTACTCGTTCTCCGGCGGGAAGTACTGCGAAGCACCGAGGTCGATGATGATCTCGGTGCTTTCCTCGTTCAGGTGGATGTCGTGGAGCGGTTGGCCGTCGAGGTAGGCGCGAAGATGCGCAGCGCCGGTGGGGGCGTGTTCCCAAACCCAAGTGCGCGCATCGAGCACGTACGGGGACCTAGCGCCCGGTGCGTCTAACCAATGCAGGTGCAGCTCCTCACGCACCGCGGAGCTCGGCTCTATCCGAATCGGAAGTTTGCGACCGCTCTCCATGGGAATCGTGACTTCGGTCAACACGCCTTTCTTCAGGGGCACGCGTTGGAAGGTGAGCGCATGGCCACGAGCCTGCAACAGGACTTCGACCTCTTCCTCGAAGATGATGTAGCTCAAAGCGAAGTCGCCTTCCCAGGAATCCATCGACCATTCCCGCCCGGAAGGACTGCGCATGGTGACATCATTCAGCCGGACGCCCTCCAAAGTACGTGCATCGATAGCGCGCACCTTCAAGGCTTGTGGGACCGGAAGCCGCAGCGTGACGTCTTCCTCGCCCGCTTGGAACATCACCGTGCGATTGCCGGCCATGGCAAGCTCCAGGGATTCATCGGCACTCCAAAGGCGATAGCGGCCTTGCGGCAGCCACATCTCGAAGCTGAGGTCATCCTCCACGTGTAGTGCCTGCACGCCGTTGGCCCGCCCAGCGCGGGGGCGTGGATCGAGGGTTTGATAACGCACCCATAGGGAACGCTTGCCCGCGGCCCAATCTTCGCCGAGGAACTCGATGCGCCCGTGCGTTTGAAGGAGTTCCTCCTGCTCTGCGGGGCGGTCCAGGAGAATGGGAACGATCAGCGTCTCGTCGGATTCCAAGCGACCGTCCATGGCGACATGCTCCGTGCCCTGCACTCCAGAGCCCGCAATCCGAATATCCGCCGGCGTCGGCATGCGCACGACGGCGCGGCCTTGGCTATCGGTCTTGAGGATGGTGCTTTGGCGACCGTATTGCCCCATTCGAATGCTGTCGAAGGCGCTGCGGTCGATGTCGGAGGAGATGTGGAAAGACAAGTCCGCGAGCGGTTTGCCTTCGGTGTTGTTGACTTCGAGGACCACCTGACCGGTGGGCGGTGCCATCTCAAAGTGCCACGGCGGTTCGGGCATCCGCTCCCACGAAAGAGTGCCGAAGTATTTCCTCTTGCCGGAGGTCTCCATCCACAGGTCGAAGGCCTGCGGTGCAGTGGGGACATCAGGGTCCGGTAGGGAAAGGTCGAGCGCCCCGAGGGCGTCGGTCTCTTGCGGACGCGGCCCACCGGTATGCGGATGGGCAGCGACCTCCTCGAAGAACGCACCGGAAGGCTTGACCATGGTGCGCGTATTCACGGCCGTGATCACCGTCGCTTGGGTCGGCTTGCCATGTTCGGTGACGCGCACGGGAATAGAGCGCAAGGGCAACAACGGCACATCATGCGTACGTCCATCATTGCTGACCCACTCGACGATCTCGGGCAGGTATCCCGGCGCCTCGACATGAAAATAAGCGCGACCGGGAGTACGGAACTGCAGGTCCAAACGCCCATTGCGGCCGCTCCATCCGGTGGGGAGCGCAGCCAATCCCAGTGGCTCGAGGTCGCGCAAGTCATCCGGCGAGGTGGCGGCTCGGAAGACGGCTTGATGCAAGGGCGCACCGGTGGCGGCGTCGATGGCCCGGAGGGAGACGGCATCCGGGAGCGGGGCGATGCTGATTTCGAGCACCCCAGTCTCCGCCTCAATCCAATGGATGGCGAACGGGCTCGTATCCGGGCCGAAATATCCGCCCATGGTGGCATAACAATTCCACGCACCCTCCTGCGGCATGTGCAGATTGGCCAGGCCCGAAGCATCGGTCAACGCCATCACTTCGGAATCCCCGTGGTTCTCATCATAAAGCGTCAGGAAAACGCCTTCGGCTGGGCTGCCGTCGTGCTGATAGGTCGCGCGGATCTGCAGGTCGAAGCCGGGGAACAGGAGGATGTCGACCCGGTCCGGGGTGATGTCCGGCATCGCGGTGTAATAGTTTTCGGCCGCAGCATAACCAGGGCACAGGACCTGATACATATCGAGTTCTTCATGCTCGACTTCCGCCGGCACCTCCAAACGGTAACGCCCTTCCGCATCGGTCAAGGTGGAGGCGAGTAAGGCGCCGGTGTAATCATGGAGCAGGAGGACGTCGACCGCGGCGGCGGGTTGTTGGTCCTTCCAACGCACGGTGCCGATGACACTTGCCAGCGTTGGATCGGAAGCCCCTTGGTGTAAGGCTTCGCGCTGCACCGTATCCGTCTTGATTTCCTGATAGCCCGTATGGG
>JBMYYH010000031.1:0-30550 GCA_049609225.1 Planctomycetota bacterium | reverse complement strand
GGCGACGTCGGATTAACTGGGTTATCTCCGTTTGCCGACGTGGGAAGTAGGGTAGGCCAAGGAACGATTCCACAACCTCTGCCATTTCCGTTTGGCCAAGCGGTCCTGGTTCTAGAAATAGAATTTTATTGAGGGTGTAGCCGGTGCCCTCGACGATGTAAAAGCGTGCTCCGCATCGGGCCCCATCGTCTTCAGAATAAAATTCCGGTGCGGTTACCTCTGTTTCAAGAAATCCGAGTTGCCAATAGGCTTCACGGATGGTGCTCGCCAAGCCTTCTAATTCACTGCGCCGGAATGGCTGTTTGCTTTTGCCGTCGGGGCGAAGGCCAAGCAGGCCAGCCAATTGCTCGGGGTGGAGTTCCTCGGCGCCAGGGAACTGTAGGGTACCAAGCAAGAGCGCTTGTCCTTCTAGAATCGAGAAGTGCGCACGGTAACGATCGCTAAGGGTTTCCAATTCCCAATGCACCTGCGCATCTGGAAAGCCTTCGTGGCGGTAGGCTTCCTCCATAAAGAACGCTGCATCATCCAGTGCGCTGCGACGCTGGTCGCCAAAGCGAAAAACATCGAGTTCAATTGCGGCTACTCGCAACAAGGTGCGTTCGGAGATATGTTCTCTCCCCGTGAACTGGATATCAAGTATTACTCCTTCAGCAGGCGCAGGATCTTGGATTGCGCCGGCCATGAAAAAGGCCATGAGCAAAGAAACGATCATTGGAAACGAAGCAAAAGTTCCAGGCCCAGGAAGTAGTCCTCGAAAGCATCTCGACCGCCTTCTAGGTAAAGAATATCACCCTCTCGTAGTACATTGTCTCGCAGGCGTAATCGACCATTAACCGTTTCGACTCCATTGCGTGTTTGGTCACGGCCAAAATTTATCTCAATGCGATTCAGGAGATTTTCCTCGGCGTCGATCGAGTCGTTTCCGAAGAAAGTAGTGAGAAAATCCCGCGCTAAGTAGAGGGCAACGGTGCCAGCTGCCGCACGGCGATCTAAGCGATTCGCTGGTGGTTGCCCCGTAGTTAGGAGTACCAGAATATCTGCCTCGGGTAAGGGAGGAGAGCTCGTGAGTAATACTTGAGGCTGGTCGTAATGGCCAGTGACAACGACTTGCACCTCATAGCCGTAAAGGGAGCTACGCCCCAGTAGCTCGAGGTGAGGGTGGAATGGGTCGTCCTCCAAAAATCGTACGATGGAAGGCTGTAGGTACAAACGAGTGGCAGGGAGTGCCATCGAGACATCGTTCAGATAGACTTCCCCGCGGAGAACTGGAACCGCGCCTGTTCCTTCCAGGCTTAATTGCGGGCGCATTTGGCCACGCGCGAGGTTGCTACGCAAGTGTAGTCCAGGATCGCCGCTAAGGTCTACCGCGAACCTGAGTTGGTCCAATGGGGGGGCGAGGCGGAATAGCGTCAGGCCACC
Source organism: Planctomycetota bacterium (assembly GCA_049609225.1). Taxonomy (GTDB): domain Bacteria; phylum Planctomycetota; class UBA1135; order UBA1135; family UBA1135. The sequence goes on along the minus strand of JBMYYH010000031.1, from coordinate 29,131 downwards.
TGGGGATGGTGGGCGTGGAGGGCCAACCGGTGAACGCAGTAAAGGGATATTCTGGACCCAACGGCTGTCTCCAAACGCTAGATTGCCGCCAATGGTCAGTTGTGGCCAGCGGCCTTGGATGGATAATTGACTATCGGCACGAATCTTTGCACCGGAAGTGCGGTAAAGAAGAAGGTCTTCGCCTTCCAGGGTCATGTCTGCCCAAATACTTCCGTCTGATTGGAGCTGCATCCCTCCATCAATCATGAAGGGAGCCGCTCCCAACTCGCCATGGCTATCTCGGAATTTCAAGCCCGTGTCGTCTAGCACGGCATGCAGCGTTAGGTTCTCGAGTGGGGGAAGCCCAGGGGCTGTTAGGCGGAAAGCGCCATGTTCAAGGTCGAACTGACCGCGCCAATCCGGGTTCTTCAAGGGGCCGGCGAGAGCCGCTTGGAATCCAAGTTGCCCTTTGGCTCGGCGTAAACTCGGAAGTGTCGCTAACCAATCCATCACGTCGACCTGCCCTTGAAGAGTAGCTTGCATTGGTAATTCCGCGATGGCGAGGGAAGGCCAAAGGATGGGCTTAAGTGGAAGTTCCATCGAAGCTGTTGCTTGAATCTGGAGGCGCTGCCCCGTCGCATGGAGGTCTAAGATCTCCAGAACATCTTGCCCCCAATGCAGGTTAGCCGTGAGATCAAAAGGCGGGGTCGCATGCTCTTCGTTGGTGCCGATTGGCTCAAGCTGGACCCCCTCGAGGAGTGCTTCAAGGGCCAGCGTTTCGCCTGAACCGGTCAACTGGGCTTCAAGCATGGCAGTACCTTGCCAGCCCATCCATTCCGGTTGAATCTTAGGAGTAGCAAGTTGTAAGGAATACACAGGACTACTCTCGAGGATTTGGCGAACTTCACCCTGGACAGTGGCCAATAGTTGGTTGCCAATGGCCAAGTCACTGTTCACCTCAAATATCCCTTCCTGTAGCTTCCCGGTTAGTTGGATGGACATATGCCCCGAAGGCAATCGTTCAGCCCATTCACCCTGTGGATTCCACCGAACGGCAGATACCTCGGCTTGGATCCTTGGCTCCACGGCGGAACCTTGAGCCGAAAAGACCAAGTCAAGTTCACCATCACGTATGGGGAAATCGAATAGAAGAAAATCAGAAATCCAGGAAACGTCTTCGGCCTGCGCTTCGCCTTCGATGAGAAAAGGGATTGTTTCCCACAGTTGGCGAAATCGATCGGGCTCCTTGACGGCAAGGATAGGAACCGCCCAATGTCCACTAGCCTTCAAAGAGGCTGCCGGATCTTGGTACTGAACCTCGTGCAGAGTGAGGCCGGTGGTATCCCATGCAAAGCGAATGGCAAGATCCAGTTGGCTTGGGCCACGGCGCGCGAGCTGCTCTGGATGAAGCTGAAGATTTTGTAGAGACCAGTCGCCTTGAATCACGGGTGCGTCTTGGGTCCCACCAAGCACGACGGTGCCTTGCATCATGCCACTGCGAACGGGAAGGATTGGCATGCATGGGAGGAGTTGGAGGGCGGCCAAGTCACAGCCATCACTGGCGAGAGAAGCGGACCAGGGCGTGCTTTCAAGTGGTAAGTCCCCTTGCCGAGAGGTTGGCACCTGAGCCTTCAATTCAAGCGAGCCTGCCGGAGTGTTAATATTCCAATTGGGGACGATGAGTCCCGCTGAGGAGTATGCCAAGTGCATTGGGTCGGTCTGTCGGACCCATTGACTACCATCATGACTCTCCCATGCAAACTCAGGAATGAGCAGACTGAGTTCCGGTGGATCCAGTGTCAGGGGGAAATCTTGAAGGCTTTGAACAACCCAGTGGCCACTGCCGGCTGGGAGCATCGTGCCATTGGGAAGTTGGTAGTCATTTTCGGCGCGGACGTTAACCTGCAGATGAGGAATCCCAACCCACCACTGGCCATCCGTCTCGGTTAGCCGCAGGCGTGATTGGGCCGCTGAGATCGCGCCACGGTCTGTGCGTAAAGTTGCTTCCGAAATGGTTATTTCACCATTGGCATACCCAAGTTGAGTGGAAAGGGATTGCAGCTGCCCAAAGATGGAGAAATCGTCTAATGGCAGACCCCACGAAGACCGAAATGACGGCCAATCGTCTAAGGCGAAACGAAAACTTCCGCTCCAAGAGTGCAGCTCCATTCCCTTGGTCCAATTGAAAACTAGCTCCTCTTCGGAGCTACCTTGCAATACCCAATTCGTCCCTGGCTGCCTTCCGGTTGCAACGATTTCATGGACGGTAATGGCAAAGTCTTTAGGAGCATCAAGTGGTAGGCGAAGCTGGACCTTGGCAGTAGCGGATGCTTGAAGGCTAGCAGGGATTGAGTCAGTTAGAGGGCGATGCCAATCATTGTTCCACTGGAGATGATCCAAGTTCAGGTCCACCAAAACTTGCTCCGAGTCGAGACCGATGGTGGCAGCCAATTGGACCCTATCTCCTTCGATTTGCACCTGGTGAACCGAGCTGGAAGGGCTGGGTAATCGAAACTGGATTTGATCAAGCCGGATCAGATCCAGGTCATTTTCGCGCCAAGTTAGGTGATGAATTGCGATGGGTGGAAGGCGATCCCACCATTCCGGCATCCAGGACAAAGTTACGGGATCCTCTTTAGCTTGGACGAGTCCCTGGGAGGCATCAACGGTCGTTTCCACCGCGACCATACGAGCCGATATCTTCTGAACACCCCTGAGACCATTATTCCAGAGGTCGTGCAGATTGAAATCCACACGCAAGTGGCCAACGGTTGCCCGGCGTAAATCCCCCGTTCCTTGAGGCTGAATAGCGATCTCGCTCAATTCAAGGAAACTCCAGCCATCGGTTTTGAGAATTTCGTAATGAATGTCCCATTGCAATTGGTCTTGTAGCTGTTGTTGGAGTATTGGGCGTAGAGCAATCGGCAACCACCAGCCACGAAGTAGTACTGCCAAAGAAAGGAGGACAATGAAACCCCAAAGAATGCGTCGGCAGCGACGCCAACGGACCTGGCGTCGTGGTTTGGGCGACGGCGAAGATTTAGCGCCCGGGGATGTGGCCGACATTTGCGACATGAGAAGAGTCCATAATAGGATCCGCTTTGGTTTTTACCGAAGTTCAATGACTCGGTAATGGAATACAACCCTGCATCTACAAAATAGGTGAGATGCATTCTCGGAAATCCTTCTTGAACTTTGGCCTCCTAGGGGCCGGCCCGGAGGAACTTGGTTTATTCGGTCAAGATTCAACGGCAGAGAGCTGTCCCAGATCGAGTTTGCGGTCACCTGCACTGGATTCTCAAAAACCCCAAGAGATGGAGATTTTCAAGAGTCTCGCGCTGCATCCTAAACACGATTAGGTCTAGTACATGCTTGCCATAGTTTCTATCGCACGACCCAAATGCGGAACGTCGGCCGGAAGCCCCCGTTGTTCAAGGTGTGACCACCCAAGCCACGGAAAGACGGCGCCTAGAAAAAGAAAGAAACACAAGCACTGACGCGTCCCACATGCATGACCTGGAAGAAAATACTCATAGGACTACCCCTCCTGGCCTTAGGAGCCTCCTGCCAATTGCCGCAACAAGGGGGAGAGAGTTGTAAGTGCGACCTGCATGTGCAGGAGGCGCAAAACCTTGCTCAGCTAGGCATGGTTCCGGCGCAGGAGCCGGAACAGGCGAAGGAGGAGCTGGTCGTCCACATCGTCGCGCTGAAATATGGGCGGGCGAATCAGATTACGGGGATGGTGCAGCAGCTGTTGGCGCGTCGGGGGACGGAGCTGCGGCTGGTGAGTGATGAGCGCACCAACTCGGTGATCGTGAGTGGCACCTTGAAGGAGGTGGAGGCGTCGAAGGCCTTGATCCTGGCGTTGGATACCGAGGATGAAAGCCAGCGTCAGCGCGCTGAGGGTTAGCGCGGTTTCGTCGCGACGATGGAGAGCATCGGCGGGGTCAGGAAATGACCTTGCGGATGCTCTTCGCTTCTTTGGAAGGCAGCGAGGAAAGCGTCGGATGCGGCGGGGGTGAGATGCCCGGAGTCGACCAGGGTGGGCATGAACTCGGGGAAGAAGGACATGGGCCACTGCCACAGGGGATCGCGTGGCGTCGCATGCCGGGTGACGAGCTCGGAGTCGGTGATTTCGAATCCGATCTGTTGCAGCAGGCTAGGGAGGTGCAAGCCGATGGAGGGATCGCCGCGGGAATCGCGCCATGCTTGCTGCACCGCTTCAATGCCAAAACGGAAGGCCGGATCGACAGGGAAGAGTTCCAGGGCGTCGTAATGGAAATAGTCGAATAGGGCGATCCGACCCCCAGGACGCAAAGCCTTCCAAGCCAGTTCGAGTGCATCGGCGGGGCGTTCCATCCAGCACAACAGCCAACGGGAATAGAGCGCATCGAACTGCTCGTGTAGCTCGACGGGCGGGTCCGGGGTGACGTCGCCCTGATGGGTTTCGACCCAGGGAGTCTCGTTGGCCGCAGCTTGGACCTGCAAATGTGCCAGGTAATGCGCCGATCGGTCCCAACCGAGGATGCGGCCACTGGAGCCGACGCGTTGCGCCAGTCCCATGGTGGAAAACCCAGGTCCACAGCCTAGTTCCAGAACGGATGCACCCGGGGCAATCGAAGCACGCTCCCAAAGGGCTTGGGTTTGCTTTTGCCAGAGGCGATCCTGCAGCTGGAGGCGGTTTAACTCGATCTCGTGGGTGCCCAGGAGGTAGGCATCAGATTCCATGCTTGAGGGGTACGGGATCCTCCAGGGGGGCGCCCACCCTAGCATCCCGTGCGGCGACTTTCGGTGTAACAAGAAAGTGTCCAACACGATTCCAGGGCGGACGTTAGGTGTAGACCGCCATTTCGGCTTTCCCCCAATCCCAACATGCTCTCATTGCTCCTCCTTAGCCTGGCATCCCCTCAGGATGCCCAAGATCCCGTACCGGCAGGCATGCTGCGGTACCCCGACGTCAGCAAGACACACATTGTCTTCTCCTATGCCAACGACCTCTGGCTGGTCCCGCGCAGCGGTGGCATGGCGTCGCCCTTGGCCAGTCCATCCGGCGGCGAACGATTTCCGCGTTTCAGCCCCGATGGCCAATCGGTCGCATTCGTCGGCAACTACGAAGGGGATACGGATCTTTACACCTTGTCCGTGAACGGCGGCTTCGCCGAGCGCGTGACCCATCACCCAGCCAACGAAACCTGAGTGATTGGCTGCCCAATGGCGATCTCCTGTTCTACGCCAATGGTCTTGCCGGCCTCGGGCGTCAGGCGCAGGTCTTCACCGTGCCTTCGACCGGTGGCATGCCTAGCGCACTGCCGATGCCTTACGGCACCGTCTCCAGTCTGCATGGTGGGGGCGATTGGCTCGCCTACACACCGCGTTCGCGCGACGGCCGCACTTGGAAGCGTTATCGCGGCGGCCTGGCCACCGACTTGTGGTTGTTTAACCTCAAGACCAACGCCTCCGAGAAGATCACCGATTGGGAAGGCACCGATACCCAACCGATGTGGTTCGGCGAGAAGCTTTATTACCTCTCCGATGCCGGCAAAGACAACCGTCTGAACCTTTGGGTCTACGATCGCGTCAAGAAGGACCATCGTCAACTCACCAACTACACCGACAACGACATCAAGTGGCCCTCGATGGGTCCGGGGTCGGCCGGCAAAGGCGAGATCGTCTTCCAGCTCGGTCACGACCTGATGCTCTTCAACCTCGGCAATGAGCGTGCTCGCGCGGTCGAAGTCTTCGTGCCCGGCGAACGCAGCAACCTGCGTCCGCGTCAGGTCGATGCATCCAACTACATCGCTGGTTGGGATATCTCACCAAGCGGCAAACGCGCCGTGGTCGAGGCTCGCGGCGACATCTGGACCTTGGCCGCCGAAAACGGTGTGCCACGCAACCTGACCCACACTGGTGGCACCGCTGAGCGTTCCCCGACTTGGAGTCCCGACGGACGTTGGGTCGCTTATTTCTCCGATGCCAGTGGTGAGTATGAAGTACACATCACCCAGTCCGATGGCAAAGGCGAGACCAAAGCCATTACCGATGATCGTGGCTTGTTCAAGCTCGGCATCTCCTGGGCGCCGAACTCGGAAAGCCTGATCTACCTCGATTGTGGCGGCAACCTTTGGCACACCGATCTGGAAGCAGGCAACTCGACCTTGGTCGACAAGAGCCCTTTCGGTTTCTGGATAGGTTCGATCAGCAGCACCTCGTGGTCCAGCGATAGTCGTTGGATCGCTTACGACCGCGCCACCATGGAGTCGGCGCAGACCGCACTGTTCCTGTACGACACCACCGAGAAGACCGCACATCAGGTCACCAGTGGATTCTTCTCGGACAACAGTCCCGCTTTCGATCGCGCCGGTGAGTATCTCTACTACACCAGCTCGCGCCGTTTCTCTCCGAGTTACAGCGACGTCGATTCCAGTTTCATCTACGAAGACAGCCAAGTACTGCTTGCCGTGCCACTGTTGGCCGATAGCGAGCGCCTTTGGGCTCCTGAGAATGAGGAAGTGACTTGGGAAGAAGAGTCCGACGAGGAGGAAGGCGAAGAGGAAGCTTCTGAAGAAGAAGGTTCCGAAGAGAGTGAAGAGGAAGCCGAAGAAGCCAAGGCCGACGATGGTCTTAGCGGAACTTGGGATGGGTCCCTCACCGGCGGCCCGCTGCCTCCGGAAGGCGTCTCGCTGACCCTGAACATCCAACTGCAGGAAGATGGCTCGGTCACCGGCAACATCACCACGCCGATGGGCACCGCCGAGATCACAGGCGGTAGTTACGACAAGGCATCCGGTGCCTTGAACATGACCATGACCGCCGACGAAGGATTCTCCGTCAATGTGTCCGTCATTGTCGCCGACGGCACCGCCACCGGTACGGTGGATATCCCTGATCAGGGCTTGAGCCTGAACGTCACCATGACTCGCACTGGCACGGCCGGTGGGGAAGATGGCAAGGATGAGGAGAGCGATGAGACTGCGGAAGAGGTGCTGATCGATCTGGAAGGGTTCGAGGCGCGCGCCATTCAACTTCCGGTATCCCATGGCCGCTTCTACAACCTCAACGTCAACCACAAGAATCAGCTGTTCTATGTCCGTGGCGGCAACAACAGTGGCATCAAGATGTTCGATCTTGAGGATGACACCAAGTCCGAGAAGAGCGTCGGTGGTGGAGGCTTCTACTACCTGAGCGCAGATGGCAAGAAGCTCTTGGTGCCGCGTGGTTCCGGGGCTTCGATCCAGGATGCTTCGGCTGGCATTAGCGGCACGGCAATCTCCACCTCGGGGATGCGCATGTTGGTCGACCCGAGCGTCGAATGGCCGCAGCTCTACACCGATGCTTGGCGTCTGTTCCGCGACTACTTCTACGACCCGAACATGCACGGCGTCGATTGGCAGCAGGTGCATGATCACTATGCTGCGATGATCCCTTACTGCGCCAGCCGTGAGGACTTGACCTTCATCATCGGCGAGATGATCGCTGAAGCCAATGTCGGTCATGCATACCTGCAGAGTAATGGCGATGGTTCCGCACCTGGCCCGCGCGTGGGCGTCGGCATGTTGGGGGTGGATTGGTCGCTGGAGAACGGCGCATACCGCATCGACACCATCCTGCGTGGTGCCGCTTGGGACACGGATGCCATCGGACCGCTGTCGATGCCGGGTGTCGATGTAGCGGAAGGGGATTACCTGTTGGCCGTCAACGGCATCGACGTCGATACCAGCAAGGATCCGTGGTACCCATTCCTCGGTCTGGTCGGTAAGGAAGTCATGCTGACGGTGAGCACGGAACCGACCCGTGGCGAGAACGATCGCGACGTGTTGGTGAAGACGATTCCATCCGAAGGCAACCTGCGATACCGCGCCTGGATCGAAGGCAACCGCAAGCGCGTCGAAGAGGAAAGCGGCGGGCGTCTGGGTTACATCTATGTACCGGATACCGGCGTGAATGGACAGAACAACCTGTTCCGTCAGTTCTACGGTCAGATCCTCAAGGATGGCCTCATCATCGATGAGCGTTGGAACGGTGGTGGTCAGATCCCGACCCGTTTCGTGGAGCTGCTCAACCGTCCGGCGACCAACTACTGGGCGACGCGCGGTGAGAACGACATTCACTGGCCACCGGATTCCCATCAAGGTCCGAAGTGCATGCTCATCAACGAGGATGCCGGTTCTGGAGGGGATGCTTTCCCTGCGTACTTCAAGCGCGCGGGTCTCGGCAAGCTCATCGGACGTCGGACTTGGGGCGGACTCGTCGGAATCTCCGGCAACCCGCAGTTGATCGACGGCGGTGCCATCAGCATCCCGACCTTCGCCTACTACGACACCGACGGTACCTGGGGTATCGAAGGACATGGTGTCGATCCAGACATCGAGGTCATGGATGATCCTTCCCTAATGGTCGATGGGGGTGACCCGCAACTCGCGGCCGCCATCGCACACATGATGGAAGAGCTTGAGACCAACCCTTACGTCGCGCCGAAGCGTCCGGCTTATCCGGATCGCAGTGGCATCGGCGTCACGGAAGAGGACAAGTAGGCCTTAACCGCGGGGGTCCCCTTCGGGGGACCGCCGCAACCTAAGGCGCCACAAGCCGAGGGTGGCCGCGCCCACCAAGACCAGAAGGACCACCTCCCAACGAATGCCGAGCACGTTGTCGGCATCGATGCCGTCGAAAGCCAAGAGGGCTAATCCGGCAGCCAAGAGCAAAGTGCCGCCGATGAGGGCAGGCAGACCAGGCGTCGGGGCATCCGTCTTGCGCGGACGTTCGAATCGTGCGAACAAGAGCACGAAGGGCAGCAGGGCAACCAAGAAGATGCCCACCCAGATCCAATGCTGCGCCCACCAACCGGCATCTCCGGGCAACAGCCTGAGGCCCATGCCGTCGTTCAGGAAACCGATGCCATAACTCAGCATCATCACCGTGCTGTGCCACAAGAACACGGTCATGATCATGCCACTGAGCAGGATGACGGCCGTCCAGACATGCCCGCGACGCAGCCAATGTTGCAGCGGACGCTCGAGCAGCAACACTAAACCGAACTGTCCGAAAGCCAAGGCCAACAGCGGCAGGTGCGGCGGCGTGGAGTTACTGATGTCCTCGCCGGGCACACCGACCAAACTTCGCGGCCAAGGTCCGTATTCGGTGAGGGCATAGAGCAGCGCAAAACCACCGAGCAGACAAACCGTAGGTAACCATGCGCTGGTGGACTTGCGATCCAGCCAAAGGAAGCCGAGTTGATGGACCGCCAACCATAAGGTCAGGTAGTTCCACCATCCGAGGTATCCGAAGTCCGTCCAAAAGTAGAGCAGGTCTCCGGCTACCGTCATGCCGAGCGGCACAAGCAAAGAAGCAAGCCCGAAACGTCGCCAGGCTTCGCGCATGACAGGTGCGAGCATCACCATCAGGGAATACACTGCAAGGAACCACACCGGGATCAAAGCGACTTGAGAACCTGCGCGTAGGTAAACCGCAGGAATGCCCACCAGATGTGATGCGATGCCCAGGATCGCCCAAAACACCACCAGCACCAGGACCGGGCTCAGCAGGCGACGCAAACGCGCATGCAACCAAGCGCCATAGGCCAAGCCATCCCTGCGCGCTGCAGCCCAAGTGATGCCATTGGAGTACCCGCCGACGAAAAAGAAGATCGGCATCACCTGCAAGCCCCAGGTCAGCCAATGGGTCCATGATGCCCAACTCAGGATATGCCCGAGATGATCACCCTCAGCGTCGGTCCAAGGCGAGGCCATGATCCAATGCCCCAGGACCACCACCAGGATCGAAAGAGCGCGCAGGAAATCGACGGCGCGGTTGCGGCTGTCGGGAGTCTGCGCGGCCAGATGCTGCGCCTGTTGCCAGGCCGAGCGCTTCACCCCGACAGACCCTCGCGCATCGCTGCGACCACACCTTCGCGGAAGGGCTCTTTGAGGATCTCATGGCGTCCGCCTTCCCAGATCCAGCGATCCTTGGCGCCAGGCCACTCGGCGTAAAGCCGGTCGAGGGCGGCGCGGTCGATGATGCGTTCGTCACCGGCCACATGCAGATGCATCGGCGTGGAGTACCGAGGCATATGATTCCAGACTCGCTCCATCGCCTTCAGCATCTCGGTGTACCAACGTGGCGTGACGGTCTTCACCCGCAAGCTGTCGCGCTCGAACAAGGCGACTTCATCGGCATCCGTGCTCAGGTCCGCGAGTGGAATACCACTGGCCACCGGCACCCAGGGAAGGATGTGGCTCAGGGTCGAAGCCATCGCTTTTTTCCACGCCGGATTCGCGACCGCCTCGCCGACCAAGGGACCCGAGAGGACCATGTGCCCAATGCGCTCTTGGTTTTCGCGCAACCAATCCAAGGCGATCAGGCCGCCCATGCTGTGCGCCAACAAGGTGCATTTCGGTGGCATCATCTCGGCCATTGCGCTGACGTCGGCGCAGTAATCCGACCAGCGGCGCACATGGCCGCGTAGGCCCTTGGATAAACCATGGCCGCGGAGATCGACACCCACCGTGCGCACACCTTGCTCGGCCAAACATTCCCCGAGGTAGTCATAACGCCCGAGGTGTTCGCCAAAACCATGCACCAACAGCACATGATGTTCCGCATCCCCATGCGGACGCCATTCCCGTCCGGCGAGCTGGGTGCCGTCCGCAGCTTCGATGTGGAAGAGGTTCGGGAGGGTCATGCCGCGACTCGTTCGCGGAAACCAGCGTGCAGCGTGCCGAGGATCAGTGCCATGTTGAACATGGTCTTTTCCCAAATGACGACGACGCCAGAGCCACAACCGCAGTCGAAGGCGACTTCATGGAAGGCTTGGCCGGTGACGCCCATGACTTCCTTGGTGCGCCATAGGATGGCGCCGGTGAACAGGATCAGGAAGCCGGCCATCAACATTGAGGCGCCGCGGCGCAGGAATCCCGTCAGCAGGCACAGGCCCGCGGCGATTTCCAACATCGGAATGCCGCTCGGTGCGAGGTTGAGGATCCAAGTCGGTTGAGCCGGAAGGATGTCGTACTCGTGGATGGCCTTGAGGAAATCCACGGGGTTGTTGAGCTTCTCGACGCCATAGGCGATGAGGATTGCACCCATCGCGATGCGGATGAACAGGGGCAGATGCGGGCGCATGATTACTTACCCTCGGCGATGGGGTGGCCGGCCTTTTCCCATTCATCGATGCCGCCCTCGTAGATGTAAAGGACTTCCTTTTCGATGCCGTGGTGATAGACCAGATCCGTAGCGAGGTGAATGCTGTCTTCGCAGTCGCCGCCCTTGCAGTAGATCACCACGTAGCCGGCCTCTTGCATCGCGGGCAACACCGCATCGATGTAATCCTGTTTGCGATAGTGGTCCAGCAGTTTGGCGCCTGGGATTCTCCCGGCCTCGAAGTGGTCTTCGCTGCGGGCGTCGATCAGGACGATGCCGGATCCTTCCACCGCGAACTCGGGCAAGAACTCGAGCATCATCTCGAGGTCCATCACCCCAAAGTCATGTTGGGGGAGACCGGTGCTGAGGCCGGTGCCAGGATCGATGCTGGAGCCGCCGCCGAGCGATGGGAAGTAATCGCGTCCGAGGTCGATGGCGGTGGGATTGATCACCGTGTTCAAGAGCGCCAAGACCAACACCAAGCCACTGAAAGCGGCGGTCTGTCCGAGGGTGGATGAGGGCAGTTTCATCGTGGGGATAACAGGCTCTGGAGGTGGTCGCGGTGGGCGGGAAACAGTTTCGGCAACTGCGCGACAGCTTCAGGGTGCTCAGCACCCCAGCGGCGTTGCGCGAGCACCATCACCTGGACTGCAACGGCTTGGTCGCAGTGTCCAAGTGTACTCGCCAGAAAACCGAACTGTGGTTTTCCTAGGACGTCGGTGGGGAGGTCCTCAAGGGCGGATTCTGCGGTCTCGGCGGGGGAGCTGAAATGGCCATCGCCATCCACATCGAGCCAGATGGGATTGGTGACCAAAGCGACATCGTCGAACAGGCTGTACCACCAGGGGCCGGACGGGCGCGGGCCGGTGGCCACGCACACGATCCAGGCATCGTGGGCCGGGGCGGGATAACGCAGCACCAGGTCGTTTCGGTGCGGGGCATCCGGAGCATCGTGGGTGAGGAGCATCTCGGCCACTGAAACCCCGTTTTGGTACACCACCGCCTTCTCCGCGGCCACCCAGGAGGCGCTCGCGACGTGGAATTGGACCTCCACTTCGCCCTCAACAGGCTGCGCGAACTCCCCAGAGCCCTTGCCGTGGACGCTGGCGTGCCCGAAGAGGCCGATGCCCATGCTGCTGTTGCCGTCGGTGAAGGCCTCGCACAGGGCGTCTATGGAAGCCTCAGAGGGGTTGTCGGTGCTGCTCTGAAGCCAAGTGCGGCCCTGACCGACCGGATCGAGCACCGCATGGGAGTCCGAACTGCCGACGCCGCGCACCCGCGAACCCGCATTCAGCAGGCTGAACCAATCCCGCATCACCTCCGGCCAAGGTGTGATCGGGGTGGTGCTATTGAACACCTCGAGTGCATCGACCGGCAACTGGAGGCCGTCGGCAAAATAGCCGGTGCGCGGGTCCAGATCGGAAACCCCGAACGGCCCTTCCTCACGATCCGGCCAGCGCGGATGGTTCAGGATGACGACCTTCGCACCCTGTTTGCGCATGTCATCCACCAGCGGCTGCCATTCCTGCAGCTTGTGATTCGGGATGGGGCCGGCCGGATCCAAGGGGAAGGCATTGAAATGTCCGAGGTCGGTGCTGACTTCATTGCCGACGACCGCCAGATAGTGTTCCTCCAATCCAGCCGCCTTCTGCGAGGGTGCATAGTCGGTGTGGTGGTTGTGGTCGGTCGCGATCGCCACCTCCACATCGTCTCCAGCCAGACTCAAGACCCGTTCTTCCAAGCTGGCATCGCCATGACCACTGAAGGTGAGCGTGTGGATATGAGTATCCGCACTCAACCAACCCGTGGTGTCGACCTCGCGACGCAACTGCAGCGCCACCTCCTTCCGACGCTTGCCATCCTCCCGCAACTCCATTTCCGCCACGCTCCACTCCGGACCATGCGTCGCGAAGATCCGCACTGCGTCGGCGCCGATCTCCAAACGCGCCTTGCCCTCCGCATCCGTATATGCGACGCCATCCCGCACCGGCACCGCCGTGCGATCGGCGTAATGCAAAGGCGCGAAGCTGTCATCCGCTCGCACCACCGTGAGACGTGCCGGCAATGGGACGCCTTGCTCATCCGTCACCTGGATCATCACCGGTGCGACTTCAAAGATCGCGCGGTAGGGGCGGTCGAGTAGACGCACCGGCCCCAGGGTGATGTCATCGCCAACCTTCTCAATCGCTACTTCCAGATGATTGGTGCCAACCACCAGGATGTTTTCGGGCAACGGCAGGATATGCGTGGTGCGATCGGCGCCACGTGGCAGGCGCGCGAAGGGGAAGTCATTCAGGCTGAGGGTCCAATCGCCATCGACATGACGCTTGGTGATTTCGATCGCCCGTTCGGCACCGACTTCCGTCACCTCGAAGGCAAAGCGATAACTCTTGGCAGCATCAGGCGTGGCGGCGGCTTCGGGCCATTCCGGCGTTTTATCATTGCCGAGGTGGACCGGGTGCTCCAGCACGAGAGTGCCGGGTTCCTGCTCCTGCGTCGGAAGCCACCAACCCAAACCCAAGGCCGAGCCTGCGAGGAGGATCGGCAGTACGGAAGCACGGGTCTTCATCGGTAGCGTTCCTCTTGCCAAGGGTTGGCGGAGTCGGAGTAGCCGCGACGTTCCCAGAACCCCGGTTGATCCTCGGCGAGGAAGGCGATCTCGGTGATCCATTTGGTGCCCTTCCAGGCATACAGACGTGGCGTGACCATGCGCACAGGCCCGCCATGTTCACGCGGCAGGGGTTCGCCATTCCAGCCATGAACCAACAAGACATCTTCCTGCAGGGCATCGAGCAGGGGCAAGTTGGTGGTGTAGACCTCGCCACTGGTGGGGTCGCGATCCGCGCCGGTGCAAAGTAGGTACTGCGCTTCTTCGGTGGGGCGCACCAACTCGGCCAGATCGCGGAAACGCACGCCGCGCCACTCCATGTCCATGGCGCTCCAGGTAGTGACGCAATGAAAGTCAGAGGACTCTTCGACCTGCGGTAGCGCCAGCAGTTGTTGCCAATCCAAGGTGATTGGATTCTCCACCAAGCCGTGGATCCTCAGCTGCCAATCCTCTTGTTGGATTTGCGGATGCACCCCCAAGTCCAAGACTGGCCAGTTGCGCGCCTGGTGCTGTCCGACGGGCAGTTTGGGCATACCGTGGCGGTTGGCTTCACCACTGCCCTGCGGTGCGCCCGAGGCTGGCTGACGTTCCGCCATCTTGGCTCGGTGACGCTCCAGAAAACGCAGCCGCTTGGCTACGAGGGAGGAGTCCGTATCGGTCGGATCCGGCATGCCTCCATGATACGGATACAAAAGAAGACACCCCACAGGAAATCCTGTGGGGTGTCGGATGACAGCCGTGAGGCCATCAGGTCTTGAATCCTATTCCTAGTTGTTCATGACCAGGGCGTTGGACGCCTCGGTCACGGTACCTGGAGCGATTCCACCGACGAAGCCGAACGCCTGAGCGTAGACGGTCGGAGGCAGACCAGGAAGGGTAGGAGTCGTGACGCTACCAGCGGTCATGACCAGTGGAGTCGGAGGGGTGAGCACGGTTGCTGGGTTGACCATCAGGGTGCTACCTGGAGCCACCAGACCGAAGCCTGCTGCGTCACCGGCGGTGCCGACGACCATGGCGTAGGTGGTACCTGCGGTGGTAGCGGCGAGGCTCCACGTGACAGCGTTACCAGTGCGGAACTCGACGTCCGAGGTGAGGTACAGGACGTCACCGGTGTCAGGAGTTGCAGCGTTGAGGGACTCGGTATCGAGGATGCCGTTTCCGTAGAGCTCGAGGTCGAAAGAACCTTGGGCCTTAGGTGCACCACCGAAGAAGAATGCGCCCACGTACTCAGCACCAAGGCCGAGGGAGAGGTCGAACTCTTCGAAGTAGTCCTGGCTACCGTAACCAACGGAGGTTGCGGCGAAGATGGAGTCGAGCACTGGACCCGAACCATCGATGCCATCGCTGTACATCCAGCCAACGCCGTTGAGCTCAGTCATGCCGCCAGGAGTCAGCTCCTGTGGAAGGCTGCACTCGAAGCCAGCTTCGAGGTCCAGATCGATGATCCAACAACCAATACCACCACCGGTCTGGTCGCCAGGAAGGTCAGCGAGGCCGTAGGCGCAAGCAGCATTCTGGCTGGTCATTCCGATAGGATCGTGCCAACCGGTAGGACCGGCGCCAAGAACGGTATCGTTGTAGAAACGAATCTCGAGGTCAACAACGCCGAGCAGCGAAAGGTCTGGCGCGGTGGAGCAGTACTCCCAAGCCATTCCGTTGATTTGCTCGGTGCCATCGATGTCGTCGGCGGCAAAAGCCATCTCGTCAACCCACTCAATGGAGTCAGCCTGACCAGAGTAGTAGTACTCAGCGCCAGCCTTGTTGGAGAAGATGGTCTCGGGACCCGAACGATAGGCCTGCTGAGAAGTGCTCTCGAAGCCTGTGGTCAGGTTGTAGGTGCCCGTGGACGGGGCGACCTTAGTGTTAAGGGAACCAGCTTTCTGCTGGACTTGGGCGGAGGCGCCGGCCGCGAGGGCCATAACCGCCGCGCTAGCGACAATGCTACGGAACATTCAGAAACTCCTGAAGCCTAGGGTCAAAGGGGTGAGGGCGAAGCCCTCGTAAGGGAGGCGGCCGGCACACACAGGGGATTCATTGGTGCGCGACCTTGAAATAGGTTTATCCCACGATTTCCTATCTGTCCAGGAATCCGGGGAGAAAATCTGGAGTTTTTCTGAATTCCTAGGGCTAAATAGAAAGGTGGATTTTGTGGAACCCTACCCACAGTGGCACCGTTAGGTGCCGATTTGAAACGCGAAAAAGGCCGAAAAAGCCGTAATTACGGGCTTTTTCTAATTATTCGAAGGCCGCTGAGCCGAATAACTCGGCACAGTGGGGTCGACCTCGGCAGACCAGCGATCAATGCCGCCCGACAGGTTGAATACGTTTTCCTTGCCCAAATAGCGCAACTGACTACAGACACCGGCACTGCGAATGCCATGGTGACAGTAGACCACGATGGGCTCTTCGGTCTCCATGAGCTCTTCTTGGACCTCGGAGAGGCGACTCATTGGGTAGAGCTCGGCTTCAGGGAGATGACAAATCTCCCACTCTTCCTCCTCACGCACGTCGATGAGTCGAAGGGCGTGACGTTCCTTCAGCAACTCCTGGAGCTGCTCGGGCGAAATGTTGAATTTCACTGGATCTAAGATGGGGGTCAATTGCGACGAAGGCGAAATCCCTTGAGGTCCTCAAGAATCAAGTAGAGAGAGGGCACCAAAAGGAGCGTAATTAGCGTAGCAAACACGACGCCAAATGCCACCGAAACCGCCATCGGGATGAGGAACTTCGCTTGTAAGCTCTTTTCCAGCAGAAGTGGGGTCAATCCTAGGAATGTGGTTAGTGTCGTGAGCATGATCGCGCGGAAACGGCGCACTCCAGAATCCCGCACTGCCTGGTTCAAGGGGATACCTTGCTCTCGTTCCCGGTTGATGAGATCCATCATGACCAACGAGTCATTGATCACGATGCCGCTCAAAGCCACGATGCCGATCAAGGAGAAAATCGCCAGGTCATAACCCAACAGGGCGTGCCCCCCGACGGCTCCAATCATGCCGAACGGAATCGCCGACATGATGATAAGCGGTTGCGCATAAGACTTCAGTGGAATCGCCAAGAGCACGAAGATCGCCAGGAGTGCCATCGCATTGATGCGAAGCAGGCGCCCCATGAACTCACTTTGCTCCTTCTGCTGCCCCTCCAGGCTGAAATTCAGCCCCGGATAACGCTGAAGGAGGTCGGGCATGAACTCCGGGCTAAGCGCTGCGAACACGGTGTCCGGAGTGGTGAGCTGCTTGTCGATGTCGGCGAGCACGCTGATGCTGCGACGCCGGTCGAGGCGGTCGATCTTGGAGTACCCGCGCCCCAGAGTGGCCGTCGCGGCGACGGAGAATGGGACCTCTTGCCCATCGGGAGTGCGCAGCCGCATGTTCTCCAAAGTGGCGAGGCGTTCCCGATCCTTGCGTGGATAACGCACCATGATGTCGACCTCATCACGATCGCGCTGAATGCTCTGCGCCTCCTCTCCATAGAAGGCCTGACGCACCTGACGTCCGAGGTCACTCATGCGGAATCCGAGGGCTTCTCCAGCAGGGGTGAGCTGCAGTTTCAGCTCCTCTTTGCCATCGACAAAGGTGTCGCGCACAGCGGTCACCCCAGCTACCACCCTGAGTCGCTCTTTGAGCTCCTCCGCGGCCGCCTGCAAGACTTCCATCTTGGCACCACTCAGCTGAATGTTGACATCCCCATCAGCCGCCATCAGGTCGGAGGCAAAGCTGACGTCCTCCGCTCCCGGAATCGCGCCGACGCGTTCGCGCCACATCTTCAGGATCTCGCGCCCGGACATCTCGCGTTCCTCCGCACTCAACAACTCCAGGTTCACCTCTGCAAGGTGCGAGCCCGTGGCTGCAGGCGTGTACGAACCGCCGGAGTTCTGCGTCGCCGCCTTCTTCGGTTGTGCACCCACCGACGTCGTGATGCTGAGGATGAGCGGCTTGCCCTCTACATTGAACAGCTCTTCCTGCATCTGCAGCGCGGCTTCCTCGAAACGACGAATGCCTGCTTCGGTGCTTGCCAAAGGAGTGCCCAAGGGCATCTGCAATTCACCCAGTGCATTGTCTGCTTCCATCGGTGGGAAGAAGTTGAACTTCACGCGACCACTTTGGACATAACCGATCGTGGCCATGAACAAGGCGATGCCGATCGCGAGCACCAGGTAGCGCCAACGGATCGCGAACTCCAGGGTCGGCTTGTAGATGCGTTCGATGAAGCCATCCAGCCGACGGTTGACCCAACCCTGAAGCTTGCCCCAGGGGCCGATCTTCTTGCTGGTGTCGTCCGCTTTGAGGTGGGTGAGGTGTGCGGGAAGAATCAAAAGAGCCTCCACCAAGGAAAACACCAACACCGCGATCACCACCAGTGGAATGTTGCGTGAGAACTGCCCCATGTTGCCGGGCATCAGCATCATCGGCACGAAGGCAGCGATGGTTGTGAGCACGGCGAAGATCACCGGCTTCGACATCTCTTGCGCGCCTTCAATCGCGGCCTGCAGGCCGGACTTGCCACGCTGGCGATGTTCGTGCACGTTTTCGGCGACTACGATCGCATCATCCACCACGATGCCGAGCACCACGATGAAACCGAACAGCGAGATCAGGTTGATCGAGACGTCCATGCCGGGCAACAACAAGGTCGCGCCGAGGAAGGCCATCGGAATACCAAGCGTGACCCACAGGGCCAAACGTAGGCGCAGGAACAGCGCCAATGCAATGAGCACCAGCAACAAACCCTGCTGACCATTGCGCAGCATCAGGTCCAAACGACTTTGCAGCAGCAGGGTGTCGTCATTGGTCTTGTCGAGATGAATTCCGGCGGGCAGTTGGGTCTTGGAATCCTCGAGTGCGGCCTCGACCTGCTCGGCCATGACCAGAGCTTCCTGATTGCCAACGCGGAAGACTTCCAGCATGACGGCTGGCATGCCGTTGAAGCGGTTGCTTTGGTCGGACTCCTTGAACCCATCCACCACATTGGCGACATCACCAAGAAGGATGCGGGTGCCATCCGGTTGCGTGCGCAAGGGGAGGGAGGCGAATTCATGACCTTCATAAGCCTGGCCTTGGGTGCGCAGCAGGATCTCCCCGCCATCGGTCTTGATACCACCACCCGGCAAGTCCAAGGAACTGCGTCGGACTGCGGCGACGACCTCATCGAAGGTCATGTGGAAACGGCGCAGGGCTTCCTCGGAAACCTCGATCGAGATCTCGAAATCAGCGGCGTTGGCGAGTTGTACCAACGAGATGTCTGGCTTCGAAAGCAACTGATCTTCGACCACGCGCGCAGCGGCCCGCAGGGACTTGATGTCGGTCTCGCCCCAGACCGCAATGTCCATCACGCGGTTGTTGATGTCGAGCAACTGCACTTGCGGCTCTTCGGCATCTTCCGGGAAGGTATCGATACGGTCGATAGCCGATTTGATGTCGTCGAGCATCTCCTGACGATCTTCGCCGTCGAGGAAATCGATGGTGACGACGGCCACACCTTCATTCGCAGTCGCCTTCACCTGGTCGACGCCCGCCAAGCCCTGCACTTCCTTCTCGATGCGCATGACCACACCCTGCTCCACCTCTTCAGGAGTGGCGCCAGGGTAAACGACGGTGACCATGGCACTGTCGACGCGGATTTCCGGAACCACTTCCTGTTTCAGGGAAGTAGCCGTCATCAGGCCGACGATCACGATTGCGACCATCGTCAGGTTCGCTGCGACGGTATTGCGCGCGAACCAGGAAATGATGCCGTTCATCCTTAGGACTCCTGCTCTTCCGTAGTGACGACGGTCACCAACATGCCTTCCAAGTAGAGCGCCATCGGCGTCAGGATGACGCGATCGCCTGGCTCCAAGCCTGCGTGGATCAGGGCTTCGGTGGGCGTAGTCTGCAGGACTTCGACCTCCACCTCCTTGGTGGTGTCATTGCTGTCGGCCAAACGCACACGGTTGCCGTTAAGCAGGGCATGGCGGGGGATGGAGTACACCCCTTCGACCGGCCGCCCGCTGATGGTCGCCTTGAGGAACATGCCGGGCGCGAGGGCTGGAGTCTCGCCCTTCTTGCGGAACGGATCCTCAATCATGGCGATGGCTTCGATCATGCGGGTTGCAGGATCGACCGCAGCTTCAGTGCGCAGCAGTTTGCCCTGCCATTGCGCCGACCGTTCGCCTAGTTCCGCCTCAAACCTCACATCCAGGGGTGCGGCTGGTCCATCCAGGGCCAAGCCGAGGTGATCCAATTGATCTGCCGGCAAGGGCAAACGCACCTCGGCAGCATCCGTCGCATAGATGTTGGCCAGGGGCGCTCCCGGTGCGACGTAGTTCCCTGGTTCCACATTCCGCTCCAAGGAGCGTCCGTCGAACGGTGCGACGATGCGACAACGCGACAGGTTGGTCCGCGCGACTTCCAAGTTGGCTTCGGCTGCGTCGATCGAGGCGCGCGCGGCCTGCAACTGGGGCTCCCGACGTACGACCGAAGGCGCTTCCCCTTCCCCGAGCTGCTGCCATTCCACCAAGGCCACCTTGGCTTCGGCTTGTTCCAACTCCAAAGCCGCCTGGGCCTGCAGCCACTGTGCTTCGGCCACGGCGACGGCGTTGAGATAGTCGGTATCTTCCAACTCGATCAGCAGATCGCCTTTCTGAAAGAAGGATCCGCGATAGAGCTTGTCGCTGACCTGCAACACCTTGGCGGGAACTTCCGCAACCACACCCGTGGTCGAACGCGGACGCACCTCGCCGTAAGCGAGTACTTCCAAGGTGCGCGTTGCCGGCTGCACCGTCTGCACTTCCACCATGGGAACCTGACGCTCCGGCTCCTGCGCTTCGAGCTTCGGTCCTGTCGCTATCAACAGACTCTTGGCGCCGAAACCCAACAAGAGGACGACGAGCGGGAGGATGATCTTGAGAAAGGTCTTCATCAGTCTTGGGGGTTCTCGAATCCGCCACCAAGGGCGAGGTAAAGGTCAATACGGTTGGTCAAGAGCAGCAGTTCGGCCGACAGCAGACTGCTGTGGCTTTGGAGCAATTCGCCACGCGAGGCATAGACCTGCGAAGCATCGGTTACGCCACCGCGGTAACGGTCTTCCAAAGAAGTCAGGCGAGCGTTGAGGGAGGCGTTCTGCGCTTGCAACTCGCCAAGGCGTTGCTGAATGCGTCCTTCGTTGTCGAGTCCGGACTCGACTTCCGCCAAGGCGCGGAGATAGTGCTGCGCAAAACTCAGTTCCGCAGCCAGGGCGACGGCTTCCGCAGCTTCAGCTTGGGCTTCCAATGCGCCGCCATGGAAGAGGGGGGCGGTCAAGCTGGCGCCGAGGCTCCAGATCTTGAAATCCCCGTCCAACAGATCGCCGACGTCATTGCTTGCAGTTCCACCGGAAGCCGTCAGTGCCAAGGAGGGGTAAAGCGAGGCATGCGTGACCTTGCTGGTGGCACGCGCAGAACGCACTTCCGCCTCGGCTTCCGCCAAGTCCGGCCGACGTTGCAGCAACTCCGTCGGCAGTCCTGCAGGTACCGGACCCGGCAGCGCGGGAAGTGCAGCGCCCGATGGTGCCGTTGCGACTTCTGGGTATTGCCCCATCAGCGTGACCAGCTGACGTTGCCAAGTCCGCAGGTTCTGCTCGGTGGCTGGCAAGGCCGAACGTGCTGCTGCGACATTGGCCTCAGCTTGGTGCACCGCATCGGCGGGGCCACCGTTGGAGAAGCGATTGCGTGCATAGCGCAGCAGGTCCTCGGCATTCGCCAACTGCTCCACCGCGACACCATGTTGGGCGTTGGCTTCCCGCGCCATCAACCATGCTTTCGCGGTCTGCCCTGCCAAAGACAGACGTACAGCCTGATAGGCCGCTTCACTCGATTCCAATTCCGCGATCGCGGCTCGTTCCTGAGCTTCTAAGCGACCCCACAGATCCAACTCCCAACTGAGGTTCAGGCCAAGGTTGTGACTGTCATTGGTGACGGCCAAGACATCCGGCGCACCTGGAATGGGCAGACCGATCAAGTTGGAACGACTGCGCGCCAAGTTGAGTCCGGCATTCACCTGCGGCAACTGATCGCCTGCAACGGCCCGCGCCTGCGCTGCGACGGCCTGCACGCGCGCGGCGGCAGCCATGAGATCGAAGTTGTTGGCCAAGGCCGTCTCGACGGCAGCGTCGAGTGCGGGTTCTTCGAAGGAGGTCCACCAATCGGTGGCAAGGAATGCGTCCGCAGGTGGCTGCGGTTGTCCTTCAAAGGTGGCGCGTGGTGCAGGAGCATCCTCCGGCAAGGTGTGGGAGCTCGGTGCCGTGGAACACGCTGCCAAGACGAGCAAGGGTGTCAGGGCCAGGCGAGGATCAGTCATTTTGGAATCCTGCAGTGCAGAAGGAGATGAGCTGTTCAAGCATGAAGTCGTGGTCGTTGGGGTCGAGATCCTCATCCGTCAGGGCGCTCAAGAAACTGCGACGCACATCCAAAAGATGAAGCATCGCGCCGATCATGAAATGACCGCGCAAGACGATCTCGGTAGGGGTGCGTTGTGGCAGTGCGGCTTGCACGGCGACCACGAATCGTTGCACCACGGGAGCCAAAATCTTGGTCATGACCTCATCCAAACCGGGATGCGGTTCGTGATGCATCCGCGCCAGAATGCACGGCATCTCGACATCGCTTTCGGTGAGCTGGCGCACGGCCGGTTCGAGGAACCAGCGGACGGTGTCGCGCAGGGGGACATGGGTGCCCTGTTCCCGCGCTTCCGCTTCGGCTGCATCGAGTAGACGCAGGCGTTCCTCATTGATGGGTTCGATGCACTGCTTCATCAGTGCATGCAACAATCCCTCCTTGGAGCCAAAGTGGTAGTTGATGGCTGCCAGGTTCACCCCCGCGCGGGTGGTGATTTCACGCATCGAAGTGGCTGGGAAGCCCTTCTCGGCGAAGAGTTCCTTGGCTGCTTGGAGGATGCGGTCCTTGGTGTCTTGAGAGGACATGGGGCGAATCTTAAACAGTCGTACGAATAAAACAAGTGTTTGTTTGCGGGCTGGGGTGAAATTCCCTCGAATTGTGGATTTTGGGCCACGATGGGGGTAAAAAGGCCCTTTGTAGGGGTGGAAGGCGGATTTATCGCTGACAATTCGGGCAATAACAGCTTGCCCGTTGTCCAATTACCTTGCCCTTGAGGATGCTTTCGCAGCGCCGGCAGGGCTCTCCCTCCCGTCCGTACACCCATAGCTCCTGGGCGAAATATCCAGGCTCGCCGTCGCCGCCGACGAAGTCCTGCAGGGTGGTTCCGCCCTGACGAATCGCCTCCGCCAGGATCCGACGCACTTCCTTATGCAGTAGCGCGTATTCCGCCTGGCTCACCCGTCCGGCAGCGCGCCCGGGGCGGATGCCAGCGGCAAAAAGGGATTCCGCCGCATAGATATTGCCGACGCCCACCACCGTGCGCCCATCCATCAGGTAGTTCTTGACCGCCGCCTTGCGTTTGCGGGAGCCGTCGAACAAGAGGGTGGGTGTGAAGGCGTCGGAGAGGGGTTCGGGGCCGAGGTGGTGGAGGAGGGCATGCTCTTCCACGGGGGCGTCGGCCCACAGCCACAGGCCGAAACGTCGGGGGTCGTGATAACGGAGGGCGCGACCATCCTCTAAGACCAGGTCGACATGATCATGTTTGCGCGGCGGGGTTCCCGTCGGGACGACCTGCAAGCTGCCGGACATGCCGAGGTGGATGAGGAGTCTTCCGTCGGAGCCTTCAAACTGCAGGAGGAGGTACTTCGCACGTCGGGTGATGCCGATGCAACGCCTACCCTTCAAGCGACGTTTCAATCCTGCAGGAATGGGTTGGCGCAGACGTCGTTCGCGCACGACGAGATCGGTCACTTGGCGTCCGACCACCCAAGGTTCCAGGCCGCGACGGGCCGTCTCAACTTCCGGCAGCTCGGGCATGACTGCGTTGCCGGATCAGGCTTCTTCTTCGGGCTCGAGGTGTTCCTCGAGGAAGTAGAGCAACATGTACTCTTCCGCCGTGTGCTTTGGCCCCGGCAAGTTGCGCAGACGTCGGGCAGCCGCTTCCAAGTGACGCTCGCGATGGAACTGATAGGTGAGTACACCCACAGCCGTCGGTTGTTCCTGCGACGCCGCCGCCGATTCTGCCACTCGTCCCAGCGCCTGATTGGCCTGTTCCGGGCTCAAAGCGGTTTGGCCGGTGGTATCCATCAACACTTCGAGGTCGTGGATCTGCTCAGTGGTCACGCCGATCAGGAACTCCTGGAAAGCCAGTCCTTCATCCGCCGACATGCTCGCGCGTGCGAAGTAATCTACGAATTCGGGCGCGCAGCCAGCTTGCAATAGCTTCATGATCTCGGAGACGCCGAGCATGGTGCCGACCGAAACCAGGATGTTGCGTCGTGCATCCCACACCGCGCGTAGCAGCGGGAAGAAGGCGCGCACATTGAGGGAAGGCTTGCCATCCCAAAGGGAGGTCAGGCTGCTGACCGCCGTACCGCGCACCGAGCGCGGAATGTTCGAATCCATCGCCAAGGAAGTCAGCAGCTCATCCATCAACTTCAGATAGACGCAGGCATGCACGCGGCCGTCGATGATGGTGAGTAGGTCACTTTCCTCGCCACTGATCTCCTCTCCCAAGTAACGCAATAGGCGCCAGAAATTGAGACGAGCCATGGTGAGGCTGCGCCACAACATGGCCCGGGTGGGCAGGAACATCTCGAAGTCTGCATCCGTCGCATTGGCGAGAAGTTCGACCAAAGTGCCAAGGCCGCGGTGCCGTTTGCCGAGGCGCTTTTCCTCGAACACCTGCGGATACAATTCCAGCGCATTTCGGATCGCATGGATGCGATCGACATGCTGCAAACACATCTTGCGATAACGTTCGGCTTCCTGATGACCACAGTCGGTCAACTCCTGCCAGAACATTTCCATCGCATTCCGCTCCCTTTCCGTGAAGGGAGTGTCGGGGCCGAACTGCAGCATGGGCGTGCTCACGTCTGCGAGTCTATCCAAGGATTCGTGGTGCGGGAAGCTTAGAGCGTGTTGTATTGCCGGTCGCCGGCATCTCCCAGCCCCGGCAGGATGTAGCCATGCTCATTCAAACGCTCGTCGACTGCGGCCAAATGGATGCGCACTTCCGGGTGTGCCTTACGCAATGCGTCCACGCCTTCGGGGGCGCCGAGGATGCCGAGGAAACGCAAATCCTGCACGCCCCATTCGCGGAGTAGATCGCAGGAAGCGATGGCAGTGCCGCCCGTCGCGAGCATCGGGTCGACCACCAGGCAGACATCTGGCAGATTGCCGCCAGGCAATTTCTCGTAGTAGGTCACGGGTTGCAGGGTGTTCTCATCCCGGAACAAGCCAAGATGGCGCACCACCGCCTGCGGCATCATCTCGAGGAGCGGTTCCGCCATGCCGATGCCGGCACGAAGGATGGGCACGATGGCGACCGAAGCATCCAAAACCGGACTACTGCAAGTCGCGACCGGAGTCTGGATGGTGTGGGGGGTCGTCGGCAGGTCCTGGGTGGCATCCAGGCCGAGCATCGTGGTCAGTTGCCGCACGAGGCTCCTGAACTCGATGGAGGACGTCGACTTTTGCCGCAGCCGCGTGAGCATGGCTTGGGCAAGGGGGTGCTGGAGAATGACCGGTTCCATCTTTCTGTCCTTATCAGCGCATCATAGGCAAGCCTTATGCAAGACCTGGACGACGCTTTCGATTATTCTGGGGGGGATGGAGACCCCCGCCACCCGTACCCGCTTGGCGTTCTTCCTGCTCGGCTATGTCCCTCTGGTCTGGTTCGATGCGTGGAACGTGTTCGCCGATGCGCGCAGTGGCACCGCCCTTGCCACGCTGATCCTGTTGCTTGCTGGCTCGGTCCTCGGCCTGATCCTGTTGAAGCTGAAGCCTCTGCACTTCCTGCTTCCGGCCAAGAATCGTCAAACCACGGGTGCTGCCTTCGCCCTTGGCCTGACCATCTCGCTCGGCGCCCAGCTGCCCACTTGGTTGCCCTATGCCGAGATGAGTGGAGGCGCCCGACGCCTCCTGGAAGTCCCGCTGTTGCTGGTTCTGTTGCTGGCCGTGGTTTATCCCATCCTCGGACGCCTGCTCGGAGGCATCGCGATGCCGCGCAAGGCCATCGGAGTCTTGGTGGCGTTGGTGGTCCTCAACATGGGTTGGTTCCAATGGCAGGAGATGAAACTGCAGAAAGAGCTGACCACCACGATTCGTCAGCCTTTGGGCACCCAGGAATCTGAGGCCAAGCCCAATGTCATCCTGCTGGTCTTCGACACCATGCGTGGGGATACCTTGCATGAGACTTGGCGCGATCAGAAGCACACGCCATGGTTGGACGAGTACACCAAAGATGCGCGGATCTTCTCGCGTGGTTATGCCGGTGCCAACACCACTCCGGGTGGACATGCTGCATTGCTCACGGGCCGTTATCCCGCTGAAAACGGCACGCTGCCCAAAGGCGAAGTGGTGCTCCCGCAGAGTGAAACCTCGGTTGCTGAGTTCCTGCGTGGTTATGGCTATCGCACGGCTGGCACCGTGACCAATGCACGCATCACCCGAGCCACCGGATTCGCGCAAGGATTCGAGGTCTACGATGATTCCTTGGTGCTCAACGATTCGGTTTTGTTCGCTGGCATCAATCGCTTCTCCGCTTCGAGTTTCGTGCGCCTCTGTGGAGGCAAGAAGGCCAAGCGTGCGGTGTCCGCGATCGCCAAGCGCACGCTGCGCACGAATCAGCTGGAGCTCACGGCGGCCGACACCACACGCCAGGTGCTGGCAACAGTCGATGCCCTCGATCGTCAGCCCGAGGAGCCGGTGTTCTTGTTCGTGAACTACATCGACCCGCACTTCCCGTATGTCACGCGGGAAGACTTGGCCTTGAAGTTCGGCCCGAATGTCGCGAATGAGCGGATGGAGGCGATCAAGAATTCCTCCCACATGATGCACGACCTCCTGCGCAACGATGCCAACGAGGTTCGTCACGGGCGCATCTCGAAGGAGATCCAGGAGAACTTCGATTGGCTCCAGGAGGCTTATCGCGAGCAGTATCTGGAGCTCGATGAAGGCGTGAAGGAGCTCTTCGAGGGACTGGAGGAGCGTGGTGTGATGAACGACAACACCATCGTCTTGATTACCTCGGACCATGGCGAGCACCTTGGTGCCCACGGCATCATGATGCATGGCCGCTCGCTCTACGAAGACGAGGTGCACGTGCCCTTCCTGCTCATGGGGCCCCGCGTCGAGCCCGGGCGGGTTGAGGAACCCGTTGCCGGCGTGGACTTCTTCGCCACCGTATTGCGCTCGATGGGGCTGCAGGTCGAAGATTCCCCCAACCAAATGGGTGTGCCATTGCAGGATGAAATCCCGGTGCGCGTGGTGCGTTTCGAATCGGGAATCCAGCGTGGATTCGTGGTCGGCCACCACAAGATGGTCGCGGAAGACAACGGCACGGAACTGACTTGGGTACAGGCCTTCGACCTGAAAGCCGATCCCGGTGAGTTGACCAATCTTGTTGATTCCGGGGCGGATTGGGTTGAAGCCTTCAAGGCGAATCCTCCCATCGTTCCAAACTCCAGTGCCACCACCGTCGCCTCTTCCAGTGGCATGGTGGACTTGGCCGCACTCGGTTACGTCGACGAAGGCTGAGCCGCGTTCCTACCCCCACGATGAACGCTATGGATTGGGAAGAGATTTACCGGTCGTCCATGTATGCCTATCGGCAAGAGGACGGCCGCTGGTTCCGTTTTACCCTCAACGGAGAGGTGCAAGCCTTGCCGGCTGTGGTGCAGGAATGCATCGCACGGCATTGCAGCTTGTTGTTGATCACTGCTTGGAATCCGATGTCGGAAGAACGTCCGCTGTCGATCAACCAAGATGCCAATGCGGAGCTACAGAACCGCTTTGAAAAGGATCGGGTCCGCTTCGATGAGTCCTATGGTTGCTCCCTTCCTGAGGTTGAGCCCGGATGGCGTGAAGATGGATTCGTGGTTTATGGCCTCGAGCGCGAACAAGCCTTGGCCTACGGACGCGAGACCCAACAGCGCTCTCTGGTGTGGGTGGAAGGCGAAGAGGCCGGCCTGCTCTTCTGCGACGACGGACGATTCGTGCCCTGTGGCATGTCGGTTGCCGGTACTGCGGGCTAGAATGCCTACATGACGCGTACAACCGTCGATAAGGTCGGAGTCGAGGCACGAGCGGCCTCCTTCAAGACCCGGTCCATCAAGAAACTCGCCAAACTGCAAGGATTGGCCATGGTCGTCGGCATGACCGACCTGACCACCCTCGAAGGCAAGGACTCCGCCGAGAAGGTGCGGGCCTTGTGTCGGAAGGCGCTTTGCCCGGATCCCGGATTGCCGGCCTGCCCACAGGTCGCGGCGGTTTGCGTTTACCCGCGTTGGGTGAAGCTGGCCAAAGATGAAGTGGGGGATAGTGGTGTGCAGGTAGCGAGTGTGGCTACGGCATTCCCAAGCGGCCAAGTGGATCTTCTGACCAAGCTGCATGATGTGGAAGATGCAGTCGCTGCCGGCGCCGACGAGATCGACATGGTGATCCACCGCGGCGCTTTCCTGTCAGGGGATTACGCCACCGTCTCGGAAGAGATCGCGGCCGTCAAGCATGCTTGTGGGCCAGCGCATCTGAAGGTCATCCTCGAGACCGGTGAACTGGAAACCTACGACAATGTGGTGCTTGCCAGTGAGCTCGCGATCGAGGCCGGCGCCGACTTCATCAAGACCAGTACCGGCAAGGTCGCTCCCGCAGCCACCATGCCCGTGACCTTGGTGATGTTGGAAGTCATCCGCCGCCACTATCTTGCGACAGGCCAGAAAATCGGTATGAAGCCTGCTGGCGGCATCAAGACCGCCAAGGAGGCCCTGCACTATCTCGTGATGGTGAAGGAAACCCTCGGCGATGCCTGGCTCGATGCCAACCTGTTCCGCTTCGGCGCTTCCTCTCTCCTGAACGACGTCCTCCTGCAACTGCACCGCCTGCTGTCGGGCAATTACTCCGCTACTTACGATGTCACCGAGTCCTGAAACCAAGAATCCGCCTAGCCTCGATTTCGGTCAGGCTTGGGAATACGCTGCGGCGCCGGAGAGTACGCCTGTGCAGATCGAGGAGCGTTACGGCCTCTTCATCAACGGCGAGTTCAAGAAGCCGAATGCGCGCAAGTTGATGGAGACCATCAATCCGGCCACCGAAGAAGTGCTGAGTGAAGTGCCGGTGGCGAATGCGAAAGATGTCGATGCGGCGGTCGCTGCGGCGAAGGCGGCTTTCCCGAAATGGCGCAAGTTGAAGGCGTCGGAGCGGGCCAAATACCTGTTCCGCATCGCCCGACGCATTCAGGAACGCGCACGGGAGTTGGCCGTGCTCGAGACCTTGGATGGCGGCAAGCCGATCAAGGAATCGCGCGATGTCGATATCCCGGAAGCGGCCAAGTTCTTCTT
>JBMYYH010000030.1:0-31284 GCA_049609225.1 Planctomycetota bacterium | reverse complement strand
GCGCCCCCTCCTCACCACGGGCCATGGCCCGCACGGTATCGCCCGCCCGCTCCACATCCGACGCCTTCCCGGAGTCCTCCTGCCAGGATTCGGTGCCGGCGCCGCAGCTTATGGCATCGTCCAATCGGGCATCGATACCTACAGCATCTTCGGTCTGGTCCTTGCGATCGCCGCCGGCGGAGCCGCCGGCGCGATCCTCACTTGGTGGTTGCGCCCCCAAGACTTCCGCGACCTGTGGGCCGCCATACGCAAACGCGCACCGCTCGGTTGAGCGATGCGCGTTTGAAGGATTGGGTGCGGCTCGTCTAAGCCGGACGCAGATCCAGATCCGCCAACGGCAAACTGCGATGCCGCACGCCGGTGGCGTCGAAGATGGCATTGAGCAGGGCTGGCGCGAACGGCGGTACACCCACCTCACCGACACCCGTCGACATCGCCTCGTTCTGCATCAAGTCGACATGGATCTCGCCAGGCGCATCACTCATGCGCGCGACCGGGTAGTCGTGGAAGTTCGATTGCTCCACACGTCCATCCTTGCCGGTGATCTTGCCGTACTTGGCCAAGCTGATGCCGAACACTGCAGCGCCTTCCATCTGTGCCCGCACGCGATCAGGATGGATCGCCAAGCCACAATCCAGCGCGATGTGCACCTTCGGGATCGACAGCACGCCCGATTCCGAGATCTCGACTTCGACCGCATTGGCGACATAACCCAGGAAACTGCGATGCACTGCCAGGCCAATGCCCTGCCAAGGTTTGGAGGTGCCGCGAAGCGCAGCACGTCGGGTTTTCCAATCGGCGTTCGCCGCAACGCGTTCCAAGACGGCACGGATGCGTCCGGTGTCGACCGGTTGGTCCTCTAAGGAACCGCCGTAGTTGGAATAGGCACTGCCCAGAGTTTTCTGAGAGATGTGCCGCGGCTCACCAATCAGGTCGAGCAGGTATTCCAGCGGATCCGCCCCAGCCTCAGCCGCGAGTTCATCCGCGAAACAACTGACGCCATGCGCATGGAAGATGTTGCACACCGAGCGTAGCCACCCGATCCGCAAGTGCGGGTCTGCCTGACCGGTTTCGACCCGGACGTTCGGAATGTCATAAGGCATGTCCGACAAACCCATGCCGCATTCCCCAGGCGTACCCATCTTGGAACCTGGACTGAAGGTATAGGCGATGGGGGTGAACGCCGTGCGCGAGCGCCATGCGGTCGGGCGGTGGTCGTCGTCCAAGGCAGCGCTGAAGCGCATCGCGGATACGGCATGGAAGTAACCATGACGGATGTCATCCTCCCGGGTCCAAAGCAGCTGCACCGGCTTGCCGACCTCCTTTGCCAACAACGCCGCCTCTACGCCATAGTCCGGCTTCGACTTGCGCCCGAAACCACCGCCGAGCAAAGTGACGTGGATCGCGACATTCGCTTGATCCATGCCAAGGTTCTGCGCGACGTTCTGGCGTGCCGATTGTGGCGTCTGCGTGGGCATCCATACCTCGGCGCTGTCCTCGGTCACGACCGCAGTCGCACAGGGAGTCTCCATCGGTGCATGCGCGAGGTGCGGCAGTGCGTATTCCGACTCGACCAGACGCCCTTCCTTCAGGCCGGCATCGATGTCGCCATTGGACCGCACCTTCTGCCCTTCTTGTGCGGCCGACGCCTTCAGCCCAGCCATTTGCTCCTCGGTATTCCACGAGGCATGCGGACCTTCATCCCATTCAATCGCGAGCTTGTCGCGCCCTTGCATGGCGGACCAGGTATCGCGCGCGACTACGGCGACACCGCCGAGTGCGTTGAAGAAGTAGGGTCCTTCGGCAGGTGGTCCTTCCACAGCGAACACCTTCTCCACTCCTGGAACGGCAAGCGCCGCGGCTTCATCCCACTTCACGGGTTTGCCGCCCACCACTGGGCAGCGCGCGATCACTGCATAACGCATCTCCGGTAGACGCAGGTCGAGTCCGAACTGCGCGCTGCCGTCGAGGATGGCATCCATGTCGCGCAAAGGTACGGCCGTTTCCTTACCGACGAAGTTGCGTTGCTCGGGAGTCTTGAGAGTCAGGGTATCCCGCCCTGGACGCTCCAACTTGGCGGCTTCCTCGACCAGTGCGCCGAAGGGGATGGCCTTTTGGCTGCCATTCCGTCGCACGGTGGAATCCTTGGCGTAGTAATCGGCGGGATCACCGCCGTCCATCTTGGCAGCGGCCAGAATCAGCATACGCCGCACCGTCGCACCGACGAGGCGCATGCGCTCGTAGAACTCGCGGATGCTGCGCGAACCGTCGGTGTTCTGCGAACCGTATTTGCGGTCGCCGTCGGCTTGGACGATCTGCACATCTTCCCAGTTGGCGTCCATCTCGTCGGCGAGGACCATCGGTAGCGAGGTGCCGATACCCGTACCCATCTCCGAACGATGCGCGACGATAGTGATGGTGCCTTCCTTCGCGATGCTCACGAAGATGCTCGGCTTCCAAGCGTCTGCAAGAGGGTTGGGGTCGAAGATCTGCGCGGCGGTGGCTTTGGCGATCAAGCCAGGACCTTGCAGACTGAAACCCAAAGTAAGGCTACCTGCCAGACTCTGACGCAGGAAGGAACGGCGGTCGATGGACTTCATCACTTCGCCTCCTGCTGCAGGTCTTCACTGGCGCGGTCCAGGGCCTTCTTGATCCGCGAGTAGGTGCCGCAGCGACAGATGTTGCCGGACATCGCGGCTTCGCGTTGAGCGGCAGGAGCTTCGGGCGCGGTGCGCAGTTGATGCTCGGCCGTCATCACCTGACCTCCTTGGCAGAAGCCGCATTGCGGCACATTCTCCTTGCTCCAGGCATCGCGCACTGCATCCGCGACCGGGCCGCGCAGTCCCTCGATGGTGGTGATCTCCAGGCCGGCAGCACTTGAAACCGGCGTGACGCACGCGCGCGTCGGGGTGCCATCGATTTGGATGGTACAGGCTCCGCAGAGACCCTTGCCACATCCATAACGGGTGCCGGTGAGATGGAGATGATCGCGCAACACCCACAACAGGGGTGTCTGCGGGTCGAGCTCGGGGATCTCGAGCTCTTCGCCGTTGACTTGAAGGTTCGCCATGGCCCTAGAAGACCAGGGCCGGGGAAGGCGCGCAAGGCCCAATCGGTTTCTCCCCTCAGGGGAGGGGAGAAACACTTGCTAACGAGTTACTGAACGCTGGTCGCGAGCACGTCGGACAACTCAAAGGTGGCGATTCCCTTGCGTTCGATGGCTTGGAACCAGACCGGTTTGCCGGCCGTACCTGCGGGCAGGATGGGACCGCTACTGAGAGTGGCGATGCCCTGTGCGTCGGCGGTGGCATGACCGAGTACGCGCACTGGATCGGCGAGTCCGATGTCGAATCCGTACTTGGTCGCGAACAGGCCGGTACCTTGCGTCGAGGAGACGAACACGACCTTGTTGCCAGCCCATGCACCTTCGGCTTGTACCGTTGCTTGAGCGCCGGCGCTGAGGATAGGAGCACTGACCACGAGTGGGGCGTCGGGCCAACGACGGTCTTCCATCAGGTGCCCGAAGTCCGGACCGATCTTGTCGGCGAGAGGATTGCCCTTGCCATCGACGGTCCAACCCTTGGCATCGGTGAGGAAGGTGTAAGCACGACGATAGATCAGGCGTGCACGCACCGACACGGGACCGGTTCCGGCGGGAACGTCGAAAGTGTAACTGGTGCTGTCCGTGGCCAAGGCCTCAATCCGAGTATCGAAGAGAATGCCCGTGGCTTCGGTGTAGAACACGGGGCCGGCACCGCTGGCATCCAGATTGTGCTTGCCGAACAGCTTGCCGGGTAGGCCAGCAAAATAGCCTTGGGAAGGCGAACCCACACCCGCAAGATCGTGAATCACCTGACTTCCAGTATGGCTCAAGGTCGCACCATCCGAATCGCGGAAGGCCTCTACAAGGAGAATCACATTACGCACCGTGACGCCCGTCGGCAGGGAGTGACCGGTCATCGAGTTCTCCACATCGACCTCCACCGTCAATACAGTACCGACCTGGTTCACGGTCAGGAAGACGTCGGCCGCGTTCTCCAAATACTCCGGCGTGGTTCCTCGGACGTCATGCCCGCGAATCTCCTCCGCATCGCGGAACGGCGCGATCGAGAGGGTGCTGGCGAAGTTACTGCCAGTCGGCTTCATGTGGCAATCAACGCAAGTGGCGTAATGCACGCTTTGCGGGTCGGAATACTCACTTGCAGTCCATTCGTCCCAGGTCGGTTCCGACACGATGCTGCCGGGGTCGCCGAACTGACCATCGTCATCGTGGTCGTTGGTGTCCTGATGACAAGTCGCGCACATGGCCGCTCCCATCTGCGGGTTGTACGAAGGCCGCATGATGCTGCCTTGGAAGGCCGTG
Organism: Planctomycetota bacterium; assembly: GCA_049609225.1. Classification (GTDB taxonomy): domain Bacteria; phylum Planctomycetota; class UBA1135; order UBA1135; family UBA1135. Next base: position 26,921 of record JBMYYH010000030.1, on the reverse strand, counting down.
TCAGCTAGGGCGCCGTATTGGATGGGTTCGTGCAGACCACCACTGCTTGGCGGCGGCTTGGTGAAGGTGGTTTGTTGCGGGAACAAGCCTGGGTAATCAGTTTTGCTCTCATCGACATGCGCGATCTTGTGACAAACCTCGCAAGAGATGCCATGCGTGGCACCGAGGGAGAGTTGATTGATGTCGTCGAGCGGGCGATCAGGATTTTTAGTCTTCACCCACGGCACGGGCTGATGACAAGGCGCGCAATCGGAGTGCGGTGCATGACTGAGGTGGACCGAATCTCTTTCATAGACGAAACCACCCATACCTCCTGCGGTGCCGGTGCCATCATAGATGTCGTAGAGCCAAAGATTGGTTCCCGCCTGTTGCATGGGAGAGCCATTCCACTCTTCATATTGCTCGATGTGACAGCTCGAACAGGTTGCGGGATCCTGAAGATCGTAGGTGGGGTCATCCCAGGCCGGCACGGGATCCATATCGATCTGCACCCCCAGCATCGGCGTGCTCGTGATGTAGACGAAACCGTTGAACCAACCCTTCTTCGCGGCGACCACGAAGGTGTTGCTACCAGTGGCCGACGCCAGGTTGAAACTGCCATCCGGGGCTGTGGTGGTTTGATGGTCCGTGGCCTGCAGTGTGACGATGGCATCCGCGACGGGAAGCCCCTGCGGGTCGAGCACCGTGCCGGAGACTTGCGCCGATGCGGCTGGCGCAAGGAGGAGGATGGGTAGAAGTGCGGCAAAGCTCATTTCCCCAAAAATATCAGTTAAAGACCGGAATATCTGAAAAGAAGGTGAAAAAGATGCCCCGAAAAGAACGTTTTTCGGGGCATTTAAAGGGTTTTTTAGGCCACCAGACGACTCAGAAGGACCTAATCCGCGTCCTCACTAGCCATAGCGCGATAGAGCGCTGCACCCAGGACCGCGCCGATGATGGGAGCGACCCAGAACAGCCAAAGCTGGCTGAGTGCCCAATCACCCTGGAAGAATGCCACGCCCGTACTGCGCGCGGGATTCACCGAAGTATTGGTGACTGGGATGCTGACCAAGTGGATCAAGGTCAAGCCCAGGCCAATGGCCAACGGCGCCATGCCCACCGGAGCGCGCTTGTCGGTGGCTCCCATGATGATGAACAGGAACACCATGGTCATGACGACCTCGGTCATCAATGCGGCGGTCATGGAATAACCGCCAGGGGAGTGTTCGCCAAAACCATTGGATGCGAATCCAGATGCGGCGGCGTCGAATCCATCCTGACCACTGGCGATGAGGAACAACACGGCGCCGGCAAGCAGACCGCCGATTACTTGGGCGATGATGTACGGTGCAAGTTGGTTGGTCGGGAAACGCTTGCCGATCCACAGGCCAATCGAAACCGCAGGGTTGAGATGACAACCGGAGATATGCCCGAGGGCGATGGCCATGGTCAGGACGGTGAGTCCGAAGGCCAAGGAAACACCGAGCAAGCCAATGCCGACGTCGGGGAAGCCAGCAGCGAGGACTGCGCTTCCGCAACCTCCGAGTACGAGCCAAAAGGTTCCGAAAGTCTCCGCGAGGTATTTCTTCATGAGGTCACCGTGAACGTCAAGATTTGGGGATGCCGCAATCTAGGGAGATTACGGCGGACGTCCGCGAGCATAGCAAGATGCTCCTGGTGAAACCTCTTTAGGGTCTATGCCTTCGCGGGTTCAGCCTGCGGCAAACCGTAGAAGGACTGCAGGCTTGCGACTTCGGTAGCCCCTGCCTTCAAGGCTTGGATGCCCTCAACAGCAGCCATTGCGGCCGACATCGTGGTCAAGCAAGGAATGTTCACTTGATAGGCATCGGAGCGAATCATGCCATCATCATGCCGCGTGACCTTGCCATGTGGCGTGTTGATGATCAGATCGACTTCCTGGTTCTTGATCAAGTCGACCACATGGGGGCGACCTTCATGCACCTTGTTGACCCGTTCGACCGGGATGCCATGGCGCTTCAGGATCTGGAAGGTACCGCCGGTCGCGACCAGGGTGAATCCCATTTCGGTCAGGCTGCGCGCGACCATGATGACGTTGCGCTTATCCGCATCCTTCACACTCAGGAATACGCGGCCTTCGGTGGGAAGAGTGCGTCCTGCAGCATCGGATGCTTTTGCGAAAGCAAGGCCGAAGTTCTTGTCGATGCCCATCACTTCACCGGTGGAGCGCATCTCCGGGCCGAGGTCGGCGCGGGCACCTGCGAACTTGGCGAAGGGGAAGGCCGGAGCCTTCACCGCGATGTGCTCTTCCGGCACGATTTCCTGCACGCCGAGTTCGGCGAGTTTGCGTCCAGCCATGACTTGCGTGGCATAGGCCGCCAAGGGCACGCCCGTTGCTTTAGCCACATAAGGCACAGTGCGCGAAGCGCGCGGGTTGACCTCGATCACGTAGACCGTTTCCCCGCGGACGGCGAACTGCACATTCATCAAGCCGACGACGCCCAGCTCCAACGCCATCGCCTTGGTCGCCTCCCGGATTTCTTCAAGGATGTACTCCGACAAGGTGATCGGCGGAATCGCGCAAGTCGAGTCGCCGGAGTGGATGCCGGCTTCCTCGATGTGCTCCATGATCGCGCCGATGACGACTTCAGTGCCATCACTGATGCAATCGACATCGACTTCCACCGCATCTTCGAGGAAACGGTCGATCAACACCGGACGCTCAGGCGAAGCCATCACAGCCTCGTTCATGTAGCGCTCCAGGTCGCGGGCATCGTAGACGATCTCCATCGCGCGGCCGCCAAGCACATAGCTAGGACGCACCAGCACCGGATAACCGATGTTGTTGGCGATGACCGAAGCCTGATCCGGGCTGGTCGCGATGCCGTTGGCCGGCTGACGCAAACCCAGCAGATTCAACATCTCGCTGAAGCGTCCGCGGTCTTCCGCGCGGTCGATGGCTTCGACAGGAGTGCCCAAGATCGGTACTCCAGCCTTCTCCAGATCCGACGCCAGGTTCAGCGGAGTCTGCCCACCAAACTGCACGATCACGCCGCGCGGTTTCTCGCGCTCGCAGATCGACAACACATCCTCATGCGTGAGGGGCTCGAAGTAGAGGCGATCGGAGATGTCGAAGTCGGTGGAGACCGTCTCCGGGTTGGAGTTCACCATCACCGACTCGATGCCCATCTCGCGCAGAGCAAGGGAGGCATGCACGCAGCAGTAATCGAACTCGATACCTTGGCCGATGCGGTTCGGACCACCACCAAGGATGATCACCTTGTCGGTGGCATGCACCTCGACCTCTTCCGAACTGCAATCGTAAGTGGAGTAGAGATAGGGGGTGGCTGCTTCAAACTCGCCGGCGCAGGTATCCACCAAGCGATAACCCGGCTTCACGCCCAACTCCTCGCGTCGGGCGCGCAAAGCGGAGTGTTCCACTTCAAAAGCTTCGGCCAGACGTTCATCGGAGAAGCCGCTGCGCTTCCACTGCCACATCTGATCCGCATCGACACTGTCGAGCGAGATCTCGTCGAAGGAGCGGTCGGTCAGGGCGAGACGTTGGAGGAAAGTCAGGAACCAACGATCGATGCCGGAAAGGCGATAGACCTCCTCGATGTCGTAGCCGTTGGTGAATGCGTCGTAAAGCGCGAACAGACGACCAGGCGCAGGGCGCGCGATCTTCTGCGGCAGTTCTTCGGCGAGGAACTCACGTTTCTTGCCGGAGAAACCAGAGCGATCTACTTCCAGTCCACGCAGCGCCTTCTGGAAAGCTTCCTCGAAGGTACGACCGATGGCCATGGTTTCACCCACGGACTTCATTTGCGTGCCAAGAGTGCTATCCGCCAACGGGAACTTCTCGAAGGCGAAGCGCGGCATCTTCACCACCACATAGTCGATCGACGGCTCGAAACATGCCGGCGTGACCTTGGTGATGTCGTTCTGGATCTCATCCAGGGTGTAGCCGACGGCCAGCTTGGCCGCGAACTTGGCGATCGGGAAACCCGTTGCCTTGGAAGCCAGCGCCGAGGACCGCGATACGCGCGGGTTCATCTCAATCACCAGCAACTCGCCGTTTTCAGGATTGACGGTGAACTGCACATTGGAGCCACCGGTCTCTACCCCGATCTCGCGCATGATGGCGAAACTCGCATCGCGCATGCGCTGGAACTCGCGATCCGTCAAGGTCTGCGAAGGCGCGACCGTGATCGAATCGCCGGTATGCACACCCATCGGATCGAGGTTCTCGATCGAGCAGATGATGACGCAGTTGTCTTTCTTATCGCGCATCACCTCCATCTCGTATTCCTTCCAACCGATGAGGCTCTTCTCGACCAACACCTCGCTGACCGGACTCAAGCGCAGTCCGCGCGCGATGATGGTTTCGTATTCCTCCACGTTGTAGGCGATGCCGCCGCCGGAACCACCCATGGTGAAGGCGGGGCGGATGACGCAAGGCAGGCCGATGATCTCCATCGCCGCACGTGCCTCGGTCATGGTGTGCGCGATCTCCGAAGGCGCCGACCCCAGTCCGATCTTGTCCATCGCCTGACGGAACTCATCGCGGTCCTCTGCCTTATGGATGACATCCGCGCGGGCGCCGATCATCTCGCAATCGAACTTCTCCAGCGTGCCATCTTCGGCAAGCGCGAGACCGACATTCAGTGCGGTCTGTCCACCCAGGGTGGGGAGGATGGCATCGGGCCTCTCCTTTTCGATGACCTTGGCGACGAACTCGGGAGTGATCGGCTCGATGTAGGTGACATCGGCCATCTCCGGGTCGGTCATGATGGTTGCCGGATTCGAGTTGACCAGGATGATCCGGAAGCCATCTTCCTTCAGCGCCTTGATCGCCTGGGTTCCGGAATAGTCGAACTCGCAGGCTTGACCGATGACGATCGGGCCTGAACCGAGGATGAGGATGGATTGAAGGTCGGTCCGGCGGGGCATGTGACGCTCAGGGTTGCGCCATTCTAGCGGTGCCCCCCCGCGCTTGGATGTGCCGGGAAGCCGTCAAATCTTTGGCTTCCCGGCAAAGATGGACCGAGACTACTGGATGGTGGTCTTCACGCCTGGAGTGAGGACTCCGGTGGCAAAATCGAGGCCCTGGATCCACACGTCACGGCCACTGGCGGAGGCTGGGACCGTCATGTCGAGTGTGGCCTGCCCGGTGGCGTCCGCGGCGACCGTGGGAAGCATGCTGATCGGCAGGGACAGTTCGGCGATTCCGAAAGGCGTCACGATGGGGCCGGCACCGGTGGTGGAGTAGGCGAAACCCATCAAGAGGAGGGGGGTGCCGTCGTACAGGGTGAGGGTGCCGGATTGGCCGGCGACCAGCGGCGACACGTGGAGCAGCGGCGAGAGGTCATTGCTGAGCAGGACCGACTCCAACTCCAGAGTCGTGAAGGGGGGCGAACCGAAACCGGAATGCCGGAAGGTGATGCGCATGCCACCGACTTCCTGCGGCACGAAACCGAGCATGCCGGTGCGCGGGCCGCCGTCGCCGAGATAGGTGAAGCGCAGGGTGCCGTTGGCGGTGCGATGGAGGCGTAGGAAACCTTCGCCTTGTAGATCCTGCAGCGGGATCAGATGCGCGATAGTGGGGCCGACCACTTGGATTTCGCCGGCGCCGAGAGCATTGGAATCATCAACTGCCCAACTTGCGATGGGTTGTTCGTGCACATCGAGTAACTCCATGGTCACACTGCTGGTGCCGCCGAGCGGATCTTGTGCATCGGGCGCCCAACGCAAGGGCACATCGAGTTGGAAGGCACCCGACATCGGCGAGAAGGTGCGCGATAACTGAAACGAACCGTTCTGCGATTGAGTCAGCAGGCTACCGTCGGCACGGAGGACGCCTTGCGTTTCTTCGACGTTGATGAGGGCTCCTAGTGTGATGCCGACGGTCCAGGCCGAATCGATCACGCCATCTTCGAAGTCGTCGAAAACTGCAGTAAAAGGGGGTCGCTGGGTCTGGGCCGCAGCAGTCGTGCTGAGCAGCAACCCAGCAGCACAAGTCAAAAAGATCTTTCCATTCATGGTGGTTCCTAGGCGCAGGCGGAATCGCCTGACGACCTAATGGAACTACGGGATAAAGGGAAAGTGTTTACAGGAAAAACAGTGACGCTTATCGCACACCTTCCACCGTGTGTTTCCGCTCGAATCAGCCGTTCTTCATAACGCCGTATGCAGGAAGCACTTCCTCCACATCCACCCCCTGCACGAGCAGATTCGCACCAGGCTTCACCGGCACGATCACATCCAATTTTCCATACGCGGCCTTCTTGTCGCGCAACAACTGACGTCGCAGCACCGCCTTCCCCGGCAGTTTCCCCGGATAGGTCGTGCGCATGCCCATCCGCTCCAGGAACTCCCGCACCTCTTCCGCATATCGCGGTGCGGCCAATCCTTGCTCCACACTCATCTGCAAAGCGCACAGCAATCCGAGCGCTACCGCCTCGCCGTGCACCAACTTGCGCGGTCCGGCCGACGCCTCCAGCACATGCCCGAAGGTATGTCCCAAGTTCAACAACTTGCGTTCTCCACCCTCGCGTGGGTCCGAAGCCACGATCTTCTGCTTGTAACGCGTACAAGCCAAGACCAATGCCGCCAACTCCGCACTGCCACGTTGCAGCTTCGACGTTGGAGTCCCCAACAACTTCCGGTACATCGCCGGACTCTGCAGCATGGCTGTCTTCAGCACTTCACCCAAGCCGCAACGCCATTCCTTCGCGGGCAGGGTGCGCAGCATCTGCACATCCATGACCACCAAACGCGGAAAGTGAAAGGCTCCGAACAGGTTCTTGCCTTCGGGCAGGTTCACTGCCGTCTTGCCGCCAATCGAGGCATCCGCCATGCCCAGCAAGGTGGTGGAAACCACACCCCACTCCACACCGCGGAACAGGTTGGCCGCAACGAAGCCTGCCAGGTCCGACGTCACGCCGCCGCCGACTGCCAACACGAAACTCCTGCGGTCCGCACCTGCCTTGACCAGCTTCGACGCCAAGGCCTGCGCCTTCTCCAAAGTCTTCGAAGCTTCCCCATGCGGCGCGACGCATTCCTGAAACTCCAAGCCCGCATCCTTGATCGCCAAGGCCACCTTGCGTCCGACGACTTGGCGTGCATTGCGATCGATCACCACGAAGACCTGCGAAGGCTTCGGCCGGATCGCTCTTAACCGCGACGTCAGTTTGGCGCGCAGGATGCCCGTTCCGACATCACAGCGGGTATTCGAAGAAGTCATCAGGACTGGTTGCGACGTGCCTGACGACGTTCGGTCAACTTCTTCATGCTCGCATCACTGGCGGCGCGATCGCGCTTGGCCAGGATGAACAACCAGAAGCCCAAGGCCAGAGCCAATGCCAGGAAGATCACCACCATCTGCCCCGCAAAGGGCGGGGTGTAGGCTTCCTGCGGTTGCGCATCGATGACCACGAACACTGGCGTACGCATCGGACCTTCGTCTTTCGAATCATAACCCCAAAGCATAAGGAAGTAGCCGTAGTAGATCACCGGACCTTCCGACACCTTGAGCTCAAACTCGCCCGGGGCCTTCGCATGCATCAGGAAATCACCGACGAAGTCGTTGCGCACCCAAGCGGAAGACATCCTGGTCTCGCGCAATGGCGTTTCCGGGATATCTACCATGCTGGCGCGCACCACCTTGCCGCCGAATTCGAACATGCGACCGCGGAAGATCCCAGGATTGGCCACCAAGTCCTCGATGGTCTTGTCGTCGATGGTAATGGCGTTGGCTTTAGCGGCTTCGACCAATGCGGGATCCTGACGGACGGTGCGTGCGACATTGGCGAGATGCCAAAGTCCTGGATCCTGATTGAGCAGCAGCGTGTCGGTATCCGTACCGAGCGGATGATCCTTCAGCGTGGCTAGATATTCAAAGGAAGGCTCGGTAGCTGGCTCCGCTGCTCGGAAGCTTGGAGCCAACAAGGGTCCGATGAACATCGGCGCCGTGATCTTGTCCTCGCCTTGCAAGGAGTAGGTGTAGTGCTTGAAGAAGTAGCCATCGGCTAGCACATAGTTCTCGGCGCCAAACAAGGTGTCGGGCGGATTCGCGGCGACAAACCAGAAGGAGTCGCCGGCATCGGTCTCGGCGTGGCACCAAAAGAGTTCATCCTCGCCATGACCCAAAGTGATGAAGCGAGCATTGATCAACTTCGCGCGTAAGCGATAAGGCTTACCGCGATAAGGGCTGGCGTCGGCAGCGGCTGCGGCGAAGGGGAATTCGGGCTCCCCCAGGATGAGCAGCCAGTTGGTGATCAACTTGCGCGCCGAAGCGAGGAGGTGCTCGAAGGCATCGCGCTCATAGGTGGTGCGGTCGCTGTCGGTGGCATCCTTGACCGAGGCCAGCAAGGCAAAGTCGATCTCCGGCATGAAATCCAGGTAGGCGGTACTGGATTGCGTGGGTCCGGATTCTTCTTCCTGGGCGCTATCACCCCAGAGCTTGAGCTGGACCAGCACGATCGCGCATAAAGCCAGGCCAACGCCAGCAAGCACCAATCGTTTCTTTTCCTTTTTGGTGGCTAGTTCAGCCTCCCTTCTGCGGCGTTCCTTACGATCCATCAGCTCTCACTACGGTACTCACGCGCGGCGGTCACGAATCCGTCGAACAGGGCGCGTGTGGCCTGGCTCTCGGGAGCACGTTCAGGGTGCCATTGCACTCCAAGCGCGAAGGGGAATTCCGGCAGCTCGACGGCTTCTAGGGTGCCGTCGTCGGCATAGGCACTAGCCTGCAGTTGGTTACCGGTGTCGATCAAAGCCTGGTGATGAAAAGATGGCACGTCGAAGGCGTCGGTGCCGACCAGTTCCGCAAGACGGCTTCCTGCTGCGGCAACGACCTGATGTTCGATGCCCTTCGTATGCTCCGCCGCATTCTCCAGATGTTGACGGAAGGGCGCTTCATCCAACACGCCCATCATTTGCATGCCGAAGCACACCCCGAATAGAGGCATCTTGCGCTCCAAAGCAACCCGCACGATCTCAAGATTCATGCTCTGCTGCTCCAAAGGCACCGGTTTGCATTCCACCGTGGGGGCAGGTCCACCGAAAGGCCGCAGGTCGACGTCGTCCCCGCCTGTCATCAAGACGCCATCGACGCGTTCGAGCAGGCCCGCCACTTCCGCCACCGGTGCATCACTCGGCAGCAGGATGGGGATCGCTCCAGCGGCACGGAGGCAGGGCAAATAGTCGGTGAAGAGCTGAAAGCGCCGCTTCCCTTCGTACCAAGGGGCATCGAGCAATTCGACGGTCAAACCGATGACCGGGTGCGGGACGTCCACCATGGCATCTATACTACGCCCACGCATGGACTACCTGTACCTGCTTCTGGGCCTGGGAGGCCTCCTTCTCGGCTCCGACGTGGCGGTCCGCGGTTCGGTCGCATTGGCTCACCGTTGGAACTGGCCTGGTTGGGTCACTGGCCTCCTGCTCTTGGCTCTTGGCACTTCGCTGCCGGAGTTGTTCGTATGCATCGCCTCAGCGCCCGAGTATCCGGGCCTCGCCACCGGCAACATCTTCGGTTCCAACGCCTTCAATGTCGGCCTGGTGCTCGGCCTGACCTTGATCCTCAAGGGTGATGCCCATCTGAATGCGCGTTCGGTGCGGCTGCCAGCCTTGCTGCCGCTGGCCTTTGGAAGCTTGATGGCCTTCACCCTGATCGGGATGCCGCTCGAGGCCTATCCGATGAGCTTCCTATTCCTGCTCGCGTATGCCGCCATGATCATGGTGAGCATCGCCGCGCGTGATCCGGAAATGCAGGAAGAGGATGATGCCACTCCCGACACGCATTGGAATCTGCCCATCGCCTTAAGCGCGACTGCCGGTGGTTTCTTGATGTTGGCGCTCGCCAGCAATTGGTTCCTGGATGGTGCACTTGCTCTTGCCGACACGCTCGGTTGGGCCGAAGGATTCGCCGGCTTCATCATCACCGCCGTCGGAACCTCCGCGCCGGAACTCTTCACCTCGGTGCGTGCTTTGAAACTCGGTCACGCAGGCGCGGTGTTCGGCAATGTGGTCGGTAGCAATGCTTTCAACCTGTTGATGGCCGGCGGCAGTGTCGGTCTGTTGGCCACGGTGCAGGTGCCGCAGGGAGGTTTGCTGCCGCAACTCATCATCAACTTGGTCGCGACGGCCGTCCTGATGTTGCCGGCGCTCCTCACCACGCCCAAACGAGAACTTTCCATCCGCGCTTATCAGGTGATGGGTGTGCTCCTGGTGGGCGGCTACTTCGTCGGTGCCTACTGGATCTCTTAAGTCCTCACGCCCACGCCCGCTAGACTGCAAACGATGTCCGCTGCCGATACCCCCGAAGCCGGCCAGCCCCTTTCTGGAGCGCAAATCGCCGCCCTGGTCGACGGCACCCTGGAAGGCGATGCCCCCGGGCCGTTCACTCACGTCCGCGATCTGGCCAGCGCCACTGCCAGCGATGTCATCTTCTTCCGTTCCGGCCCCAACGAAATGGGACGCCCACCGGCACCCGCCGAGTTTGAGGCATTGGCCGCTTCGGCAGCTGGATTGCGCTTAGTCGATGCGGGTACCGAGGTGGGGGACGGCCCCTGTGTTCGGGTGGAGAATCCGGGCTTGGCTGCGGCGCGCTTGGCGCAGCACTTTGAGTTTAAGCGTCCGCTTTACCCGGCCGGGATCCATTCCAGTGCCGTGGTGGAAGAGGGCGCCCAGGTCCCAGCCTCTGCGAGTTTGGGTCCGGGCTGTGTGGTGCGCGAAGGAGCCCTCTTGGAAGAAGACGTGGTCTTGGTCGCGCAGGTCTATGTCGGAGAAGGCAGTGTGGTGGGGGAAGGCTCCATCCTGCATCCCGGGGTTTACGTCGGACCGCGGGTGAAGATGGGAGCAGGTTGTGTGGTCCAAGCCAACACCAGTCTCGGCGCTGCGGGCTTCGGTTATGTATGGAGCGGTTCCGAACACGTCGCGATGCCACAAGTGGGTGGGGTAGTGCTTGGAAACCGCGTCGAAATAGGAGCGAATTCCTGCATCGATGCCGGCACCTTCACGCCAACCATCATCGGTGATAACTGTCTGCTGGATAATCATGTCCAGGTCGGACACAACTGCGAGCTTGGGCGCTTCGTCATCCTCTGTGGCAAGGTCGGCATCTCCGGCAGTGTGAAGATCGGGGATGGGGCGATTTTTGCGGGTTCTTCGGGGGCAGCGGGCCATATTTCGATTGGTCCGGGTGCCAAGGTTGGGGCCAAAGCAGCCGTGACGAGCGATGTCGCACCAGGGCAAACCGTGGCTGGCAATCCTGCGGTGGATTTCGGTCTGCATCAGCGAATGCAGGCTCTGGTGCGCCGTATGGCCCGCCAGAAATCCTGATCCAGAAGTCTCCGTAAGTCGGGTTCCTTTAATATTCCGGATTCTTGGAAATAGGTTTTGCATTTTCCCTGTTTCCGCAGGGTGTGCCGCGTAATAAAGGCCGGCGTGCAACGCATTTTTCCCCTCCTTGCGGTCCTTTTGGCACCGCTTGCATCGGCCTCTGCTCAAGAGCCCGAGGTAGATGCGGTCGTACCGGTTGAGGAAACCTCCCAGTACTTCGCACCGGATTGGATTCCCGGCACCACGGAGCTGTACTACGGCCCTAGCTTTCTAGACCGGAACTTCACTCCAGCCGATCTGACTCCCCAGGTGGATCTTGGTCTGATGGATTATCACAGCCGCAAGATGCCGATGGGTGGAGCCGAACATGTCGGCGCCTTGTTCTTCGCCTTGGAAGAAGAAGCAGAGCCAAGCTTCCCGATGACGGAAGCACCCACCTCAGGTGGATCGTGTTGCTCGGGCGCGAACTAGGCCCTTAAGGTTCGCAGAAGAACGCTAGGCTGCCAACTGCAGGTGTAACTGCAGCAAATTCTGGCGGAACAAGCTCGCATCCAAGATGTGCAACGCTTGTTCAAAGCCACACCAGTTCCAGCCGGCAACTTGACCCTTCAAGCGAGGTTCCATCGATGGGCTTGCGACTTGATATCCCACCGGCCACTGCACCAACTTCAGGTCGCCGACTTCCTGCACCAGACCGGTAGCGGGGGAGACCAGATCGAAGGCGTGGGTCAGCCCCGTTTCGGCCTGCACCTGACGCAAGGCAGCATGGCGCAGATCTTCATCCCAATCGACCGGCCCAACGACCGGACGCCACACCTTTTCCTGGACCGGTGCCGCCTGCAGGAGCAGGTATTCTGGTCCCTCGCTGCGGTAGCGATACGGAAACACGTGGACCTCGTGGCGCAGGCTGAGATCCCCGAATTGGGCGGGTTGGTATCTGCGTGACATGGGATTCCCTAAAGAAGCCTACCTCATGAATCGGCTAGAAACGCTTTGGACTGAACTTTGCGCACGGACCGACTACGAAACCTGTAGTCGTCCACGGGCTGCGCGTTTCCGCCTCGACACCATGGAAGGGCTGGTCGAGCGCCTGGAAAACGTGCATTGGAGCCTTCCGGTGCTGCATGTAGCGGGTTCCAAAGGCAAAGGCAGTGTTTGCCATTACCTCGCTAAAGGCATGGCGGCTGCCGGTTTGAAGGTGGGGCTTTATTCCTCGCCGCATTTGAGCGATTGGCGCGAACGTCTCACCATTAACGGTGCCTTCGCCCCAGACGATGCCCTGGCCGATGCCATCCAAAAGGTGCTTGCTGCCAGCGCCGGCGACGAAACTTTCTTCGATCTACTCACGGCTACTGCCTTGGTCCTGTTCCGCGATGAAGGCTGCGACATCATGGTTTTAGAAACCGGCCTTGGCGGACGTTCGGATTCGACCAATGTGGTGCAACCCTTGGCCGCGGTCATCACTTCGATCGAGTTGGAACATGTGGATGTGCTCGGCGACAACCTCGCGGCGATTGCGGGTGAGAAAGGCGGCATCCTCAAGCGTGATGCCTTGCTCTTCACCGGTGCTGGCATCGCTGCGGAGGCGATGGAGGTGCTGGAGCAATGCGCTGCAGAAGTGGATGGAGCATTGAAGTCCGCTCCACCTCTGCAACCCGGCTTTTCCCATGTTCTGCCGCATATGGAATCCAACCTAGCGCTTGCTACCACGGTGTTGCGAAACCTTCCGCGCCCCTTTGCTGCCGGCGCCGACATCCTGCCGTCCTTGCCCGAGTCCGCGCTGCAACTCCCCGGTCGCTGGGAGCACCGACGCCTCGCCGATGGCCGCATCGTCATCTTCGACATCGCGCATTCCACCGACTCGTTGACGGCGGTCCTCAGGGCCTTCCGCGAGTCCTTCCCGGAGCAGGAGCGCGGTGTCGTCCTCGCCCTGCGCGACGACAAGGATCACGTCGGATTAGGCACAGCCTTGCGTGCAAATCTCGGCCCTCGTCTCGCCAAGGAATCCTGGTGGACCGCACCCGCTGGCGACCATCCACGCTCCGCCGACCCGGCTACAATCGCCCCTTCCTTCGACGCCATCCCGCTGCCCAAAGTGCAGTTTCCGGAGGGTCCGGAGGTACTCCTGATTACCGGGTCGACTTACCTGGTAGGAGCTTTGCGCCCGCAAACGCAGGCTTGGATGTCCTAATCATGTCCATCGAGAACACCGAAGTCCGTCAGACCTACCGCAGCACGCTGGTTGAGCAGCTGCGCAACTCCGGTTCGCATACCGTCGGAGAGTTGGAGCTGTTGCTGCCGCAGAGTTTCGGTTTCTGTTGGGGGGTGGATCGGGCCTTGGCGATGGTGGAGGAGGCGCGTCGGGATCATGCCGGGCGTCCGATGTGGTTGATCAGTTCGATCATTCACAATCCGCGCGTGAACGCAGACCTGCGTGCCAAGGGCATCGGGTTCCTGCGTGGTGCCTTCGCGACGGAAGGGGCACTCGAGCAACTGAGTGATAAGGATGTGGTGATCGTGCCGGCCTTCAGCGCGACGGTCGAGGACATGAATGACCTACGCCAACGCGGTGTGACGATCGTGGACACGACCTGCCCTTGGGTGATCAAGCCGCACAAGCGGACCTTGAAGTACCTGAAGGAAGGCTTCACCACCATCATTCACGGCACCGTCGGGCATGAGGAGACCGAAGCCACTTGTTCGTTGATCGAAAGCGAGGGCGGGCACTATGTGGTGGTCTACAGCATCGAAGAAGCCGAAGTCCTCGCCGGATTCCTCGAAGGCCATGTGAGTGAAGAAGTGCTGCGCAATGGTCTGCGCGACGGCAGCTTCTCCCCCGGTTTGGATGTGGCACGGGACCTGATCCGCATCGGTGTGATCAATCAGACCACGATGTTGGCGAGTGAATCACGCGCCATCGGCGATCGCCTGATGATTGCCTTGAAGAACCGCGATAACGAAGAGGCTTTGGCCGAAAACTTCCGCGACTTCGACACCATCTGCCGCGCCACCCAAGACAATCAGGACGCAGCGGCAGCCGTCGCGGAAACCAATCCGGATCTGTATCTGGTGGTGGGGGGATACGACAGCTCCAATACCAAGAACCTCGCACGCGTCGGCCGACGTCTCGGGGTCCCGGCCTTCCATATCGAGGGACCGGATTGCATAGACACTCTTCTCACGCATCGTGACCGCACCAGTGGCGAGATCCTGGAGGAACAGGATTGGCTGCCGGGCAAGCGTCCTCTGCGTGTGGCCTTTACGGCGGGTGCCAGTACTCCGGATGCCTTGCTCGGCGAAGTGATCGAGCGGCTGGTGGAGTTCGCTGGCGGCACCCTCGAGGCCTAAGAGGCACAAAAACGTGGCCTTTTAGGGCCTTTTTTAAGTTTTTGAGAATGAGTCTCCAAAAGCAGATATTTTTATCTTAAAATCCCAAACATGACACCAGCCCTCGCAGATTCCACTCTCGCTGACCTCGTCACCGACCGTCCCGGACGTTCCCGCGTCTTCGAAAGCTTCGGTCTCGACTACTGCTGCAATGGGGGCCGCACTTTGGAGCAGGCCTGCGCCGCGGTCGGCCAGGATGTGGAGCCTGTGCTGGAGAAGTTGGCTGCCTTTGAGGCTGTCGATGAAACCGAGGAGCCGGACTTCGGCAACATGGGGCCGACCGAGTTGTATGAGCACATCGTCGGCACCCACCATGCCTACATGAAGGAAGAGCTGCCGGCATTGACCATCTTGGTCGAGACCGTCGCGCGGGTGCATGCCGAGAACCATCCGTGGCTGGGGCAGATGCGTCGGGTCGCGCTCGACATGTTCCATGAACTGGATTCCCACCTGATGAAGGAGGAGCGCATCCTGTTCCCGATGATTAAGCAGTTGGAGGAAGCCGCCGCCACTCCGCAGTTCCATTGCGGCAGCATCGAGAATCCGATGCATGTCATGGAACTGGAGCACGACGGCGCCGGCGAAGCACTCGCCAAGATCCGTCAGTTGACCAACGACTTCACACCGCCGGAAGGAGCCTGCAACAAGTTCCGCGCGATGCTCGAACGCCTTGAGGCGATGGAGTACGACCTCCACCGCCACATCCACAAGGAGAACAGCCTCCTGCATCCGAAGGCACGCGCCTTGGCGGAAGCAAAGGGCTGTTAACGCCGCGCCTTATGGTCCGGCCCGGCCTTCTTTTCCTTGCGGCCGGTGCCGCCATAGGCCTCTTCGAGCTCCTCAAGGATCTCGAGGTAGCTGCGGTAGCGTGAAGCGGGCATAGTCTTGGATTCCAAGGCTTCCTTCACGGCGCAATCAGGCTCTTCCCGATGCATACACGCAGGGAAGTGACACTGCTTGCCGATCTCGCGCAACTCCGGGAAGTGCAAACGCAATTCATGCGGCGGAATCCCGAAGGGGCGAAACTTGCGCACCCCCGGCGTATCGATCACGGCACCACCGACGGCGAGCGGATACCAACGCGAGAACGTAGTCGTATGACGCCCTGATTGCAGCGATTCGCTGGCTTCGCGCACTTCCAACTTCAAGGTCGGATCGATGGTGTTCATCAAGGTCGATTTGCCGACACCACTCAAGCCATAAAGCACACTGGTGCGATCCTTCAGGATCGCCAGGAGCTCTTCCATGCCGGTCGCTTCGGTCGCCGAGGTCAACAGCACCGGCGCTTCGGAGTTCTCATAACTCGCCACCAGTTTTTCCAACTTCCGACGTTTGGCCTTGTCGATCTTGTTCAACACCAACACCGCTGGAATGCCGGCGAAACTGCAAGCCGCCAGGATGCGATCCGCCACCATCGAACTGAAGGCCGGGATGCCTACGGAGTTCACTACCACCACCTGGTCCACGTTCGAAGCCAACAGCTGACGTCGATCGGGGTCATCGCCGGCGGCGCGTCGGGCGAACAGGTTCTTGCGTTCTTCGATGGCGTCGATCGCGAGGTCTTCGCCTGCACCACCAAGCTTGACCCGATCCCCGACGGCAACCGGCACCTTGTCGATGCCGCGCTCCTCGAACAGCCGACCACGCAGGCGGGCTTGTTTGGGTTCGCCGTCGACCAGGATGTCGCACTGGCGCGCATCCACGCGGATGACCAGGGGGGAGTCGGAGGAACCGCTCATGTCCGCCCATCCTACTTACGCGTAGAATGTGCACATGAACGTGGAACCCATCCGCTCGGCGCAGAACGCGAAGCTCAAGGCTTTGCGGGCTTTGCGTGCCGGCAAGGAACGGGAATCCACGGTCTTGGAAGGGCGTCATCTGTTGGAAGATGCCTTGGAAGCCGAAGCGCAGGTCGATTGGGTCCTGGTAGTGGAAGATGCCGATCTGGAAGACCCGTTGTTGCAGCGCGCTGCCGCAACCGGCGCAGAGATCCTTCCTTGCGAAGCGCAGTTGCTGCACGCGGTGAGTCGCTTGGACAGTCCATCGGATCTGCTGGCTTGGGTCGAGCGTCCGGAAACCGATTGGCGCGAGGCGATCGCGCAATCGAAGGCCGATGCTTGGTGGTTGATCGCCGCCGGCGTGCAGGATCCGGGCAATCTTGGAGCCTTGGCGCGCGTGGCCGCCGGCTTCGGTGCTGCGGGCCTGATTTGCTTGAAGGGTGGAGCCTCCCCGTGGCATCCGCGCGCCTTGCGTGGCGCCAGCGGTACCACCTTCCGCTTGCCGGTCTTTGAACGCGTCGAGACCGAGGCTTTCCTCGAGGCCGCAGCCGCACGTTCGATGGAACTTTGGGCCACCGATGCCGATGGCGAGCCCTTGGATGAAGTGGTTTCTGAAACCTCGCATCACCAGCCGGTGGGTGTGCTGCTCGGCGAGGAAGGGCAGGGCTTGGGTCCGCAGTTGCAGGCAGCCTGCACACGCATCGTCGGTATCCCATTAAAGCGTGGGGTGGAGAGCCTCAATGTCGCGACGGCGGCGGCGGTGGTGGGCTGGGCCTTGAGTCAAAGCCAGCAGGCCAACGCGGATCACCATTCGGTACCGGAGTAAGCGCATGGTGCCGCAAGGAGATTTGTTCGACGGAGGAGAGCGCGAGGCTGCGGAAACGGGAGCGGCCGGTTCTGCTGCTGGTGCGAATAGTGTTGCGGCTTCCGCGCCCTTGGCCGAACGGATGCGCCCGCACTCCCTAGAGGAGTTTGTCGGCCAGCCGAAGTTGGTAGGGGAAGAAGGAGCACTGCGTCGGGTCTTTGAAGGCGGCGAAATCGGTTCGATGATCTTCTGGGGGCCTCCCGGCACCGGCAAGACCACCCTGGCGCGCATGTTGGCCGAACGTGCGGACTTGGAGTTCCGCACCTTCAGCGCGGTGTTGAGCGGCATCAAGGAAGTGCGCGGCGCGATGCAGGAGGCGCAGCGGTTGCGTCAGATATCGGGGCGCCCGACTTTGGTGTTCGTGGATGAGATCCACCGCTTCAACAAGGCGCAACAGGATGCATTCCTGCCCTTCGTCGAAGGTGGCGACATCATCCTGGTCGGCGCGACCACCGAGAATCCATCCTTTGAGGTTGTGGGGCCATTGCTGTCGCGGTTGACGGTGCATGTGCTCGAGCCGATCGAGGAAGAGGATCTGGTCACGCTGTTGCGTCGGGCCTTGGAGGACCAGGAGCGTGGGTTCGGTGCACGTCGGATCGAGGTGACGGATGAGCAACTGATGGCGATCGCGCGTTATGCGAGCGGGGATGGACGTCGAGCCTATGTCGCCTTGGAAGCCGCCGTCCGACGTTGCGATGTCGGCGCCACCTTGAGTGATGCCATCCTCGAACAGGTCTTCGCCGGACGCGCCCTGCTCTACGACAAGTCTGGGGAATCCCACTATGACTTGATCTCGGCGCTGCATAAATCCATTCGCAGTTCCGACCCCGACGCCGCCATCTATTGGCTGGTGCGCATGCTCAAGTCCGGCGAAGACCCCATGTTCCTCGCCCGACGCCTGGTGCGGATGGCGTCGGAGGATATCGGCCTGGCGGATCCGAATGCCTTACGTCTGGCGGTAGCAGCCAAGGATGCCTTTCACTTCCTGGGCAAGCCGGAAGGGGAGTTGGCCTTGGCGGAGATCGCGGTTTATCTAGCCGTCGCACCGAAATCGAATGCGATTTATATGGCGTATAAGAAGGTATCGAAGGAATTGGATTCCGGTTATGCGCATGAGGTGCCGAAGCAGTTGCGCAATGCTCCGACTGGCTTGATGAAGGACCTCGGCTGGGCCAAGGACCAGAAGTATGCCCACGATGAGGCCGGTGGCTTGACCGATATGGAATGCCTGCCGGATGCGCTGGTAGGGCGTCGCTTCTACGAACCCACGGAGTTCGGCGTGGAGGCGCGGATCAAGGCGCGGTTGGAGCAGATCCGAACGGAAGTGGAACGGCGTCGGAAGGGCGAGTAGCGCGAGCTACCGAAGTGCCCACCAGGGGTTGATCTTGGAACGCAACTCCTTCAGGTATTGCGTGTCGTTCGGAAGGTCCAACTGTGCCAAGAGCTTGCGGGCATCCTTCTTGTCTATCTGTCCAAAAGCATCATGCGCACTGTGCAATAAGGAACGGAAGATGGGGAGATGCCAGGCCTTGTCGGTGATCAAAACCCCATACAGCCGCTTCTTCAGCGGATACGGCACGGGGCCAGAATGATCGAGGACACAGCGAAGCGCGGAAGGGGGTAATCCCTCCCGAGTGACCTCTGCCCAGGCTCGCTCCACCCGCCTTGCGTCTTCAAAAAAATCACACCACAGGGAATACCCCGCCGCATTAAGAAAAGCGCGATCTTCCGACGCAAGCAGCTTGCGCATCCATGACCAGAAGTTCTCCAGGTCTGCGTCGGAGAACACCCCATAGTGTGTGCCCAGAAAAGTGAAGTAGGAATAGCTTGGCATCTCTTCAAAGAGAGAGGCCGTAACTTCCAATTTGCGTGCTGTGGGTAGATTCCCATCCCATAGGTCATCCATGACATCATGAATGGGTCCCAAGGCGGCCCCTGATGACTGCGATTGGTTGCCGAACCCAAGTTCCGAATCCTTCCGAGCCGCCGCACACAGCTCCCCAAACCGTTCTTCCCCGAAGGCCAAACGCGCAGCGGCAAGATCCAAGACGTTTGCCCTTTCCGCCTAGCCCGTGAACTGATTGCGGTGCTCGAGCGATCCGCACAGGAAGGCCAAGTTCTCGCGCAATCCCATCGCGCGCAGGGACATGCCCTTCTTGGCAGCACGGTCGAAGACCGATTGCACTTCGCGCGCTGGCAAACCGAACAGCAGCAGCTGCCCCTCAGGGCGCATCCGCTTGACCAAAGGCCCGGCCACGCTCAACTTGTCTGGCACACGTCCATCACAACCAAGCGCGACGAGGTCGTGGAAGGCTCCGTCTTCCGCATCCTCCACCCGGCCCAACTTCTGCACCACCGATGGGCTGGTATGCCGCGCCAGCAATCGATTGAAGGCTTCCACATCATTCGGATGCAGAACCACTTCGACCTTGCCGACCTCCATGCACACCGCAATGTAGGCCGCCATCGCTGCTCCTGGGCCCATGCCCAAGAACGACAAACGCCGGCGGACATGTTCTGGCAGGGAGGCACCTGGAGCCATCGCTTGGGCAGCTAAAAGTCCGCCGGCCGCGATCCATGAATCCAGCATGTCGCCGGCCTCACCGAGAGGCACAGCCGTAGCATGCCCGGGCGCGACGTCGGTCTTCTCGCGACTCAAGTAGAGATCGCCGAGCTGCAGGGGTTCCTCTGCGGTAAGGACCATGCCGCAGGATATCAAGAACGCAGGGCGCCGCGCGCCTCCAGGAAGCTTGGCGTCAGGCCGCGGCGTTCAATCTCGCCGCCAAGTCGCATATGCGCGAAGATGCGCTCGAAACACTCTTCGGTTTCAGCACGCACCACATCGGGCACCTGCCATTCTTCCGGTCCGGTCGGCAACTCCTGCAGGAAATCCGCATGACGCTTCTCCAGCACGCGACGGTCCAACAACACCACCGCGCCGCGATCGCTTTCGCTGCGCAGTAGACGTCCGCATCCTTGACGGAACATGGCGAGGGCCTTGGGTAGGTAGATGGCATTGCGCTGCGGACCCCAACCCATACGCGCTTGCTGCGCAATCATGTAATCATCCGGCGCGCCATAGGGGAGTTTCGGCATCACCACGTATTCGCAGGTCGGCCCGGGGAAGTCCACGCCGTACCAGAAGGTGTCGAGCCCAAACAGGACACTCTCCTTCTGCGCGCGGAATAAACGCATGATCTCTTCCTTCTGAAAGCCCGGCATGCCTTGCCAATAGAATGGCAATCCAAGCGCTCGGAAACGCGGTGCCAAGCGTTCGCCTACCCGTTTCACCAACACCCGATTGGTGAACAAGCCGAGCAAGCGACCTTGCGATCGTTCTGCCAGGAACAGCAGCACATCTTCGACATATTCCAGCCACGCCTCCGCGTCTGGGCCGCGATAGGCATAAGGCGGTGCATCTTCTGGCACCACGTAAAGCGCAGCATCGGCATCAAAGGAAGCCGGGCTGGCGAAGTCCCGCACCGGTGTGCCGAGACGATCGATGGTGTCTTGCTCGAGCAAGTCGAGGCCGAGATAAGCCTTCATCGAACGGAAGCTGTTGCGGATGCGACTGGTCGCACTGACCAAGGCTGCATTCCTCAAAGACGGGAAATACACATCGCCCAACCAATTCTGCGGCAACAACCACTTCAATGCCAACAGTGGGCGTCTGCGTTGTTCGAACACCACCTCGAAGTGCAGGTCTTCACTGAAGTCTGCTTCTTCTGTTTCACCACCGAGCCACAAGCCCAGGCCTTCGCGCCAATGCGCCAACAATTCCAGCGGACGCCTCAGCGCCCAACGCAACTTCCGCGCCAGACGCAGATGCACATCACCCAATTCCTCAATCACCGTGCGCAGCGAACTATCCAGTCCATCCACCGCGGTGCGCAGATCCTTCAAGGTTGTGACCAGTTCATCGCCGCGCCCCGACTCCAGATACTCATGCAGCAGGAAGGCCGCTTCCTCGCGCGTACGATTGCCCTGTTCCTCCCGTCGGAACTCATCGAACACTCGCATCTGCCGTGCATTCTCATGCGCCGCACTGTCCAAGGCGCGGGTGTACTGCAAGGATTCCGCCGCCGCCTTCTCCAGACGCTCGCCGCGATCCCCAGGCGCCAACTTCTTCAGCAGTTGATCCAACAACACCAGGGGCGCCTTATCCCGGCCACGCGAAGTCTGCAGATCCGACGCCAAGTTCGCGACATCATCCAACTCGATGTCGTAGCTCTTCGCCGATAACGCGACTTCATGCAGGTGGTCGCACTCATCGAAAACCATGTGCGAGAACTCTTCCGGTCGCGCCAATACGAAAGCATGATTGGTCACGACCAAATGCGATCGCTCCGAACGCAAGGTGCGAATGCCGGCGCCGCAACGCATGGCGGAGCGTCCGCGGCAGCAGTTGGGTAGGGCGCGCACCTGTTGCAACATCGCCCGTGCAGCCCGCACGACACGATTGCGATGCCCACAAGGCAATCCCGGATCCAAGGGGAAGCCATCAAGGTCCGCGGTGGCATCCTCGTGATAGAACAGCGCCAGACGTAACCAAGTGACTCGCGCAACCATCGATGCCGCACTCGGTTCCGGTGCTGCATCCAGGATCGCGCGCCCGCAAATGTAATTCGCGCGGCCCTTCAAGAGGCTGACTTTCGGTAACTGCGCACGCGGCAACCCCGCCGCTTCCAGCAAGTCCATTGCCCGTGGCACCTCGCGGAAGAAGGCTTGTTCCTGCAATGCCCGCGTGTAGGTGGAGATGCCAACTCGCACGTCATGCTCCACGGCCCACAACATCATCGGCGCCAGATAAGCCAAGGTCTTGCCGGTGCCGGTGGGGGCATCGGCGATCAAGAACTCATGCGCGCCCGCAGTGAGAGCGACGGCCTGCCCTAAAGCACGTTGGCCGGGACGTTCCGGTTTGGCCTCTTGCCCTTCCTGCTGAAAATGCTTCGGCAGTAGATCGAAGAACTTCTCTTGGATCTTTTGCATCTCCGCGCCCAGTGGTGTCGGATCCTCCAAGCGCGAACACCGCGGATCGGTATCCGGGAACTCATGGCGGTAATCCTCGAGGAAGCGTGGATCCCGATCGCGGGCGATGCGGTCCGCATCCATCGGCGCCTCTTCCAGATCCTGACGGAACTGCCCATCCTCGGAGCGCGCGAAGAACAGCTCTTGCTGCGCGCCGGCGGAATAACGGCTAGGTTGATCGAGCAGACGCTCGGCCATCTGCAGCCAATCCCAAGTCAGATTCTGGTCCGAGGAACACTCAAAGCGGAGATCCTCGAAGCCCCGCGCGAACAGGTGCCGTAGGGGGCGATCACGCTCAAAATGCTTCTGCACCAGCGCCACCAGCAGACGTCGCATCTGATCAGGAGTCGGGGGGGAGCTTGCTTGCTCTCCGCAGTAGGAGAGAAACAAGGATTCAAAGTTGTTTTCGCCGCGTTGGGGGTGCAGGAAAGAGGCCAAACCGGTCAGGTCGAGGACCGTCGGGGCCACCGCCGTGGGGCACAGGTGATGGAAGCGCTCGAGGAAGGAAAGGCGGTCGGAAGGCACCACCACCGGGCGCGCTTCGAGGGCTGCAAGTGGGGCCCGCAGGACCTCCTGCCAGGACTCCATTTCCTGCAGCTTCTTGCCACTCAAGCCTTTGTCAGCAAGCCATTTAGGTGCGCTCTCCGGCGCCTGCCCAGGGCCGAAGGGAGAGCATCGGATGGCGTCGAAAAAGGGCTGTTCGCCATCGCCTTCGACGTAGGAAATCGCTTCCGCCGAGTACACGCCATCCTGCACCGGATCGGGTCCGGTGGTGCCGAGGGAAAGGAAGATGGGGTCGAGGGATGCGTTCATGGGCGATTCGCATAAAGCGGGCCGCGAGGCGATAATAACGGTTCTTTCGCCCATCGTTCATCCCCAGAAACGAGACGAAACCCATGGTGGAAATTACGGAAATCCAGGTCGACGGCTACGAGTGCGTCAAGCGCGCCATCGACCCTGCTTCAGGCCTACACGCCTACATCTCGGTGCACAACACCGTTCTCGGTCCGGCTCTCGGCGGCATGCGCCTTTGGCCCTACGCTTCCGAAGAAGAGGCCCTGACCGACGTCCTGCGCCTCTCCCGCGGCATGACCTACAAGGCTGCCTGCGCCGGATTGGACCTCGGTGGCGGCAAGTCCGTCATCATCGGCGACCCGTCGATGAAGTCCGATGCCTTCTTCGAGGCGATGGGCGAGTTCGTCGAGTCCTTCGGCGGCAGCTACATCACCGCAGAGGATGTCAACTCCAAGGTGGAGGACATGGGCGTGGTCGCGCGCAAAACCAACCACGTGGTGGGTCTGGCTGGCAAGTCCGGCAACCCTTCGCCGAAGACGGCATGGGGTACCTTCCTCGGCCTCAAGGCCACTTTGGAAGATGTCTACGGTTCCGACAGCTGCGAAGGCAAGACCATCGCGATTGAAGGTGCTGGTTCGGTCGGCTCGATCTACGCCGACTACATCGCCAAGGAAGGCGGCAAGATCATCGTCGCCGATATCTTCGCCGAGTCCGCGGAGCGTTGCGCCAAGGCTACCGGCGGCATCGTCGTCGGCCCGGATGAGATCCGCGGCGTCGAGTGCGATGTTTACGCACCCTGCGCACTGGGCGGTTCCATCAACGATGAGACCATCCCTGAGCTGAAGTGCAAGGCCGTCGTCGGCGCTGCCAACAACCAGCTGCTGGAGGATCGCCACGGCGATGTCCTGCGTGACCTCGGGATTCGTTACGCCCCTGATTACGTCGTCAACGCGGCGGGACTCATCAACGTCTTCGACGAGATGATGCCTGGCGGTTACAACGAGGAGCGTGCCATGGCCAACATGGAGAAGATTCGCGAGAACATGCGCGCGATCTTCGCGATCTCCAACGAGGAAGGCATCAGCACTGCCGCCGCCGCCGACCGCTTCGCCGAGCGTCGCGTCGAAGAGGCTGCCGCTGCCAAGGCCAAGGCCTAAAGCGCCAAACGCATCGTTCGGCCCGCGCCGAACTCCAAAGGATCACCGAGGGTTAAACCTCGGTGATCACTTCAATTCCACTCTCACCGATGATGAGGGTGTGTTCGGTCTGCGCGATGCGAGTGGATGGATCGGGGTCGACCAGCGGTGGGAAGTCCATCAGGCAACCGGTGCGCTTCAAGCGACTCAGGGTGCCTTCGATCGCGTCGGCAGGCAGCTCGCCGAAGGTACGACGTGCGAAAGGCAAGCCGTTCATGCCTTCAATGACCTTCCAGACACCTTCATCGATGCCCTTCATCTTGCGCGGAGCCTTTTGCATCATGAAGATCTCGGAGCGCCCGGATTCATGCACGGTGCCGCGGCCATCCGTAGCGAAAGGTTCAATCGCAATGACCATGCCCGGCTCCAAAGTGCCGCGGGTCCAACGATCGGGCGAGGCCGGAATCTGCGGTGCACAATGCACGGTCCAGCGCGCCACTCCATGCCCGGTCAGGTTATAGACCGGACGAAATCCGAAACTCTCAATCGCCTTTTCGATCGCGATCGAAAGATCGTTCACCGCCACACCAGGACCTGCCGTATCGATCGCCGCCTGCAATCCCGCTGCCGACGCCTTGACCATGTTCTGGTACTTCTCTTGTTCGCCTAGATAGACCGTCTGCGCGTTATCCGCGACGAATCCATCGACTTCCACCCCGATATCCACCTTGACCACATCTTCCGCCTCGTAGGTCATCGGATCACCCGGACGCGGGCAATAGTGCGCTGCGACGTGATTGCGGCTGGTCTGCGCCGGGAATGCAATCCCAGCACCCTCCGAACGGATGTAATCCTCGACCGCAAGCATCACCGCCTCCAGTTTGGCGCCGGGCTGGATCATCTCAACAGCCATCTTGCGCGCAGTACCGGCAATACGGCCAGCTTCACGGAACTTATCGATCGCCTCGGTCTCGAGGGCGGGGTGGTGACTCGGTCTCATTAGGGGGTTTCCTTGAGTGGAATCCCACGATTTTAGGGGATTTTTCCCAAAGGGATAGGACCTCCAGAACCTCGTCTGGAAATCACTCAAGTCCTTCAGGGACGAGCCGAAAGCCGCCGATAGGGATACGAACCAACAAAGTTCACATCCCATGTTGCAGATTCAGACAGGACAGAAGATCGGCCGCTACCAGGTCGAAGGTTTCCTCGGAAGAGGGGCTTTCGCACAGGTATTCCTGGCCACCGATTCCAAAGGTCGCCGTTTCGCGCTCAAGGTGGGCGACGACAGCGGTGGCGGACGTTTCCTGCCTCGCTTCGGCGAAGTCACGGTGACGCGCGACCCGCGAGCCGTCAGCCCGGATGAAACTCCGGCCGAAGCCATGTTCCTCGATCCCATCGATGGTGCGCGCGCCGAAGTGCTCGATGCCCACGAGGTCGATGAACTGCTGATCAAGGAAGCGGAACTTCTCCGCAAGGCCGACGGCAACCAGGCCCCACGCCTGCATGAGATCGTCGAAGTCGATGGCCGCCCCGTGCTGGTCATGGATCACATCGCCGGCTCGACCCTGCGCGAACGCATCCGTTCGATGGAAGGGGTGAAACTCGGCTGGATCCTCGAAGCTGCTCGTGCGGTCGAACGTCATTGTGAGTTCGGTTGGAGCTGCCACGGCGACATCAAGCCCGAGAACATCATCATCAATGAGGAAGAGGAGGTCTATCTCCTCGACCCGGTTCCGGAAACCTGTCGTGAGGACCGCATCGTCACCACGCCTTGGTACAACCCGTTCCTGCGCTGGGACGAGAAAGGGGATTGTCAGGCCTTCGCCATCATGCTTTACGAACTGATGGTCGGCGCCGTGCCTTTCGACAAGGTCCCGTGGTCGCTGGCAGGCACCTGCCACACCGCTCACACCGAAGAGGAGCGCCAAATGAGCCTGTCGATGTATCTGGCCTACCCGCCGATGCGTGAACTGAACGCACTGACCCCACGTCATATCGAGCACATCTTCCACCGCTCGATGTGCGATGAGGCCTACGGTCTGAGCGACCTCTGCGCCGACCTCGAGGATTTCCTCCTGCGCGACTAGAAGGCCCCCAGCGGGCCTCGGCACTCATGGATGCGGGCTGGTAGAATCCTGCCCGAATCCATGGGAACAACCGCCAATCGTACGCTTCAGCTCGGTCATAGCCCCGATCCCGATGACGCCTTCATGCACTTCGCATTGGCGGCCGATCGTCTGGATACCGGTGGCCTGGAGTTCGTCCACAAACTCGAAGACATCGAGTCGCTTAACCGTCGCGCCTTGAATGGCGAGTACGAGATCACTGCGGTCTCGATCCACGGTTATGCCTTCGTCTCCGACAAGTATGCGCTCCTGAACCACGGCGCTTCGATGGGCGAGGACTATGGTCCACGCATCGTCGCACGGGAAGAGATGAACCTGTCCGACCTCGAGAAGGGGAAGGGCAAGCGCATCGCCATTCCGGGGGAATGGACCAGCGCACATCTCGGCACGCAGATGCGCATCGGCGAGTACGACTATGGCATCGTCGACTTCGATGCGATTCCGGATGCCGTCGAGAAGGGCGAATACGATGCTGGTGTGCTCATCCACGAAGGTCAGCTGACTT
>JBMYYH010000029.1:0-31824 GCA_049609225.1 Planctomycetota bacterium | reverse complement strand
CGAGGATCCCGTGACTGGAATCCGTCGCCTGCAGAACCGTGTTCCTTTCGCGGGCTATGCGCCAGCGCCTCAGGAGGTCGGCTCTTAGACCTGAAATCGGGGGAAGCTCTGAATTCGTCGGGGCTTCCTTCTACAATCCCACCCCATGAGCGGGGTGAACACTCCTGGTGGGCCGGTCTCCTTTTTTGAGGAGCGTCGGCCCTCCGCCCAACTGGTTCAGCGGATGCGCTGGGGCAGCTTAGGCGTGGGTGCCCTTCTGATTTTGGTGCTGCCATGGTTGTGGTGGAGCTTCGCCCTGGTGGGTGGGGTGGTGCTGTTCTTCCAATGGTGGCTGTGGAGCACACGTTTCATCGTGCGGCTTGAAGAAGAGGCGCTCACCTTGCGTTTGGCTCCCTTCCCTGGGAAGCGGATTCCCTTGGAAGAGATCAAAGGCACGTCTACCCATATGAGTTATCCATGGGGGATCGGCAAGCGCGGTTGGAGCATTCAGAAGTCGCCGGGCGTCACCGTGTACTTCACCGACCCAGGCGCTGGCTTGGTGCTCGAGCTGGAGAATGGCCAGGCGGTGTGGTTCAACTCCCCGCAGGCGGAGAAGCTGGCGGCGATGTTGAAGCCGCGGAAGAGGCGTAAGAAGGCGGCACCGCAGGGCTAAGGGGCAGGGTTAAAATCTACCCATGGACGATCGCAATCTGATTGCCGTCGCTGAGCAGGCTGCCGCTACGGCAAAGGTCCTGCGCAGCCCACTCGAAGGCTGCACTATCCTGTTCGAGGATGGGCGCGTGTTCATGGGGTGTCGCCTGGAATACCCCGATGCTTCGCTGGATCAGGATGCCGTCAGCAATGCTTTGGCTGCGGGGCGGGTGGAAGGTTCTTATCGCCCTTACCGCGTGGGCGTTTATGCGCCGGTCTCGGAAGGCCTACCGGAGATTGCGCCGATTGCACTGCTGCGCCTGAAGGAAGTGGCAGGGCTGGATTTGGAAGTGGTCAAGTCCTCGGGGTCCGGTGATCGAGTGGCTTACTCGCTCAAGGACCTGCTCGCGTCCGCCGGCGTTTCATGAGCAAAGGGTCGGAGCGTTATGCGCGGCTCCAAGAGGAGTTGCGGGAGCTGGAGTATGCCTATTACGTACTCGCCGAACCCAAAGTCTCCGATGCGGAGTACGATCGCTTGTTCCAGGAGCTGGTCGAGCTTGAGAAGAAGCATCCGGAATGGGTGACTGCGGATAGTCCGAGCCAGCGCGTCGGTGCACCGTTGCCGGAAGGTTCCAAGTTTGAGCGCGTGGCCCATGCGGTGCCGATGATTTCGATCGAATCATTGTTTGGCGATGAGGCGATCGTGGATTTCGTCGGGCGGGTCGAGAAAGGTTTGGCTGGCGAAACCGAGCAGAAGGCCTCGTTCATCTGTGAGCCCAAATGGGATGGCGTTTCGGCGAGCCTGATTTATGAAAAGGGTGAGTTTGTCCGTGGCGTTTCCCGGGGCGACGGCACCGAGGGTGAGGATCTCACCCGCAACATGAAAGCGGTGCGCGGCGTGCCCTTGCGCTTGCGCGGAGATGTGCCGGCGCTGTTGGAAGTGCGCGGCGAGATCATGATCCGCCTCGATGACTTCGATGCAACCAATGCTGCCTTGTTGGAGAAAGGGGAGATGCCCTTTGCCAATCCGCGCAATGCCACGGCCGGCACCTTGAAGCGCTTGGATCCATCCGTGGTGCAGTCGCGCAAGTTGCGCTTGATGGCTTGGGAGGTCGTGCGGGTCGAAGGTGGTCCGGAGTTCCCGACCCATACGGAGGCGATGGAGGCCGCGCATGGTTGGGGCTTCGCAGTTACTCCCTACCGTGCGGTGGTGGAAAACGCCGAAGGCATGATCGCCTTCCACGATGATCTCGAAGCCCGACGCGATGAAATCGCCTTCGAGATGGATGGTGTGGTCAACAAGGTAGATGCCTTGGAGCTGCGCCGTTTGCTCGGTTCCCGCGCGCGGACGCCACGCTGGGCATGTGCGCATAAATTCGCGCCGCGGGAGGAGACCACCCAGTTGTTGGATATCGAAATCCAAGTCGGACGCACCGGCCGGCTCACTCCCCGAGCTCGATTGGAGCCAGTGGGATTGGGTGGCGTCACGGTGCAGTACGCGACCTTGCACAATGCAGGGTATATCTCCGGATTGGATATCCGCATCGGCGATCGCGTCGTGGTAAGGCGTGCGGGCGATGTGATCCCGCAGATCGTCGGGCCTGTGAAATCGGTGCGCACCGGGAATGAGAAGGAGTTCGTGTGGCCGGAGGTGTGTCCTTCGTGCGGCACGGGTGCGTCGGAGCGTGGGGAATACCGCTACTGCGTGAACCTGGAGTGCCCCGCGCAATTGCAAAGACGCGCATGGCATTTGGCTTCGCGCGAGGCCTTGAAGATCGAGGGCTTGGGCGAGAAAGCTGTCGCACAGTTCTCGGAAGCTGGATTGCTCCAGCGCTTGGAAGATCTGTTCGCCTTGGATGTCGAGAAGGTCGCGGCGCTGGAACGCTGGGGTGAGAAATCGGCAGTTGCCCTGATCGAGCAGATCGAGGCCTCGAAGACTCCCGAGTTGGCGCGCTTCGTCTATGGCTTGGGCATTCCTGAAGTGGGCCTGGAGACTGCGCGTGCTTTGAGTGGCAAGTACCGCACCTTGGATGCCCTGCTGGCGTTGGTGGAACTGGAAGGAGAAGAGGCGGTGGCTTCGCTAGTGGAAGTGGATGGCGTGGGGGAGGAAGTTGCGGCTTCGTTCCTGGCGTATCTACGCGAACCACGCAATCGTGAAGCCATCGCGGCCATGCGCAAACTTGGGGTAAACCCCGTCGAGGCGGAAGAACTCGAGGTGTCGGAGCGCGAGGGCGTGACTGGCAAGACCTTTGTATTGACCGGAAGCCTCAGTAAGCCACGTCCGGAGTACAAGGCGGACCTGGAAGCCCTCGGAGCCAAGGTGGTCGGCAGTGTCAGTAAGAAGACGGACTACCTCGTCGCCGGCGAGAAGGCCGGTTCGAAGCTGGCGAAGGCAGAGAGCCTTGATGTCGCGGTGTTGGACGAGGCGGGGCTGCTGGATTTGCTGCAGGGCTAAAATGCCTGCATGAAAATCGCCATCTTCGGACCTGGAGTCATGGGGCGGGCGCTTGCGCTGGGATTGCAGGGCAAGACGTCGGACATCAGTTTGCACTTGGGCACGCGGACGGAAGCGTCGGCGGTGGAGGTGGAAGCAGAGCTTGGGATTCCGGCATCGGCGGATCCTGCGACGGTGGTGGAGGGGGCGGATGTCGTCGTCTTCTGCTTGAAGCCGTTCAAGGTCATGGGAGTGTTGGATGCCATCGGCGCATCGATGCCGGACCATGCCGTTGCAGTTTCGATTGCGGCTGGAGTTTCCTTGCGTCAGCTCGCGATGGGGCTGCCCGAAGGACAAGCACTGGTGCGCGCGATGCCCAACACGCCTTGTCGCATCGGCGCGGGCATGACGGTGTTGAGTGCGGCGCCGCAAGTCACGGAAGCGCAACTGCAACAAGTGCAGGAAGTCTTTGATGTCCTCGGCGAAGTGCTCGTGTTGGAGGAAGAGCACATGGATGCCGTCACCGGTCTCTCGGCCAGCGGGCCAGCGTTTTTGTATCTCGTGATCGAAGCACTCACCGACGGCGGTGTGATGGCCGGACTCCCGCGTGATGTCGCACTCCAACTTGCGACCCATGCAACCAAAGGTGCCGCATCCATGGTCGAAGCCACCGGCGAACACCCAGCACAACTCCGGGATGCTGTGACCACCCCGGCCGGATGCACCATCTCGGCATTACTGCGTCTGGAAGACGGCAAATTAAGGAGCGTTCTCGCACGGGGGGTGCAGGAGGCCGCTGAGAGGGCGTCTGGCTTGGGCGACGATGCTTAGGCGATAAAACAGATTATCCCTCCCGGAAAGGGGGGAACTCCGGAGGCTCTGGTAGCATCGATAAGCTGATGCTGATTCCTCTCACTACCGCATTATTGCTGGCGATGCAGTCGGGTTCCGAGCTGGAACTCGACGGGAAAACATCCCTGACAAAGATGATGGGGTCTCCACTCGAGATCCATCTCACAGGCACGCCAGGCCAACCCGCAACTCTGCTTCTGGATACCTCCAATGGGCCCACCATGGTCCAAGGCGTGAGTATCCCGATCGGGTTCACTTCCAACTATCGATCCTTCTCGCTCGGCACCATCCCGCCGAGTGGCAATCTCGATCTGGTGGTCACCTTGCCCAACCGCAAGAAGCTGGCCGACCGGACCTTGTATGCCGCAGGTGTGATCGTCGACCCGTCGTTCCCCGGCGGTCTGGATGTGAGTAACCCTGCGCAGATCACGCTGCTCGACCGCAACATGGAGCTCGCCGGCAACCCGCTGAGCGACTACCCGCATTTCGAGTACGTCCGCTCCTTCAACGAGGGCGAACCAATTGGCGTGGCAGTGGAAGTGAGTCGCTTCCCGGAGATCGTCGGGCGCACCGGCGATGTCTACCTCGTGGATGCCAAGACCCGCGATGAATGGATTGCGGATCCATCCCTGTTCGATGTCAGTGGTGGACCGACCACCCGCACTTTTGTCGCAGGACCGATCAACGCCAATGCATTCCAATTGAATGCCGGTACGGTCAGTGGCGACAACGGTGATGTGATTGGAGTCGGTTACGACGTCGTCATCGACCTCAACCAAGATGGTGTTCTCAACGAGGATGATCTCATCGATGGTTATTCCGATGAGGCCGGTCTTTATGTGGTGCGCGACCTGACCACGCCCGGACCTTATGCCGTGACCGAGACCATCTATTCCGGTGGTTCCTGGCTCAGCCAAGACCTGTACTACCCGACCAACATCGCGAGCCTCGGCCAACTGCCGTTGATCGTGATCAGTCACGGCAATGGTCACAACTACCAGTGGTACGACCATCTCGGCTATCACATGGCGAGTTGGGGCTACATCGTGATGAGCCATTCCAACAACACTGGTCCTGGCATCTTCACTGCCAGCACCACGACCCTCACCAACACCGATTACATCCTCGGCAACCTCGCGACCATCGCTGGTGGCGCGCTGCAGGGGCATCTGGATGACAGCCGCATCACTTGGCTGGGTCATAGTCGGGGAGGGGAAGGCGTCGCGCAGGCCTATGACCGCGTGCACGATGGCCTTTACGTGCCCAACGAGTTCACGGTCGACGACATCATGCTCGTCTCCAGCATCGCGCCGACCGGATTCAAGCCGGCCGATACCGCCGACCCGCACGCCGTGACTTACCACCTGTGGACCGGAGGCTCGGACAGTGATGTGAGTGGTTGCGCAAGTAACCCCATCACCTGGACCTTCCCGCTGCACGATCGTGCGGAGGAAGAGCGTTACTCGATCAGCCTGCATGGTGTCGGGCATGGCGACTTCCACGATGGCGGCGGTAGCTCTTGGGCTGCCGGACCTTGCCTGGTGGGGCGTCCGACCACGCACATCATCATGAAGGGTTACTTCCTGCCGCTGGTGCAGCATGTGATCGACGACAACCTGGCAGCCAAGGATTACCTGTGGCGTCAGTGGGAGAGTTTCCGCGCGATCGGCAGTCCGTCGACCGTGGTGGATCCTTGCGTGCATGTCGACTTGCAGATGCGTGAAGGCAGCAGCCCGAACCGTTTCGTGGTCGATGACTTCCAGACCAATGCGGCGATCAACCTGTCGAGTTCTGGCGGTGCCGTCAGCGGTACGGTGGCGAACATCACCGAAGGCAAGCCACGCGATTCGAACTCCAACTACACCCACAGTGCTGGCGATGCTTGGAATAGCTTCATCTACGCCACCAACGGGGATGACGCTGGCGCGTTGATCTTCGAATACGATTCCGATCAGAGCCTGCAGTTCGAACTACTCGCGGCGGATCAGGATGTGAGTGGCTACGATTTCCTCAGCTTCCGTGCGGCGCAGAGTAGTCGTCATCCTCTGACCACTTCCACGCTTGCGGATCAGGTGTTCCAGATCAGCCTCACCGATACGCATGGCACCACCAGCTCGATCTCGATCGACGCCTACGGTGGCGGTATCGAGGAGCCGTATCAACGCACCAGTTGCGGATCCGGAGTGGGTTGGGCGGCCGAGTTCGAGACCGTCCGCATTCGCCTGACCGACTTCCAGCATGATGGAAGTGGTCTTGATCTTGCTTCGATCCAAGACATCACCTTTGATTTTGGACCATCCTTTGGCACCTCGGAAGGGCGCCTCGGGTTCGACGACCTTCAGTTCTTTGCCGAGTAGTCCCATGAGCGCTTCCATGAATAACCTTTCCAATCTCGGCCGTATCGCGGTCGTTGCCCTGGTGCTTGCCGGCGCCGGTACTGCGGTCGCCAAATGGCGCACGCATGCGGAACTGCCGGAGGTCCCGGCGAATACCCTCGAGCAGGAAGTGATCCTGCTGGAGGCTCACCCCTTCACCTTGGAGCAGTCGTCCACGCATTGGTGGCGCGCCGAACAGCCTGCCTATGATGCAGGATGGTTGGTGGTGCTGGATGTGCGTGATGATGCGCTGATCGCGCCACGTCAGAGTGCGCAGCCGGTACTGCAAGTGGGCACGGAAACTGCCGAGCCTTTGAATGTCGGGTACTTGTCGAGCAAAGTCGTGGCGATGGTTCCATCGAAGCGTGATGCTTCGGGTGCCGTGTCGCTGGACTTGAGCAAGGCTCCCATCTTCTACGGCGATGCAAGTCTGCCGGAGGAATTGGATGGCAAACTGCTGCAGGAGCGCCTGCAGGAAGCCAAGGCCATGGGCATCGTTGCCGTGACCGAAGAGGCACTGGATGCCGCCCGCCACGAGTCGCGTTCCTTCGCGACGGATTACCAGATGCGCGTCTTCGCAGCAGACCTCATCGAGCGTTTCGCTCCGGATGAAGTGGATCTGGTGCAGGGCATGCGCGCGCCGCTGCTTGGGCAGTAATCACTGCTCTGCGCTTTCCGAACGGCCGGGAGAGGTTTCCTCTTCCGGCTGTTCAAATTCCAGGACGACGCTGGTGGTTTCGCCTTCGGTGATGACGATGGTCTGCTCGATCATCGGGAAGCCGTGGGCTTGAGCATGAAGGAGATAGGTTCCTTCTTCCAAGTGAGTGAAGGAACGTTCGGAACTGCAATCGGCAACCCAGTTCCCTTGGGGGAAATCGCGGTAGAAACCATCGCCGGTTTGGAATTGTGGTTCCACGGTTTCCCCTGTAGCCATGTTGGTGAGGAGGATATGCGCTGCACGACTGAAGCGACAACCCTCAAAAGGGCCGTGGCCCTGATGGACGACCTGCGGCCACCGTTCGGTATCTGGTTCGCCCTCTACGATCACCGTGGCGCGAAGATAAGAGGTCGCATCGAAGACGACCTTGAGATCCAGGTGCTCCCCAGGCGCAATCGAGACTTCCCGCGCGAATGGACGGTGAGGCGGCCAGCTTGGGGATGACCCGCTGTATCCACAGCTTGGTGTGAGATCGGAATTCGCTCGCAGAACATAGTTGCCAGATGCCAGGACCGTTTCGAACTCGTTATCAAGGCGCATCTCTGGGGTTTCCCAAAGGAGGGCATTGGAGCTTGGACTGTGAATCTTGAATAGCTTGTAACCCATCCAGCCATCTTCCACGGAGCTCGCCGGATAACCTGAGAAGCAGGAAGCGGCAGCGGGGGGCTCAAGCTTCAAGGTGACACGCGTGGTCCATTGATTGCGATCCACCATGATGGTGTCTTCAAGCAGCGGCTCGCGAGCGGATACCACGCCAAACACATAGGGTTGATGGGGCATGAGAAAGGCAACCACCTCGCCGCTCTCTAGAGCAGCGGTAGGCACCTTGTTGTATCGACCTTGGTTCGTGACGACGCCATCGGCATCGCATTCGCGGATGAAGAATCCGTGATCAGTCGGCCATTGGTAACGCGGCAGACTTCCCGACACCTGGGCCGGGTTGCCTTCATAGTCGACTACCCGAACGATGAGTTGCCTTAGCTTTCGTGAGAGTTGAATATCCTCCGTGCCCGTTGCGAACGGCCCATGGTGGAAAGTAGATCTGTGGCCGTAGTTGTTGCCATGGAGTCCTTTCAACTCATAGAACCCTGGCCGAAGGCCAGTAAGGAGGAAGTTTCCCTCCAGGTCGGAAAAACAGGAACCATAGTCATTGCCCTCACCGCGTCCCTCAAGGAGTCTTGCGAGCGGTTGGAGGTCATCGGAGCCGAAGGTCTGCCGCGTTGCCACTCTCTCTGCATAGACTTCATATCCAGGAATCGGATTGCCGTCTCCATTCAAAAT
The DNA here is from genome assembly GCA_049609225.1 of Planctomycetota bacterium. Lineage (GTDB taxonomy): Bacteria > Planctomycetota > UBA1135 > UBA1135 > UBA1135. Next base: position 23,534 of record JBMYYH010000029.1, on the reverse strand, counting down.
TCGTCCAGCCAGGAATCCCTTGCCGTCCAGCTGCAGATGAAGGTCTTGCGGTAAGGGAGCTAGGTCGAACCTAAGATTGCGGATTGAGGCCGTGCCGACGCCATCCAGACTGGCTATGACGTCGTAGGTCTTGTTCATGCCGAAGTGGAGTTCAAATCCTCCCGCTGCATCTGTGTTGATTCGGTACCGTCCGAGGATGTCTCCATCGGAGGCGGCAAGGCGCACCAAGGCTCCAACTGCAGGTTCGCCGAGGGAGTCGAACACATGGCCACGAACGGTTCCGCCACTTCGGGCATAAATCTTCAGCGGGAAGGGCCCCGCATGGTTCCTGGGAAGAGCTTGCTCATACCCCTTTTGCTGCATCTGCGGAGAAAGTGGTTTGCCATAAAGGGCGAGGGCGCCAGGGTTCTTCTCTAGGTAGCCTTTGGGGATCGTCAAAGTGATGCGAAAGACTCCATCCTCTCCCGTGACGACCTGGCCGAGGGGGAGGGGATTGGTGGGAAGGTTGTCTCCGAAGGGCCAGGGATCATGCAAGCAAACGCCCAGCTCTAACGGCACTTGCGGGGCCTCGGTGGCATTCCCCCTCGCATGAAGCATGAGCTGCCCATCCACTTCGACCACCCAGTCCTCCACAGGTTGGGCCTGCGCGGCGGACCATGAAGACGCGGAGAGTAGAAAGCTCGAAAGGCAAAGGGCAAGCAACATAGTGGATTCCGGGCGAAGGTCCGCGCCTTCATCTTAGCCCCAGGACGGCTCCGGTAACCCGACTACTTCCCTAGCCGGAATTCACCCAGCAACGGCAGATGATCACTCGCCGCTCTAGCCACCTTCAAGCGGCTCACATGCACATTCTCATCGTGCAGAGGTCCCCTCCAGAAGAACTTATCCAGTGCACCCACCGGATTCGGACTCGGGAAGGTGCGCAGCGGTTTACGTCGGCCGTGTTCGCTCCAGGCATCAAAGCCGGCTTCGGCGACACCTGAATTACGAAACAACAGGTTGCGCCAATCATTCGTATCTCCACCCAGGATGACGGCATGGCGATTAGGGAGGTGTCGCAAGGTATCGCTTCGCAACACCCTATCCACCTGATGCTGGCGCTCCGCCGCCGACAATCCAAGATGCCAGTTGAACACATGAAGGTTCGAGCGATGGGGCAACTGCAGCCTCGTGTACAAGCAGTTGCGCGACTTCCTCCAATCCTTCTTCAAGTCCAGCACCCGACGTTTCACGATCGGATAACGCGATAAAGTCGCATTGCCATAACTACCCTGCTTCAGCACATGCGCCTGCGACCAAGTGTGGTAGGGGTAGTCCAAGGCGTCGGCGATGACGTGGTCGAGATACAGTTTCTTCGAACGCGGCACGCCACGATCCACCTCCTGCAGCAGCACGATATCCGGATCATGATGCTGGATCGTCTCGATCACACGACTAGGGGAGAAGCGTCGGTCCAGGCCGATGCAACGATGGATATTCCAAGTCATCAGGCGCAGCAGCATCACATACCTTTATCGAAGATGCCAAAGAAGTATTCGAGGAAGCGGCTCCACAGCGGCCGTGCTTTCCAGGACTCCCGCGTGATGTGCAGGCTATGGCGAAATCCCTTGCGGAAGCTTTCCACGAGCCCTTCCACGATCTCCGTCGCATGCATGTCCAGAGCGATCTCGTGATTCCACAGGAAGGACCAGCGGTCGAGATTTGGCGTGCCGACAATCGCGAGGTGATCATCAAACACCGCAGTCTTGGAATGCTGGAAGGATGGCTGGTATTCGTAGATCTTCACGCCGTGGCGCAGCAACTGCGCGTAGTAACGCCTCGATGCGAATCGCACCGATGGATGATCATGAAGCTTCGGGCCGGGCAGCAGTAGCCGCACATCCACCCCGCGTTCGGCCGCGTGGATGAATGCGCGACGAAGGCGTCGAGTGGGGATGAAGTAGGCGGTTTCAATCCAAATGCGTTCGCGCGCTTGGCCAATCCGTGTTAGCAAAGTGTGGCCCAACAGACTGACCTGACGCGCCCGTTGCGCCATCACTCGTACTTGCTGTGGTTGCAGAGTGCGCTGGTTCTCCAACTCCAGCTCCGCATCACCTTCCCACAAAGCCTCGAAGGCCTGATGCGCCTGTCCGACGGCCGGCCCGCAAAAGCGGATCATGGTCTCGCGGAAGGGGGACTCCGCTTCATGCCACCACGGATCCTCGACCGCCATGCCGCCGGTCCAGGCCACCACGCGGTCGACGATCACCAGACGTCGGTGAGTGCGCATCATGAAACGGCTGCGGAATCGAAACAGCAAGGAGCTGAGGCGCAGCGGATGGTAGATATGGACCGCCCCGACCGCTTGCAGGCGTTCCCGCAACTTGGCGGACATCTGATAGGAGCCAGCGCCGTCGATTAAGAGGCGGATGCTGGCACCGCGATCGCGGGCTTCGGTGAGGGCGAGGAGCAGGGCGTCGACCGCCGCGCCATCGAGCACGATGTAGTTCTCGAGCAGGACCTCTTCCTTAGCCGCGGCGATATCCGCCAGCATGCGTTCCCAAGTCGGAGCCGGTTCCGTGAACAGCTCGGTCGGACCGAGCGGCACATAAGGGAAGGGCGAGCGAAGGGAGCGGCTCATGGGGTTTACGTGACGGCGAGCAGCCCTACAATACCCGGCTCAAGGGCCGTTAACTCAGTGGCTAGAGTGCCACCTTCACACGGTGGAAGTCACAGGTTCAAATCCTGTACGGCCCACCATCTCCCTCCACGAAACTATGGTTCGCTCGGGAGATGGCGACCCGTCCCGGATTACGCGACGGCAGGTGGGCCTCGCTGCGCAAGGCCCGCTCCGCGTCAAATCCTGTACGGCCCACCATCTCACCCGGAATCGTATGGTTCCGGGTTTTTTCAATTAGGCCGACGCCTGCCCAGCCGTTTGCTGCACAGCCGCGAGCACCACATCCGGCGTAATCCGGTTCATACAAGGATGATCCGGCAGCGGACATTCCTTGTGATGACAACCCAAGCAATCCAATTCCTCGCGCTTGAGGATGGTGGTCTTCTCCAGACCATGCGCGCTCCAAGCAGGGTGGGTTGGGCCATAAAGCAGCACTTGTGGCACACCCAGCGCCGCAGCCATATGCCGCGCGCCGTTGTCCATACATAAGGCGACTTCACTGGCTGCGAGGAGCGCCTTGGTTTCATCCAAACCCAGGTCCTCCGCCGCCGGGCGCACTGTCGGATAAGGCAATGCCTGTTCCAAATGCTGCAGCAGATCCTGCTCGGCCGGGGAGCCCAACAGCAACGGCGTGAATCCATGCTTTCCCGCCAACTGCTCCAACACTTCCTCCAGCAGATGCATCGGATAAACCTTCGACGGTCCAAAGGCCGCACCCGGAGCCACCGCGATCAACTTCGCATGACTCGGAATCGGAGTGGCGGGTTTGCGCGTGACCACCAGCTCCGCTTTCGGCACGCGTCGTGGCAAGCCGAGGGCGGGCAGGAAATCGCAGTACAACTCCGTCATCGGAGCCGGGCCTGGAATCGGCGGTAGTTTCTTATGCAGAAGGACTGAACGACCTTGATTGCGTCGACCGATGCGCAACGGAATACCGGCGCGGGCTGCAGCCACTGCCGAGGACCACGAGTTCGGCAGGATCAACGCCGCATCGGCTTCAGCCTTGCTTAAGGTTTGATGATGCGGCTCGGCGTCGGTCAGTGGCAGGAAGGCATCTACGGAATCGAGGCCATCGAGCAACGCGCCATAAGGAGCCTTGCCCGCCGTCACGATGCGGCATTGAGGCCAAGCGGTGCGTAGAGCGCGCAAAAGCGGGGTCGTCATCACCACATCGCCGAGCGGATTGGGCAGCCGCACGAGCAGGGTCGATGGGGAGGGGGAGGGCGTCACGCTCCGTTAGGATACGAAGGCATGACGCCGTCCGAATCCCAGTCTGTGGAGCATCCGGAATCCGGCGAGGGTCCGTTTGCGGATGACCTCACGGTGGCGGTGATCGGTGCGCGGCGTGTGCGGCAGGGAACCGGGCCCTATTTGGCACTGCAGGCTGCCGCGGCCGGCGCGCAGGTGAATGGCATCTTGGGCACACGGGCGACGTCGGCGCGCAAGGCGGTGGAGTGGTTGGAGGAACGCGGTTTGCGCACCACGGCCTACATCGACTATGAACGCATGCTCGAGGAGGTCCGGCCCGATGTGGTGATTATTGCTTCGCCGCTCGGCACGCATCGCGCTTGGCTGCACGCAGCGCTGGAAGTCGAGGCGCATGTCTACTGTGAGAAGCCCATGATCGCGGCGCCCGCAGCCATCGCGCTCGACATTCTCGAACGTTACGCCGCGGCCAATGTGATCCTGGCCGAGAACTGCCAATGGCCCGCGGTGCTGCCGGCTTTCCACGCGCTTCATCCGGATGTGGATTTGGCAAAGGCCACGCAATTCCGCATGTTGATGGCGCCGCCGATGCGCGGGCTGGCGCGGTGGCATGAAGTGTTGTCGCATCCATTGAGCCTGATTCAGGAAGTGGTGCCCGGCCCGGCCGATCTAGAGGACATCGTCTTCCACGAGCCCTCGCCCGACGCCATCGATACTCGCGTGAGTTTCACCTATCGCACCCTCGATCGTTCACTTGCCTGTGAGATCGTATTGGAGGATATGGAGCGCTTTCCGCGCCCTGCGGAGTTCGCCTTCGACGACCATCTGTGTCGCCGTGTCGTGCGCGAAGAGGATTACGCCATTTCCTTTGTCGACGGCCGCGGCAACCCCGAAGTGGGCATTCCTGATCCCATGGAATCCACCCTTCGGAGTTTCCTGCGCCGTGTGCAACAATGTCGGACCACCATGGTGGCACCCCTCGACGAAACCCTGGTCCGACGTCAGTTCTTGCTCGAACATCTGCTCGAAACCTACCGTGAATCCGTCCGCCCCTGAACGCGACGTCGCGCCCATCCACGATTTCACCCGCAAGTTGCTGCAACCTGCAGCGCGGCCGGTGTTGGTGGATTACCTTCATTGGCGCCGGGCCGTGCGAGCTGCCAAGGCAACAGGTGCGGCGGCGCCACCCTTGCCGGAATCCGGCCCGCTGTCGATCAACCTCGACTTGACTACCGCGTGTAACTACGCCTGTGATCATTGCATCGATTGGGAAGCCCTCAACATCGCGGTGAAACACGAGGAGTCGGAACTGCGCGATGCGATGGTTGGATTGAAAGAGCGCGGTCTGCGGTCAGTGATTCTGATCGGTGGCGGTGAACCAACGCTCTATCCAGGCTTCGGCGCGTTCGTGCGGTTCTTGAAAGGCTTGGACCTGCAGGTCGCTGTGGTCACCAATGGTTCGCGCAACGACAAGATCGCCGAGGTCGCGGATTGTTTCACGCAAGGCGATTGGGTGCGTCTGTCGCTGGATGCCGGATCCGATGAAACCTTCCAGGCGATGCACCATCCGAAGGGTCGCGGTATCGACCTGGATGAGATTTGCCGCAGTGCCGGCACCATCAAGGAAGCAAACCCAGCGGTCCAGTTAGGTTTCAGTTTCGTCATCACTTGGAATGGATCCGAACGCGAAGAAGGTGCGACGGTAATCGAGAACCTGCACGAGATGGAATCGGCAAGCCGTCGCGCGAAAGAGGCGGGCTTCGATTACATCTCCTTTAAGCCTTTCCTGCAGCGTGGCGGAGAGGGCGCGGAAATCCTCGATCCAAGCCAAGCGCAGGCCGAACGCGACAACCTGGTCACGGCGATTCGCGCGGGGCTCGAGGCCTCCGCTGAACTCAGTGATGAAACTTTCCGCGTGGTGGAAAGCATCAATCTCAAGGTCTTCCTGGACGGGAGTTGGGAGGAATACACGCGCCAGCCGCAGGTTTGTCATATGCAGGCGTTGCGTCAGGTCGTGAGTCCACTCGGGGTCTACAACTGTCCGGCGCATCGGGGTGTGGGTAAGGCGCGTATCAGTGATAAGGATGGTTGGAGCGGGGATCGTCGCAGCGAAGAGCAATCGCCCGATGCGGCTGTTGGAACCGCAGCAATCCTGGATCGCTTTGATGCCTCGACCGAATGTCGTGAAGTCACCTGCCTTTACCACTCGGTGAATCACTACCTGGAAGGAGTGGTGTCGGCGCCGGGTCCTTTGGACGACCTGCTGCCGAAGGTGGAGCAGGACCTAGACTTGTTCCTATAGACGAATCGCCAGATTCCATGGAAGACGCCGCCCGCGACACTCGCCCTGCCGAACTGCGTCAGGAATACGAGTCCTCCAAGCGGGCGGGGCATTACCGCGATAACCGCTGGACACGTTCGCCGCGGGCACGTCGGACGGATGCCAAGGAGCAGGCGATCGTTGGGCAGTATTTGCAGCAAGTAGGGGAGAGCACCCGCATTCTTGACCTACCCTGCGGCACCGGACGTTTCCGCCAACTCCTACAAACCAACACCTCCGAACTTCTCAGCATCGACGCCTCCCGCGAGATGCTCGCCGCTACTCCGCCAAAGCACGGACTGCAGGCCTCCGCTCATGCCATCCCACTCCTGGATGATGCCGTCGACATGATCCTCTGCAGTCGCTTGCTGCATCATTTTGAACACTCCGAACAACGCAAAGCAGTCCTCCAAGAACTCGCCCGCGTCAGTTCCGGCCATATCATCCTCAGCTACTTCGACGCCGCCAACTTCCAAGCCTGGCGTAACCGCATCCGCAAACGTTTCCGCGGCCGCTTCCCCATATCCCGCACCACCTTCTCCGACGAGATCCAATCCGCCGGGCTCATCGAAGTCACCCGTACCTACATCGCACGCGGCATCAGTGAACAAGTGTGGGTGCTGTTGAGGAAAGCCAGTTCATGATCCTGGCCCAATCCCGCACCGTCACCGTCGAACGCATCACACGACCCGATGGGGTGGAAGTCGTACGCAAAACCTACTCCTTCCCAACCGCGAAGGATCGACGTCGCAGTGCCTTGCGGGGCACATGGATCGGCCGCAACAAAGCGCATCGGGAGTTTGCCAACCTCCAGTTCCTGCGCCGGGCAGATGTCCCTGCCGTCGAACCGCTCTGTTGGACCGCCGAACGCAATCAACTCGGTTTCGTCCAACAATGCACCCTCGAAACGCGCGCCTACGATGCCACCGATCTCGCCAAGCGTATGCAAAAGGCAGGTGGAGATCCCAGTCGCATACCCGCACCCGAAGTGTGGCAACAGATCGGCGCGAGTGTCTGGAAGATGCATGAAGCCGGTTTCTGGCATCGCGGTCTCAGCCCACGCAACCTATTGCTCGACGATATCGACACCGATCCGGCCGACGTCAGCCTTCACTGGCTCGATCCAGCCAAAAGCCTGACCTGGCGGCCCGGCGCCCTATCCATTACCCGCAAGGCGCTCGACCTCCTGCGTTTCTGGACTCCACTCCAGCCGCATCTGCCCGAGCAACATCAACAAGCCTTCGCTCGCGGCTATGGCAACGCCGAATCCCTCGCGCTCCCCGAACTCTGGGACACCATCCCCAATTGGAAACGGGCTTCGACGCGCCGCGAGTTGCAGCGCGAAGAAGCCCGGATGGAATTGGCCCCTGTTCCCCAACAGGGGCACAACCCCGAACAACCCTAGGCGGGTTACGTAGGAGCGACCCTAGTGCTCCAGCTTGCCGAGCTCTTCGGCAAGTGCAGGAAGGATCTCGTTGACATCACCCACCACGCCGTAAGTCGCGTGCTGGAAGATAGGGGCTTCCCCATCCTTGTTGATGGCCACGATGACCTTCGAGCTGTTCATGCCGGCCAAGTGCTGGATCGCACCGGAAATACCAGCAGCGATGTACAACTCCGGAGCGACGGTCTTGCCAGTTTGACCAACCTGCTCACTGTGCGGACGCCAACCGGAATCCACCACGGCGCGCGAAGCACCGAGTGCAGCACCAGGAATGGCGTCGGCCACGGCCTCGAGCAGGTTCCAGTTCTCGGCGGAACCGAGGCCACGACCACCCGCAACGACGCGGTTGGCTTCAGCCACATCGGGACGACCACCAGCAGCAGCGCTCACGGCACTGACCTGACCCTTTCCAGCCTCGGCGGCGGCGGAAGACACCTCGGCGGTGGCTTCCCGTCCGGCAGGGGCGAAGAAGTTCGGGCGCAGGCTCGCCACGGTGACGGCACCATTGACCTTGACCTGCAACATCGCCTTACCGGCGTAGACCGGACGCGTGAAGGTCATGGAATCGGTGTCCATCGCCACGCAATCGGCGGCGAAACCGGAATCGAGTAGTGCAGCGACGCGTGGGGTGATGTCGCGGCCACGAACGGTGGCGGACAAGAGCACCACATCGCAACCCTGCTCACCGGCAACGCGAGCGGCAGTCGCAGCAGCACCATCGGCGCTGTGGTTGGCGGCATCGGCCGTTAAAACTGCATCGGCGCCGGCACCGCCCAGTTGGGCGGCATCAACATCGCAAGCCTCGGTGGCCAGAGCGATGACTTTGGATCCGCGGGCGTCGGCCAAGGTGCGGGCGGCACCAACAGCTTCGAGGCAAGCGGGACGAAGAGAACCTTCACGGGTCTCGAGGACAACAAGGATGTTCGACATTTCAGTTCCTCCTTACTTACAGGACCTTGGCTTCTTCGCGCAGGGCGCGTACCAGTTCAGGAACCGCAGCCGCACCTTCGCCGACAATGCGGCCTTCCGGACGGGCGGGGGGCATGGTCATGGCGACCACCTCGACGGCGGGCGCACCAAGATCGACCTCGATGGTCTCCAAAGGCTTCTTCTTCGCAGCCATGATGCCCTTCAAGCTCGCGAAGCGCGGCTCGTTGAGACCCTTCTGGCAAGTGATGGCACAAGGCAGGCTTGCTTCGACAGTCTCGCGTGCACCTTCGACCTCGCGCTCGGCGATGACCTTGCCATCGGCGATCTCGAGCTTCACCACTTCCGTGATGCAAGGCACTCCCAAACGCGTGGCCACTGCAGGACCCACACCATGCTGGTCACGGTCGACGGCCTGCTTGCCGAACAGCAGGAGATCGAACTCCTTCACTTCGACGGCAGCGGCGAGCGCGCGCGCGGTGGTTGCGGCATCAGCATGTGGCGCCTCGGCGTTGGTCAGCAGGACGGCGGCATCCGCGCCCATGGCGAGTGCGGTGCGCAGTTCCTTCTGCGCTTCACCAGCACCAAGCGACATGACGGTGACGTTGCCCTCACCGGCCTTATCCTTCTGCTGCAGGGCTTCCTCGACGGCGAACTCGTCGTAGGGGTTCATGACGAACTCGACCCCGCTGGGATCGAGCTTGTTGTCGGCAACAACCACGTTGGTGGTGGTGGCTGGGACACGTTTTACGAAGCTAATGATGTTCAATTGGGCCTCCAAGGCTGCAAATGGGGCAATATTGTAGCGGCGGGTCGGTGATGGGCTAGGGAGAATCCGGGACTTAAGGCGGATTTGGCGCGAAAACGGGAAATATAAAGCCCTTCCAGCCTCCAGGGATGCCGTCAGCCGGACTTCAGGAAATCAGTAAAGCCGCCTATCCCAAATCCGATGTTGGCCTGGTAGCTCGCTCCCTTTGCGCTCGCTCCACATCCAACCGACATGAACAGATACCTACTGCTCGCCCCCTTCCTGGCCGCACCACCACTCGCGGCACAAGCTCAAAACGAGTACTCGGGGATTGAAGAATTCCTGACCGTTACAAGACTCGAACACTCTGCGTTCCACTTCAAGATGAACCGCGTCACGAACGCGGGCGACGTGAACGGAGACGGAGTCGATGACTTCCTCATCGGAAGCCCAGGCGCGAACTCGGATGCGGGTTCGGCCTTTGTCATTTCCGGCAAGGTCGCGTTGAAAGGCGCACCCGAACCGATCGAGATCCTCCGCGTCGACGGACTTGCAGGCCAAGCACTCGGTGCTGGTGTCTGCGGCCTCGGTGACCTCAACAACGACGGCAAAGGCGACATCGCCGTGGCGTCGAGTGCGGGTCAGTTCATCGACATCATCTCCGGTGCGGACGGCACCGTGCTCGCGACCATCAGTGCTACCGGCGCTGGTACCGAGTTCGGAACCTCCATGGCCAAGGTCGACCTCGATGGCGACGGCGTCCCCGAACTTGCAGTCGGTGATCCATCGCTGACGACCGACGGCGGCGCACATACCGGAACCGTGGAGATCTTTGAGCTGCGTACCCTCGGGGACGACAGCCTTTCCGTCACTTCGCTGGCCCGCGCGGAAGGCGTCGGACGTGAGTTCTTCGGCACCGACCTCGCACGTCTGGGTACCGGAACGAACGCCGACTTCCTGGTCGTCGGTGCTCCGCGTATGGATGGAACTCTTACCGAGAACAGCCCTGGCGGCAAGGTCTTCGTCTTGCGCGACGACCCGTCCACCGTGGCATTCGACCTCGAGACCATCGTTGCGATCGAGGATAACCAACTGCAGAACCTGCCTGGCAAGTTCGGCTTCAGCGTGACGTCGGTCGGAGACATCTCCGGCAACGATGGCATCGAGGAGTTCGCAGTCGGTGCTCCGGAGAACAACTCCACCGCCACCGCTTCGGGTGTGGTGCATGTGTTCGACACCGCAGGCAACACCATCATGACTCTCAACGGTCTCCTGACCGACGAAGGTTTCGGCATGACCGTGACTGGAATGGGGGACGTCGATGGCGACCAAGTGCCTGACTTCGCAGTCGGTGCTCCTGGCCTGATCGCAGGTCCTGGTGCCGTGACGATTCACTCTGGAACGAACGGTTCCACCATCGACACCATCCCCGGTGCCCGCGCCGCCTCTCACTTAGGAATGGCAGTCGCAGCAGCTGGAGACGTCGACGGTGACGGTTCGCGTGACCTCATGATCACCGAATTCGATACCCGCCCGGACTTCTCGATGGTGCACATCATGCGTCCGCTGCACTCGCTTCCTTACCGCATCAAGGTCAACGCGACCGCGACCGGCAAGGAGTTCGCTGCAGTCCACGGCGTGAACCACGGTCCTTTGCACAAGGGTAAGTGGTCGAAGCGCTTGAACGCGGATCACTGGCTCCTGACCAACTTCGATGCCGACTTCTGCCAACAGTATGACGACCTGAAGATCCCGCAGTCGCGTGTGCACCAGGAAGGTCCTGGCGACATGAACTACCTGTGGCGCGTGGTCAACTCCGATCCGGATAACTACACCCGTGACTACGATGTGTTCGAATCCGAGATCAACAACCTGGACAACTACCACTTCCGTCAGATGGACGAGCGTATGGATGCCGTGGACAACATGGAGCATCACGACACCGTCTTCCGTATCGGCCACAACAAGGCGATCGATCCGGTTACCGGAGAGTGGGTCACCGGCTTCCACGAGCCACCCAACAGTTTCCGTGGTTTCTCGGATGTCGTCGCAGGCATCATGAAGCACTACAACCAAGGTTGGGGCCGTGACATGCCGGGTAACCCGATCGACATCGTCGAACTCTGGAACGAGCCGCACTTGGCTTCCTGGAGTGGAACCGGCACCCAGTTCGCCGACCTGCACGTGGAGGTCTTGAAGGCCCTCGACCGCGAGTTGGACAACAATGGTGACGGCGTCGCCGATGACCTGACCGTGTTGGTGCCGTTGAGTGCTGGATACGTCGGTGGATTCTCCGCCGAGTACCTGGATCAGCTCGACATGCATTTCAACCCGCTGAATCCGGCTGCAACTCGTCTCGACGGCGTGGTGGGTCACTTCTACGGCACCGATCCTTCGGAGCTGGTCGAGAAGTTCGAGTACTACGACGACCTCTTCACCGACATCGAGGAGAACCGGAGCATCTTCAAGACCGGTCCTGGCATGACCACCGAACTCCCAGAGATCTGGGTCACCGAGTGGAACCGCACCTTGGATAAGTACGCCTTCAAGTACGCATCCATGCCCTTCATCATGAACACCTTCTTCTACATGAACCAGCTCTCCGCTGGTGAGGCGAAGCGTCATGATGGTGGTGACATGCGCGTGCGTTTGGGTGGCGCACAGTTCTTCGGCCCGCACAACATGTGGCGCGCCGGTATCAACCCGAACACCAACATGCTCGACAGCCTGCCTGACCACGCCGGTCTCGCATGGGAAGTCTACGGCAAGACCCTCTACCAGGATGCCAACCAGCGTCTTGAGGTGCAGGGTTCCTTCCACGAAGGTGAAATCGGCGAGGCGAACAACGCAACCAAGGACTTCACCGTGATGGCGGGACGTTCGGAGACCGAGGAGCTCGTGGTGCTGGTGATCAGCTCCCTGCGCATCACCGAGGACAACGAGCATCCAAACCTGCGCGATGAGACCCAGCGTCTTCCGTACGTCGTCGATGTCGATGACTTAGGCTTCACCCCGCTCACTGTCGAGCGCATGGTGCAGTCCGCCGACAAGCTGCAGTTCCTGCAGGGACGCGGCGCGGAGTTGGGCTCGGTGCCGGAGTTCGGTTCCAATGATCTGCCTTACGGCGCATGGACTGCCAGCTTGGATGCAGGCACCGCCAGCATCTCCGTGGGCGACATGATCGAGAACTCTTATGAGGTCATCATCATCCGTGGTCAAGCACCAGAAGCACCCACCCCGGATGCGCCTGGTCCCGACGCCCCTGATGGTGGCGATGAGCCAAACTTGGGTCCTGGTATGAACACCATGCCTGATGCTCCTTCCGGACATCACACCGTCGATCGTAATCAGCTGACCGATCTGAATGCTGGCTCCGGCCAGACCCAGAACGCGACTGCAGGTTCCGGCAACGGTGGTGGCAACGCCAAGCGCAACAAGCGCAACGGTGGCGGTGCCAAGGCCAAGCGGACCAAGGGTAAGGGCAAAGGCAGCATGAAGCGTGGCAAGAAAGGCCGCGGTGCGAATGGCAAAGCCAAGCGCGGTAAGCGCACTTCCTCCAAGGTCAAAGGCAACAAAGGCAAGAAGGGTGGTGCGAGTGACGGTAAGGCCGGCAGCAAAGCCCGAGGCGCCAACGCCAGACGCAAGAGCGGCTAGCCCAACTCGAATCGTTTGCCCAGGTAGACCTTCCTGACCTGGGCATCCTCCACAAGGTCCTGTGCCGCACCTTCGGCCAGGACCTTTCCTTGTGCAAGGATGTAGGCCCGGTCGGTGATGTGCAGTGTCTCGCGGACGTTGTGGTCGGTGAGCAGGATCGCGATGCCCTTTTCCTTGAGGCCGGAAAGGATCTCTTGGATCTCTTCCACAGCGATCGGATCCACGCCACTGAAGGGTTCATCCAAGAGGATCAAGGTCGGGCGGGAAGCCAAGGCCCGTGCGATCTCAAGGCGTCGACGTTCGCCGCCGGAAAGGACTTCCCCGCGACTCGCCTTGAGGTGGCTGAGTCCAAACTCCTCGAGCAGTTCGGCACAGCGCCCACGTCTGGCGGCGGCATTGCCTGGTTGCAGCTCGAGCACGGCCAGCAGGTTGTCTTCGACCGTGAGCTTACGGAACACCGAAGGCTCCTGCGCGAGATAACCCAAACCCAGGCCGGCACGCTTATGGATCGGAAAGCGCGTGACATCGGTGCCATGGAAACGGATGACGCCCTGATCCGGCTGCACCATGCCCATGCACATGCGGAAAGTCGTGGTCTTGCCGGCACCGTTCGGTCCCAACAGTCCGACGATCTCTCCTTCGCCCACTTCAACCGCGACTTCATCGACGACCTTGCGGCCCTTGTAGGACTTGCACAGTCCTTCGGTGGAAAGGAGGGCGGTCATGGTTTTTCCTAGTGCACCAGGCCCATGCGGACCACCGGTGCGAATGGCGGGACGGGCAGGAAGACTGCGATGGCGCGCCCGAGGACGTAGTTGCGTGGCACCAATCCGGCGGGTTGCATGATGTCGGAGGCTTCCTGCATCTGCTTATCGGTGAAGGTGTAGAGCCCACCGTACTCATCGCGGAAGGTCATGACGGTGCGATCGCGGTTCCAGCGTGGGTTGTTGAACATCGGATCGACGCCACCGATCATGCGATCGCCGCGCAGCTTCTCGACGCCATTCACAGGCGGATCGAACTCGAGAATCTCGGCAGTCCAATCACGACTGTCGAGCGAGTTCTGGGTGTTATCACCCATCATGAAGTAGTTTCCTTCCGGCACCTGGAACAGCGGCGTGCTGTTGTCGCGCGGTGGGAGATAATGGATGTCGCGTTGCACGGTGAGAGGGCTCACCTTCCAACCGCCACCAGTGCTGGCGAAGCGGATGCCGTTGCGACTGACCTTGGTCGGCTTGATCTCGAGTTCTCGATAGAAGACTTCTTCGCCATCAAGGGCCAAGCGCACGGTGTGATCCCAATAGGCGAGGTCGATCTCGGTGCCGGAAGCCAAGCGCGGGAGCTGGCCTTCGGTGCGACCGCCATCAGGCAACTCGAGGGTGTAGGCGCCACCAGGATGGATCGCGAGATTCAGCTCGTAGTGGCCGATTTCGAGCTCGTAGCGTAGATCCGATGCAGGGGCGTCGCCCTTGACTTCGAAGATCGAACGCAGGTCCGAGACCTTCTTGTTGGAGCGCGTCGCGGGGCTCGGCAGGCGGAAGTAGATCTCTTCCGGGTAGCCATGCAGGTAAAGATCGCGGATGGCGGCGCCATATTCGATGCTGGCTTCGCCAAGGAAGCTCTGCGTGCCATCATCTTCATGCCGGAGGTTGCCGGCGGTGCGCCAACCAGGCCATTTGGTTTCATCATCACCTACGCCGGGCAGCACATGCTTCCACAAATGCTCCTGCACATTCCATGGCTTGCGCTGGATCTCGAACTCCCCATTGGTGCCGATGGGTCGGGTGTAGATATCCCCGGATTCAATCCACAACTCCTCGCCCGGCATACCGATCAAGCGCTTGACGTAGTTGTTGTGCGCCAACAGCGGATAGCGGAACACCACCACTTCCCAGCGCACCGGATCACGGAACCAGTAACTGATCTTGTCGACCAACACGCGGTCGTGCAGGCCGCCGTCGGTGACCTTGTTGATCTCGTCGAGCAGTTCGGTACCCATCAGGGTCGGCTGCATCGAACCGGTTGGGATCTGATAGGCCTCGACCGCGAAGACCTTGAGCCCCATGGCCATCACGATGGCAAACACCACGACCTCGATGTTGTCGCGGAAGGGGTGCTTGGACTTCTCCTTCTTGGGCTTCTCGGCTTTTGCCATGAAGCCGGATTCTATCAACGCGGAGCGGCGACCTGCAGCAGGTGGATTTCGGTGCCCACACCTAGGGTCCAGCGTCCGACCTCCTGGCCGCGGGAGCTGAGTTGCACTTCATAGGATCCCGGCGCGAGATGGGGGATGGTGATCGCGCCGGCCTCATCCGGGGAATGCATGATGCCCTTCTTGGCCCGCTTCCACCACTTCTTGAGGGCTTCAGGGTCGGCGCCCTCGCCTGGATTCCAAGTGAGGAGTTCCAGGGTGAGATTCGGATGGGTTGGAGCGCTTCCATCCGGAGTCTGAAAGCGGAGGTGGAGAGGGTAGGTGCGGGGTGCGCGGAGGGTGACTTCCTCAACTTCCTGATGGGCCGCGACAGTGAAAGTGGCTGGCAGACCCTCTTCAAAATAGGGTTTGAGGTGTAAATGAAGGTCCTGCCCACGCAGGACGGCAGGGAATTCAAAGCGTCCGGCTGCATCGGTATGGAGTCCAGAGGTGTTGGTGCCTTCTGGAGTTTCCCAAGACAGGTCGATGCCAGCTTCCGGCATGGGCTGACCATCGGCATCGAGCAGGAGACCATGCAGACGGCTGACTTGCGCATAGATGCGGTAGGTGAAATCGCCGTCGGTGGTGTGGAAGTGAAGATCGGTCATGCCGGAGGTCTTTGCCTGCACTCCGGGAATGTTGGTGATCGCAAGGCGGTACTTCCCGCGGGGCAGGCAGAACTCCGCAGCACCGTCTTTTAGGGTGGAGCGATAACGGTATTCAAAGGGCAGGCCGATCATGCCTTCTCTCACACCTGCGTTTTGCCATCCCGTGGCCTGCAAATCATCTCGTTCTAGGTCTTCAGCAAAGACTTGTAGAGCTGCTGCCGTGATAGGCGATCCGGAGTTGTCGAGTACGGTGATGCGAATCTTCTTAGATGAAATAACGGTAAAGGTGCCGAGATCCACCACCGCGTTTTTGTTCGCTTCCAAATGGACGAGTCCATGGTCACCCTTCTGCCGTCCATGTAGGGGATCCACCATCAGCCAATCTTCGGGCGTCACTGCGAAGGTCCAATTCCCAGGACCCAGTTGCGGGAAGTGGAAGGTGCCGGTGGCATCCGTCCGCGTGGTGAATGCCGAGTCCTGCCAATATCCAAGATAGGGGGCTTCCTGATCGAGGAATGCCTGCACCGGGACATCCGCCAACAGCTGTCCTTCTGGCGTTGCGACCTTGCCGACGACCTGCCGTGGTCCATAAAGGTCGATGAGATAGGTGCTATCCATCGCGGCATTTTCCAGTTGGTCGTCGACCAGATATCCAGCGCCATAAGCACTGGTCGTCGGCGGAATCGCTACGGCCCGACGCAACTCTCGGCCTAGCGGATACTCCAACACCGCCAAGCCCTGCGCATCGAAGGGGACCTCAATCCAACGGAAGGTCTCCCAGCCTTCAGGGTAGATGCACAAGCGCGCGGTCCAAGAGGCCGCATCTTCCGGTGGATGCCCTGGGACGCCCGCCCGCGTGGTGATCTCGAATCGAATGCGCGACGCATCCGCAGCCACTTCCAACGATTCTTCTACCGCCGCATCCTCCAACTCCGCTCGATCCACCGTCGGCTCCGACGCCTTCCCATCCACCTCCTCCAACGCCGGCGCCGCAATCACTTCATGCGCCGCATCTTCCCCCAATCCCACATCCGTTTCGTCCGACGTCTTCCCATCACTCAGCCAAAATGCGCCGAGTGCGAGGAATAGGAGTAGAAGGAATAGTGGGAGGGTTCTGCGCATCAGGAGGTTAGGGCCAGCTTACTTCCACCGTTTGCCAAGCACCTTTCGTCTTTACATCCCAACGCCCAATCTCATGCATGACGGCCTCGCGGCCCTCTTCATGGCGATAGTCTGCAGCGGTGTGGTACAGCGCGATCTTGTAGGTGCCACCTTGCAACGCACTGATGTTGGCACGATTGCTACGCCTCAGGTTGGTTTGATTCCCGACTCGGTTCTTCCACCATTGCGCTTCGGGGTCAAAGCGTTCGCCCTCGCGGGGGTAGAATTCGAGAATGCGCACCGCAGCAATGCGATCCGGCAACACCGGTAAGTCGAAATCCAGCAACAGCTTTTCGGCAGGCTGCAACTCCAGAACCAAGTCGCCGCCAAAGTCACTGCTACTCAAAGGACGCGCAAGCGGCAACCACTGATCACTGCCGGGCCAGACGTAGACATTGAACTCTCCGCCGATCCGCACGCTCTGGAAGAGGAATGCGCCCGTGGCGTCGCAGGAGCGATCATCGCCATCCCAATCTTCCTCGCCGCTGCGCCAGTTCAAGCCGACATTGGCGCCGTACATCGGAGAGCCATCGTTGCCGCGAACCACGCCATGCAGTTCACTGAGCGGAGCTTGATAGCGATAGACCACCTGCCCTTGATCGGTATGGAAATCCAGATGTGGATTCTCCTCGCCTTCCATCATGCCAGGCAGGGCGTCGACCATCATGTTGTAGCGGCCGCGGAGAAGACGCAGCTTGACCTTGCCCTCACGATCGGATGTGAAGTAGAAGGAATAGGGGAGGTCGTTGAGGGCCTCGGCGCTTTGACTCGAGAACATCGCCTCGATTTCCTGCTCGGGAGTCAGGTTTGCATCGGCGACATGCTCCATCGCCCAATCATCCAAGGTCAGCGGGTCGAGATAAATGCCGGCACCCACCGCTGGCGCTCCATTGCTGCCGAGCATGGTGAGTTCCACCGACACCATCGGCACCACGGTCAAGATGCCAACGTTCTTTCTCTCGGTGGTGTCGGACCGAATCTCGGCAAGGCCGAAATATTCATGCTGATGTCCCAGCACCGGATTGATCATCAGCCATTGCTCCGGCTCCACTGCGAACACCCAAGTCGCGGGCGACAACTGCGGGAACTCGAAACGTCCTTGGCTGTCGGTTTCGGTGGTGAGGAAACCGGGAGTCCAATCCCCAAGGCCGTAGGTCCAACCATCATCGAAAGCATGCACGACGGCACCCGAAACCGGCCGCCCCTGTTGATCCCGCACCAGTCCGAAGGCGCCCTTCGCCGGCTGCATATGCAACAACGCTAGATAATCATCATCGGGCCCGAGGTCATCGTGTCCTTCATAGAAAGCCACCGCATAGCCACTGTCCTCTGGCGGCAGACACATCACCCAATCCACATGGATGAAATCCGGGAAGTGGAACTCAGCAATACCCTTCTTGTCGCTGACGGCTTCAAACCGCGCAATCTCGCCCGTCTCTGAAATCCAAGTCTGGGCGACGACCGTCCAACCCTCACAATCCTTCGGCGGATGCTTCTGCTCGCCTTCGACCAGAGTCAGTTCCGCGCGCACCAGGATGTCTCGTTCCGGCGGATAACCCAGCGCGACGTTCTCCGTGAGCGCGATGACCGGATCGACAAACTCCGTACGCTCAATCCGATTGCCCACCTCTGGGGCAGTAGGGGGTGCCGCCTCCACCGCAGGTGCCGCCGCAATCACTTCCTCTGCCTGCACACCCTCCTGATCCAATCCATCCGACGTGTCGTCGGTAGGGAAAAGCACCCATGCCGCCGCGAGGACGAGCAGGAGCAGAGGCAGGAGTGTGAGGCGAGAACGAGACCGTGGGGACACGCCTCAATCTAGCAGACAGATGCCTGCAGTTACGGAGATTCCTCCAGAGCGGGCCTCAGCCTACTCTTCCGTCGAGAGCACCGCCAAGAAGGCCTTCTGAGGAACTTCGACATTGCCGATGTTCTTCATGCGCTTCTTGCCTTCCTTCTGCTTCGCGAGCAGCTTGCGCTTTCGCGTGATGTCACCGCCGTAACACTTGGCAGTCACGTTCTTCGACAAGGCGCGAATGTTCTCGCGCGCCACGATCTTGCCACCGACGGCAGCCTGCAAGGCCACTTCGAACTGGTGACGTGGGATCTCCTTGCGCAGCACCTTCAGGACCGCACGCCCGCGTCGTTGACAGGCATCCGCATGGCAGATGACGGATAGTGCATCCGCTTCCGCATTCGAAACCAGAATGCGCAGCTTGACCAGGTTGGCAGCCTCGAAGCGCGGTTCGTCGAAGTTCATCGTGCCGTAACCCTTGGTGCCGGACTTCAATTTGTCGTAGAAGTCGTAGATGATCTCGGCCAGCGGCAGATCCCAAGTCAGCATCACGCGGTTGGCACTCAGGTGTTCTTGGCGCAAGAACTTGCCGCGACGTTCCGAGCACAAACCCATCAACACGCCGATGTTCTCAGCGGGAATAAGAATGTGCGTGGTGACGATCGGCTCCTGGATCTCGGTGAACTGCGTGGGGTCAGGCAGCGTGCCGGGGGAGTGGATGTCTTGGAAAGTGCCGTCGTTGAGCTTGATGCGATACGGCACGGTCGGCGCGGTCTGCACCACATCGACACCGGATTCGCGCTCCAGGCGCTCCTGCACGATTTCCATGTGCAGCAGTCCGAGGAAACCGCAGCGGAAACCGAAACCAAGCGCATCGGAACTCTCTGGTTCGAAGATGATCGAACTGTCGTTGAGCTTCAGCTGATTCAGTGCGGCGCGCAGGTTCTCAAAGTCGCCGGAGCTGACCGGGTAGATACCGCACCACACCATCGGCTGTGGTTCGCGATAACCGGTGAGCGCCTCGGCCTTCTCACCTTTCGCGATGGTCATCGTGTCACCCACGTTGACGTCTTCCAGCTTCTTGATGTTGGAGATGAAGTAACCCACTTCACCGACCGACAGGCTCTTGTGCGGCACCGGATCCGGCATGAACTTGCCGATCTCGATGGCTTCGTAATCCGCACCCGCACCGATCATGCGCGTGAGATCACCTTTCTCCAAGGTGCCGTTGACGATCCTCAGGTAGACGACGATGCCGCGATACTCATCGTATTTGGCATCGAAGACCAAAGCCTGCAAAGGCGCGTTCGGATCACCTTCCGGAGCAGGGATCTCATCGATCACCGACTCGATGATCTCCGGCACACCCTTGCCGGTCTTGGCCGAACAACGCAGTGCCGACTCGGCTTCGAGCAGCAAAGTGTTCTCGAGTTCCTCGGCAATCTCTTCCGGGCGCGCGTGTGGCAGGTCCACCTTGTTGAACACAGGGATGATTGCCATCTCCTGCTCCATCGCGAGCATGGCATTGGCCACGGTCTGCGCTTGGATGCCTTGGGCCGCGTCGATCAACAACAGCGCGCCTTCACAAGCCTGTAGCGACTTCTCCACTTCATAGGCGAAGTCGACGTGGCCGGGCGTATCGATCAAGTTGAGCAGATACTCCTCGCCACGCACCATCGTCGTCAGGCTGACGGCTGCCGCCTTGATGGTGATGCCGCGCTCGCGCTCGAGATCCATCGAGTCGAGCAACTGATCCTTACGCTTGCGATCATCGACCGCGCCCGTGACCTCCAGGAACCGGTCGGCAAGCGTGGACTTGCCGTGGTCGATGTGCGCGATGATCGAGAAGTTCCGGATGCGCTCCGGAGGGAAGGATTTGGCCATGTTCTGCGACGGTTGCGCACGTTCCGGCCGGCACGAAGGGCCGGGCGGCGCACGCGGGACCGCGTATGATAATCAAGCGGACGCCCTCCGGCGCCACATCCTCCATACTGTCATGCTCGTCATCTATAGGCGTTGGGGCCTCATGGTCCCCCTGGTCTTCGCCTTCGCCGCATTCGGGATTGTGCTGCTCGAATCCGCCGTCACCGATCGTGTGGAGGGAGAGCGCGGCTGGGGGCTCGGCCCGGTTCTCCTTCTCTCCGCCCTGATTCTGTGGCCGCTCGGCCGCCGCATGAACGCCGACAACAAGAAGGTGGTCCTCGACACCGAGGCGGGCGAGGAAATCCGCATCGACCGCAGCCATAGCTTCTTCTTTTTAAACGTCGAGTGGTGGGCGCTGCCTGCCATCCTGCTGGCGGTCTACGCCTTCGTGTCGCAGCCGACCCCGGTGGTGGAACCGGAGCCGGAAACCGCCGAGGAGTTCGAATCAATCATAGACCTCGAGGGCCTTGGACCATACGGCTCCGAGCTGGACGAGGAAGGGTCCTAGCCGCCCAACCGCTGCTCGATCACCGCCCGCAACAGGGCGACGGCCTGCCCGCGATGGCTCACGGCACGTTTCTCCTCGGCACTCAACCGCGCGAAGCTGCAGCCGCTCGGCACGTGATGAAACAGCGGGTCATAGCCGAAGCCTCCCGCGCCATCCTCCTCGAAAAGAATGGTGCCGCGCACGCTGCCTGCGACGCAAAACAAGGCTTCCGCCTGCTCCGTGGAGTCGGCTGCCTGCGAAGTCGGCACATGCGCTACGGCAATCACGCAATGAAAGGCTGCCCCGCGATCTTCCACATGCGGAGCAACCGCTTGAAGTTCGCGCAATAACTTGCGGTTGTTGGCGCCGTCTTCTGCATTGCCGGGTGCGGCGGTCGGATCATCGAGGCTCGCATAACGCGCCGAATAGACGCCGGGTGCTCCGTCAAGCGCGTCAACGCAAAGGCCGGAATCATCCGCCAAAGCCCAAACCCCAGGTCCAAGTTGAGCGACGGCAGCTTGCGCGGCGCTCAATGCTTTCTTTACCGCATTGCCTTCGAAATCGGGAAGATCTTCTTCGACTTCGGGCAGTCCTTCAGGCAGGTCGGCCGGACTGAAGATCCGGACCGGGAGGTCGGCGCACATGGATTGCAGTTCGGCCAACTTCTTGGCGTTTCCAGAGGCGAGCAGGATGCGTTGCAGCATGCCGGGATTGTAAGAAGCCGGCGAAAATAAATAGAATATGGGAGAAATGAGCTTTGTCGGAATTCAAGAACCCCTCACCTACGGGTGCATTTGCAGGCAGGGGAGATCATCAAGATCGTCGTCGATCTGGTGTGAAAGTAGGTGCAACGCGGTTTAGGGTGAAATCCTCAATGAGCCGCCTCTTCCGCCTCAACGCGACCCTCCGACGCGATCCCGCGGTGGAGCAATGTCTTGATGGGTGGACTGGGGCAGTTGGGGAACTCGCCACCGGTCATTTCGAGGCGCTGCGAAGCCTTGGAGAGGATGTGCATGAAGTCATGCATGATGGCCAGCCGACGGCTTGCCTCGGTGAGGTGGCTTTCGCTTATGTGGATGTCTTCACCTCCCACGCCAACCTCGGTTTCTTCCATGGCCATGCCCTGCCGGATCCGCATGGCCTGTTGGAAGGCAGTGGCAAGTTCATGCGACACGTCAAGCTGCGCCCCAAGGAGGTGCCCGACGTGGATGCAGTTCGGTCCTTGATGCAGGCGGCTTACCAAGACATGAAGGCGCGGTTGACGGATTCCTGAACCCCGTGGTTCGAGAGTCAGCATCTTCCACAAACCTTTGTGGGTCACTTCGTCGCCAAACCGTCTGCTGGCATGATGATGCCAACCAAAAAGGAACTCCTTGGCGCATTCCATCATGTGATGGAGCAACGCGGTCTCTCCAGGGCAACTCAACGAACCTACGCGAGATGGGTTAGCAGTTTTCTGGCCCACCTTGGCCCGGTCCCTCCAGAGAAAGTGCGCATCGAGGCGGTCCAGCGCTATCTGGCTTTTGAGAGAAAACGCGGATTGTCTAGAGCAAGCAGGCGCCTAGCAATTTCCGCCCTTCGTTTGTTTCTTCGCGAAGTCGCAGGCGTTTCCATCCCCACGCCGGATGCTCTTGGTTTTCACAAGAATAAAGTGGACCGCGAAATTTCCCTATCCCCGCATCAGGTCGACGCCTTGCTCGCACGTATGCGAGGTGGTCATGCACTCGTTGCACGATTAATTTTGCGTTGCGGAGTGCGTGTTTCCGAGTGCTGCCGGTTGCGCATTGGAGATGTAAACGCCGTGAAGGGGATCCTGATGGTTCGCGGAATGGGCCCGGTATCCACCCGAACTTTGGAAGTGCCAAGAGATTTGATGCGTCCAGTACGGGAGCAGAAGGAGCGAGTCCAGTGCGTGTGGATTCACGATTGGCAAGATGCATGGGCAGATTCTGAGGGACCTGGAATGCCAGCCACCGCATGGCTTTTCCCAGCCAAGACCCGTAGATGGTCCAGGTCCGGCCCCAAAAGAAAGGAAGACCGGCATCATTTGAATCCCAGTTCGGTTCATCTTGCGTTACGCATGGCTATGGATGCGGCTGGTGTGAAGCGCAGGAGACCGTGCTCCGCTCTCAGAGCGACCTTTGCCGCACGGAGCCTCGCGCGGGGTGCGAGTGAAAGGGAGGTGGCTTTGGCGATGGGGTTGTCTCGGACGGACTCCATCTCCCTAACTAATCCCGGTTAACCCATCCTCTCTGTGATTGACGGGGAAGTCCCAGCCGTTAGGATGGGTTGGATGATGAAACCCATTATCCATCTACACACGCCCTTGTTCGGGGCGGTGGAATGAACGTTAGAAAGTCGTGGTGCTTTCCAATTTCTTTTTGCTCCTTGAATTACTTAATGGGGCCGCA
>JBMYYH010000028.1:0-31937 GCA_049609225.1 Planctomycetota bacterium | reverse complement strand
ACCCAGCACCACCCAAAACGCCTGCACGCCGGCGGTGTAACCGAGCGCGGTCAAGCCGAGCAACAGCCACGCACTCTCACCGGTTGCCCGCGCCGAAAACGCGACATTGAAGAACCCAAGATTCTTGCCCGACGCGAAGTAGTCGCGGATGTCCTTGACCTTGCGCGAGGCCATGAAGCCGATGAACAACAAGGTGCCGACGTACAGGACTACGGCAAGAAGCTTCAGGAGGTCGTCGGTGTCGATGGGGTCGGTTTGTTGGGTCCGGGCGCCTGCTTAGATGTGCAGGATCTTCTCGCTCTTCATCACGCTGACTCGCTTGACACGCGAAAGCGGGATGTACTGGCTGACCGCTTCATCATCACCCTGCCCACGCGCATGGTGGAACTGCGTGGCAAGAATGACGAAGTCGGTGCGAACCTCCAGCACCTTCGCATCATAGAAGCCCGCACCGAGACGATGCCCGATGGGCGCATCTTCATAGGACTCCGAGTTCGCAACCGTCACGACTTTTCCAACCAGTGCACTGAGAACGCTGGAGAAAGTGTTGAGTGAAGCGGCCTTGGCCGGTTCGTGGTCCTTCTGGGTCTGTTCGTCCGTCATGGGAGCATCAAAGAATCGAGTGAGGTGGAGCTTCCATCCTAACCCTCTAAGCTTCCATGCCCGGGAAAATGCCCGGGTGAAACGGCGAACCGTCTAGCTCGGAAAGTGCGAGCAGCACTTCGAGAAGGCTTTGGCGGTGCGTTCCAGCTGTTCCTCCGGCTCACGACCACTCAGTGAGATGCGTAACACCGAGTTGCGCAGCTCCGGCGCGAGTTGGATGGCCTGCAGCACCGCAGACTCGGTGTGGCCATGGGCATGACAAGCCGAACCACTGCCGACGAACACGCCTTCCGCCTCCAACAAATGCAGGAAGGTCTCCGCACGGATTCCAGGCACCGCAATCGAAAGCACCGCACCTAATTGCTCCTCTTCCAACTCCGGGCCCAAGACCACCAACTCCGGCACGAACTCCCGCAGCAAGGCCACCAACTTCCGACGCCTACGCGCGAGGAACTCCGGATCTTCCGTCATCCACTCGCGACGCACCTTGGCCGCCGCTGCAAAAGCCGCAATGCCCATGGTGTTCTCGGTGCCGGAGCGCAGGCCTCCTTCATGCCCACCGCCGACGAACTGGGCAGCGGGCTCCGGGCATCCTTCCTTCAGCAGGAAGGCTGCACATCCACGCACCCCACCTAACTTGTGCGCGGCGACGGAATAGCTGTCGGCATCGAGCCGATCGAGTGCCGTGCTCAGCTTGCCCACCGCCTGTACCGCATCGCAGTGGAATTTGGCATGGGGTGCCAGGCTGCGCGTTAGGCCGACCAGTTCTTGGACCGGCTGCAAGGAGCCGATCTCATTGTTCGCCCACTGCATCGACACCATCACAACATCAGGACCTAGTGCGGAGCGCAGGGCGTCCGCCGTGATGATGCCACGGGTGTCTGCGGGGACCTCTTCCACCACAAAGCCTTCTGCCTCCAAAGAGTGGGCAGCCTGAAGCGAACTGGGGTGCTCGATGGCCCCAACGAGAATCCGGGGCACTAGCCCATCGCGCTCCACCGCGATTCGCTGCACCCGCGCCAGACCCTGAATCCCGAGATGGTTCCCCTCCGTGCCGGTGGCGGTCCAAACCACGCGGTAGTTCTGCGCGCCAAAGGACTTACGCAATGACTTGCGGGCCTTCTCGACCAGCCGCGCGGCATCGGCACCAGCCTGGTGCAGCGAACCTGGATTGGCATAACCAACCTCGCAGGCATGCTGAAACGCCTCCATGGCCTCTGGCAGAGGGGGAGTCGTGGCCGCGTGATCCAGATACAGGGGTGCATCCATGCCAACATTGTCGCAGAACCCACGTAAAATCGGCTAGTCATGCTCACACTCCTTACTTCCAGTCTCCTCGCACTGGCTGCCATGCCGCAGCAAGCTCCGGAAGACGGCCGCGGTCAAGGCCTCTTCGATACCGGTTGGCACGCGGAACGTCGCGAAGCCTTGCTCGACTTCTTCGCGGAGAAGGATCCGGGCGTGATCGTCCTTCGTGGTCAAGGTTCGAACAAGACCTATCAGGAGTTCCGTCAGGACAACAACTTCTGGTACTTCACGGGGGTCACCACTCCGAATGCGGTGCTGGTCATGACCACCGACAAGCGTCATCAGATTCTGTTGGTGCCGGAGGTGACTGGAAGGGAAGAGATCTGGAACGGCAACTTGATCGACCCACGCGAGGCGGCTGCCTTGACTGGGATTGAGGATTGCCGCGCGCTCGGTGCGAATAGTTCCGGATTGGTCGAGCTGCTGGGGAAGTTGTCGCAGTCCTATGAAGTGGCTTATGTGCAGCGCCAGCCAGCGGAGAACTGGATGATGTCGCGCGATCAGTTGCAGTCATGGGCGCGTGAAATCGAAAACGATCCGTACGACGGCCGCATTTGGCGGGAGCGCCAGTTCGGCCGCATGTTGAAGGAGAAGCATGGTTTTACGCCGAAAGACATTTCCGTATCGCTCGATGCGATGCGAGTCGTGAAGACTCCGGAGGAAGTGGAAGCGATGCGCGGTGCATGCCGTGCAGGTGCAGCTGGTCACGTCGCGGCGATGGAGCATGCGATGCCGGGTGACTACGAGTGGCAGATCGCAGCACGCATGACCTATGAGTACCAGATGGCTGGCGGCATGGGTCTTGGCGGTTATGCGGCGATCGTGGCTTCGGGTATCAACGCGATTACTCTGCACTACAACGAGAACAGTCGGCAGCTTCAGAGTGGTGATGTCGTCATGATCGACTATGGCCCGGAGTACAACCATTACGTGGCTGACATCTCTCGTTCGTGGCCGGTGGACCGTCAGTTCACCGAGCGTGAGCGCGAGATCTACCAGGCGGTTTACGATGCGCAGGAAGCCGCCTTCAAGGAGTGCAAGCCTGGGAGCGATATCAGTCGGGTCGATCGGGCTGCAAAGGCACTGCTCAAGGAGCGCGGCCTGGCCCAATACATGCCTCATGGCACGAGCCATTGGTTGGGGATGGCCACGCACGACGTCGGAGCGCGGATGGTGAAGTTTGAGCCAGGTATGGCTTTCACCGTCGAGCCTGGGGTGTACATCGCGGATGAGAACCTTGGTGTGCGCATCGAGGACATCGTCGTGATCACGGAAGATGGCTATGAGCTGATCACCGAGGTGGTGCCGCGCGACGTCGACGAGATCGAGGCCCTGCGTGCAAAGGCTTGGGATAGGGCGGAAGCTGCCCAGCAGGCAACGACGGGCAAGTAACTTGCGCAAGATTCGCATACGCGGCGCCGGGGCGGTCACTCCCCTCGGCGCCGACTTGCCATCCTCGTGGAAGGCATTGCTTGCAGGGGAAATGACTCTGCGTCGTGAAGGCGCGCCTTTAGACGAGACGCTGCAGGATTACCCGATCGGTCGGGCGAAGTTGGAGGAAGCGATTGAGCGAGAAGGATTGCGTCCGCAGGAATTGCGCCGACTGGATCCAGTGGCGCAGTTGAGTCTTTGCGCCGCGCACGAAGCCTTGCGTGATGCGGGTTGGGAGCGCGGATCCAGCGAAGACGGCACGCCGACATCCGATCCACGCTTCGGTGTGGTCATGGGCGTGGGTTATGGCGCCACCACCACGCACCTCCAGACCATGGAGAAGTTGCAGGCCGGGCGCGCTGCACGGCTCAGCCCTTTCACCATTCCGGCGACCATGCCGAATGCGTCGGCCTCGCAATTGGCGATGGCTTTCGGTGCACAAGGTCCGGCATTGACGGTCGGCACGGCTTGTGCCTCCGGAAGCGATGCTGTGGGTGTGGCCTTCCAACTTCTGCAGGCTGGCATGGCCGACCGCATTCTTTGTGGAGGCGCCGAATGGATCGGCGATGACATGGGTGTGGGAGGAATGTCCGCCGCGAAAGCCTTGGGCAAGGCGGTGGAAGGTGATTGCGATGTGCTCAAACCCTTCGACGTCGACCGCAATGGCACGGCCGTCGGAACCGGAGCCGCGATGTTCCTGTTGGAAGCGGTGGAGGAGGATGCAAAAGGTGTGAACCTGCTCGGTTATGGCTGCAGCTCCGATGCACACCACATCACCGCGCCGCTGCCCGATGGTGCCGGCGCCGAGCAGTCGATGCGTGCGGCTCTGCAATCCGCCGGCCTGGCCCCCGATGCGGTGACTGCGATCTACGCGCATGGCACCGGCACGCCGCTCAATGATGCGATGGAAGCCGAGGCAGTCGCTCGGATTTTTGCATCGGTGCCGCCGATCACCTCGACCAAGGGGCAATACGGTCATGCGATGGGGGCGAGCGGTGCCTTGAATCTGGCTTTTGCGGTCCAGACCGTGCGCGAGGGCGTCATCCCGCCGACGCGGCCCTGTCCGCACCCCGATCCAAGCTTGGCAGTGCGCCCGTTGCTGGAGCAAGATGGTCCGAAGCACTCCACCGGCGCGGTTTTGGTCAACGCCTTCGGCTTTGGTGGCCACAATGCCAGCCTGCTGCTCGGCCCGACGCCGGGTTCCGGGCATGAGGGCTGATAGAATCCGCGCATGAAGTGCATCTTGGCTGCCGTGGCTGGCGCGATCTTGGCGAGCTTATTTGTCGTCGAGGCGGGCATCGGTTGGGACCTGACTGACCCGATGCTGCGGGAACGCCTGTTCTTCGGTAGTTTGAATGGCCTGTTCTGCGGCTGGTTGTTTGGATTAGGCGCACATTTCTTCGGTAAGAAGTTGGTGTCGCGCGCCTTTTTGCTCGGCTTGGCCGCCGGTTTGGGTTTCGGCAACTTCTTCCTTGGCGGGTTCGCCTTGGCGGTTGCAGCGATCGCGATCATGCGACCGATCAAGATTCCTGAGCGGCCCTTGGTGTTGCTTGGCCTCGGTGCCCACCTCGCGCCGATCGCGGTGTTCTTCGGCATGACGCCGAACTGGGAAGTGGTGCCTCTCCTGCCGGCGCCGGAACTTGCACCGTCTTCGACCACCGCTGCCGTCCCGACGGATGCACCAGACACGGTGATGATCCTCGTCGACACCCTTCGCGCCGACGTCATCCTCGACCCCGAAGTCCCGACTCCGGTGATGGATTCCCTGCGCGCCAAAGGTGCTTGGGCTCCTTATGCCATCGCGCCGGCGAACCAAACCCTGCCGAGCCACTTGGTGTTGCTGACGGGGTTCGATATCGAGAAGATCGGCATGCGCGGCAACTATTCGCGTTGGCCATCAACGGAGCTGCTGGACGAACAGGAGAACCGCACCCTCGCCACGCGCTTCCTCGATGCGGGTTATCGCACCGCTGCAGTCCTGACCAACCCGCTGTTGTGGCAGATCAAGGAGGATTCCGGCTATCAGGAGTTCGAGGAAGGCTTCGAGACTTGGCATGGCCTCAAGCATGAGGATAGTTTCACATCCTTCATGGATTGGGCGCGCGCGCATTGGTTGTTGGGGCAAGCAAGCTCTTGGACCAACCCGCGCTTCGTGAGTTATCCGCTGAACCAACTGCTGAATGATGATGCGCGTCGGAACTACCGCGTGCACTATGCGGAAGGGCAGCGCACGACGGATAGCGCTCTGCATTACCTCGATCAGTTGAAGACGGATGCCCGCCCGTACTTCCTGTTCGTGCAGTACTTCGATCCGCATTCGCCATACGTCCCGCCGACGGAGTTCGCGAATACCATCGCCACTGATGACAAGCTGCCGGAAGGTTATGCCAACACGCCGACGGATGCCTTCATGATGCGGGTGACTTTGCGCGATGATCTGCGCGACCGCAAGGTGGAGGATGGTGGTGCGCGGGGTGCTTTCCTGCACGACCTGTACAAGGAAGAGGTTGCTTACTTCGACCAGCAGCTCGGGCGTCTGATCGAGGCGATTGAAGCTACGGGCCGTCCGACCAACATCGTGTTCACGAGTGATCATGGTGAAGGGTTCGGCGAACACCGGAACGTCGAACATGGCGAGACGCTCTATGAAGAGGAGTATCGGGTGCCCTTCCTTGTGGTCGGCCCGAACGTCGTGGCGCAGGAGCTGAAGCAGGTGCCGGAAATGATCGACGCGAGCCATACGCTGCTGGCGATGTCCGGCCTAGACACGCAGGGCTTTGATGGACGCAATGTCCTGACCACCGATGATGTGCCGGCGCGTCCGAGCATGACGGTGATGATCGATCGCGTCGCGATGGAAATGGGTGGATGGATCCTCCACACCGACATGCGTTACGCGGACTCGAAGAAGCTGGAAGAAGGCGAGGTCCGCGGTCCGTCGGAGGTTGGGGAGTATGAGCTCAAGCCGGAGCGTCTGTTCGACTTGAAGGCCGATGCCGCACAGCTCGTCGACCTGCTCGAAAGCAATCCCGAGCGCGCTGCTGCCTTGATGGAGCAGATCCACGAGCGCATGAAACTCGACCTGTACCCGTACATTAGTCCGCGCAACTTCACCTCGAAGGAAGTCGCGAGCCTAGCCGCACTCGGGTACGCACTGACTGAAGACGAATGAAACTCGACTCCCTGATGCCGCTTCTGACGTTCGCCAAGGACGTCGACCTCACCGACACCAAAGCCGCACGCGCAGCATTTGAAGAAGCGTTTCCATTCGAAAGCGCCGAGATTCAAGAGCTCAAGGCCGACATGGTCGCTGCACTCGAAGCTGGAACCCTGTGCCACAACGGCGAGGATCCATTACGTTATTCGCGCGTGTTCAAGCAGTCGGAAGACACCCTGATGTTCAGCTCCGATGCCGTGTTGATGAACGGCGCCGGCCCCAAGCATCGTCATCCCGATGGCGAGATCGACCTCTGCTTCGCCCTGGATGGTGATCCCCGCTTCGACGGCAACCCGGAAGGTTGGGTCATCTACGGGCCAGGCTCCGTGCACATCCCGACAGTCCGCGGCGGCCAGATGCTGATCCTGTATCTGCTGCCGAATGGTGCCTTCGAGTTCGTGAAGGACTAACTTTCGAGCCGCGCACGCAGCCCGCCGTAACGCGCACTCTCTTGATCGTTCTGCACGGCCCGACGCAGTGCATTACGGCTAGTCACCAGGACCACCAACTCCTTGCCGCGTGTCACCGCGGTGTAGAGTAGGTTGCGACGCAACATCGGATAGTGCGTATTGCTTAACGCAATCAGCACCGCCTTCGATTCACTGCCCTGCGAACGATGCACCGTTACGCAGTAGGCCGGAATCAAGTCGTCGAGCTCGGCCGGTAGATAGGTGTGGATATACCCATCGATCTCCACCAGCATCTCCTGCTTGTCGATCGAAGTCACCACGCCGCTATCGCCGTTGAAGACTTCGCGCTCGTAGTCGTTGCGCACCACCATCACACGATCGCCCTCGCGCATGCCGCGCGCCCACTCGGGGCCGGTGCCATCAGGATTGAGACGTTCGCTTAGGCGTTGGTTCAACTCATCCACACCCATCGTGCCGCGATACATGGGGGATAGCACCAACAAATCGGTGGCAGGATCGATCCCATACTTGTCCGGCATCCGATCCGCGATCACATGTTCGATGAGGTCGGTGGCTTCGGTCGGATCCTCGCGATAGCTCACGAAGAAATCGCCGCGCCCATCACCGGTGGTGACGGACTGCGGGATCTCACCATGCAAGATCGCGTGCGCCGCTTCCGTGATGCCCGAGTCTTCGCCCTGACGGTGAATGCGCTCCAGGCGTGTGGTCGCGATGGTGGAAAGCGCAACCAAGTCACGCAACACGGCACCCGGTCCCACCGACGGCAACTGATCCGCATCGCCGACCAACAACACCCGCGCTCCATCCGGCACCGCCTGCAGCAAGGCATAGGCAAGTGGCAAGTCCAGCATCGACACCTCGTCGACGATCAACACATCCAGTTCCAAGGGCACTTCCGCATCATGCTTGAAGCCACCATTGGCTGGATCAAAACCCAGCAGGCGATGAATGGTGGAGGCATCCCGCCCCGTCGCTTCCTGCAGACGCTTGGCCGCACGCCCGGTGGGGGAAGCCAACTTCACATCCAGGTCGCCGGCACGGTCCAGAATTTCCAAAAGTAGGCGCAGCGTGGTGGTCTTACCGGTACCCGGACCACCCGTGACCACCGCGAAGGGATCACTCAAAGCCATTTCCAAAGCCGCACGCTGACTCTCGTCCGGACGGAAGGCGGTCGATTCAATGGCCTGCAGCACCTGATCCTGCGAGGCAATGCTGCTGGACTGGGGATCCTGCAGGCGACGGATTTCGTCGACCAGGCCAGCTTCGGCTTCTTGCAGCTCGGTGAGGTAAAAGGCTTGATTGGAGGGGGGGGCGGTGGATTCTGGAGGCAACTCCTCTTCAGCACTCGCCTGATTCATGCCCACCGTGGGGTCGAGCTTCACCAGCACCACTCGGTCGCTGTTCACCGCCCCCTGCACCCCCTCCAAGATCGATTCCGCGCTCAGGCCGAGTTGATCTAGCTTCTCCAACACCATCACCTCCGGTAGGCACACATGGCCCTCGCGCGAAGCCTCGCGCAGCAGGTGCACCAGCACCCCGCGCGCGCGCACCGCACTATCCTTCGGGATCCCAACCGCCTCGGCGATCTTGTCGGCAGTCTGGAAGCCAACCCCGCGGAGATCGCCGACCAGGGCATAAGGATCCTGCTTGACGCGCTCCACAGCCTTGGCCTGCCAGCGCTCATACAAGCTGCTGGCATGGTTCGCACCCAATCCGAAGCCCCGCAACTCGGCCAGGACCCGGTGGCGCGAGCGTCCTTCGCGGAAGCCTGCGGCCAAAGCATCGGCGCGTTTTGGACCGATCCCGGGCACCGCCTGCAAGGTCTCGGAGCTGCCCTCCAGCGCCTTCATGGTGTGCTCGCCGAAGTGCGCGACCAGCCGCTTGGCCATGTCTGCGCCCACGCCGGGGAATGCCCCAGATCCGAGGTATTTCTCCAGGCCATCCAGAGTCGTAGGACTGGTGTGTTCCGACCACTGCGCCTGAAACTGGCGCCCAAAACGCGGATGCTCGGACCATTTGCCGTGCAGCCGCAGAAACTCACCCTCATGCACCTGCCCCAGCTTGCCGGCGGCAGTGGTGGCCTGAAACTCATCGGTGCGTAGGCTGACCACGGCGAAACCCGTATCCTCCGCCTGGAAGATAATGGCGACGACCTGCCCCTCAAGGCTCTCATGGCCTTCAGCGCGGTTCTCGGAAGATTCTTTTCGGTTAGGCAAGGGAAGGGATGTGGACGGATTCCCGGGACGCCGATAGACTATTCGGCCCGAAACCGGGAACCTGGTACGAATCCAAAGAAGTTTACCTAGATGATCAAGGTCCAAGTCCGTCCGAACGAGTCTCTCGAAGCCGCCCTGCGTCGCTTTAAGCGCCAGTGCAACCAGTCGGGGCTGTTCGCTTCGATGAAGGAGCGTAGCTTCTTCACCAAGCCGACCACCGCGCGTCGCCTGGAGAAGAAAGAGCGCATGCAGACGATCAAGCGCGCCGAGCGCATCCGTCGCAACGCCCGCTTCTAGTCCGGAACCGATTCGACCGTACCGCGGTCACCCGGTTTCCCGATAGCCTCAGTGCCACGCGCGCTGGGGCTTTCGCAATTCGGCCGACGCCCTGTCGGCCCTGATCCCTTTCCTTCATGGCCCGCCCACCTCGAGAACGCAAACGCCGTCGCGGTCAACGCGACTTGAGCCTCCCGTACCAGGAGTGGCGTTTCGAGATTGGTGCACCGGAACATGGCCAGCGTTTGGATGGCTTCCTTTCGGGGCGCTTGGACTGGAGATCACGCACCGGCATCAAGCAGATGATCGAGGATGGTTCGGTCGAGGTGAAGCCGCACAAAGATCCGCAACAAGCCGAAGTCGGACGCATCCGTTCGGGATTGAAGTTGCGCACCGGGCAGGAAGTGGTGGTGCGTTTGGATGCGCCGGGAAGTGAAGAGCAAGTCGAAGTGGAGGATGGCGTCGATCCGACGGACTTGCAGGTGGTGTTCGAGGATGATCAGTTGATCGCGGTGTGCAAGGCACCGGGTTTGAATGTGCATCCTTCGCATGGACACTTGCTGGACTCCGTGATCCAGCGCATTCATCTGCGTCACACTGCGCTTTATGGAAAGACGCGTGATATGCCAACCCTATGTCACCGCTTGGATCGCGAGACGACCGGCTTGATTTTGGCGGCGAAGGATCAGATGAGCCGCACGCGGCTGGGGCGTCAGTTCGAGGCGCGATCGGTAAAGAAGGCTTACCTCGCTTTGGTCGCCGGAGAGATGGAGGAGGAGGAAGGCTTGATCGATCTACCGCTCGGCAAGGACTTCGATTCGAAAGTGCGTCTGCGTATCGGAGTGCGTCCGGCGGATGAGGAAGGCGTTTGGCCTTCGCGGACGCGTTGGAAAGTGCGCGAACGCTTGAGCGGACGAACTTTGGTCGAGCTGTATCCGGAAACCGGGCGTCAGCATCAGCTGCGGGTGCACTTGGCAGCAATCGGGCACCCCATCGTGGGGGACAAACTCTATCTAGGCGGGGATGATGTTTTCCTGCGCCACATCCAAGAGTGCCTCACCGAAGAGGATCACGCCTTGCTCGCGATGGAGCACCAGGCTTTGCATTCCTGGAAGTTGGCTTTCGAGCATCCCTTCACCGGTGCGCCGATGGAGTTGGAGGCACCCTTATGGCCCTCGATTGCCGCGGCTGTTGAGGCAAGCCGCTAAGGTTTCCGCGGATGCCTTGCTAGGATGGCGGCTATGGCCGACGTCTGGAATGATGCAAAGTTGGAAGCTCTGGTGGAGAGGTTGCACCATGATTCCAAGACCTTCCGCTTGGAACATTGGTGGCCGATCCTCGCCGCTGGAGTCGTTCTATACGGCCTTTACTTCTTCTTTGAGTTCCTAGACCCGATTCCAGCCTTCGGTATCTTCATGTTCTATGTCGGCGTCGGATCCGGCGAACGCGGCGCACGACGCGAGATTGTCCGCAATCTGGAAGTTGACTGTGTGGAAAAGGGCTACACGCCCTAACCATTTCTTGGTGCAGAAACGGCACCAAGATAAACCTGGAACTCGCCGGTGTCGTTCCGCGGAATCCCATTGAGTCGATAGGTCCCAGTCGCTTCCGCCAGGAAGCGAAACGGATCGCAACCACTCATGGAAGCATCGTAAGCAACCGCGAATTCTCCATCCGGCGCCTCGGACTCCAGCCACACCTCGACGGGTTGGCCGATTTCGATCTTTCTTGCAGCGGGTTCCTGCAGAAGGCTCAGTCCTAGGGATATCCATAAGGCGAACATGGAGGCATCCTAGCTCGGCGAAGAGGGGCTGGATTCTTCAACTTCGGGTCCCTTGCTCCGTAATGATGGTGACCTCCGGTACTTCTCATGCGTTTCTACTGTCTCTACTGCTTCAAAACGTTGCCCAAACGGGATGAACGTTGTCCGCGGTGTAAGCAGATCTCGCGCGATGCAGACCGAAGGATCTATTGGAACCTCAAACCGGAATTCCTTCGATTGCAGAAGGTCATTGCGGTGGTGGCCTTGGTGCTTGCTTACTTCGTAGGGGCACAACTCGTCGGACCGGGTTCGGGAACGGGCGGGGGCGGGCTTATCGCCATCCCGATCGGCATGTTCATCGGTGTCACGCGGACTTCAAGAAAGCTCACGCGGCATATGCCATACTTTCATGCCGGCTTGTTCTGGCCGCTGGTCTTCATCACCCTTGGTGTCGGCCTCGGCTTCATGGTGCACCCCTTCTTGACGCCGGTTGGATTCCTTGCCATCCCGGTCATATTCCTATGCCGCAAGGCACAGCGTTGGAAGGATCATCTGCGTGATCCCGACCATCCTCCGCGTCAGCCTAAGAAGCCAAAACGATCTTGGCCTCCGCCCGGCCGTAGAATGCGGCGACGGTCTCGGCCTCGGCTACCACGTTCTTGAGGTGCTTGCTCTTGCGCCAACCGCTCAAGGGCTGCACGGTGATATCAACCACCTTCGCTCTACGCTTGTGACTCCACGTCGCGACGATGCGGCCACGCGCCATCACCACCGGGGCAACTACGGCGGCGATCTTCCACACGCTTTTGCGTTCGTCCTCCCGCGGCACGGTCCAGCTCTTGTCGGCATGTCCCATGAGCAAGGTATCCCACTGCGGTAGGAGTCGCACGGGGCAGGCGGTCTCGGCAGGCGCCTTCTTCTTCAAGGCGGCGCGATCGGAAGCCAGGGCGAGCAGACCCTTGCGTCCGCCGCAGTCCACATCGAGCAGTTCTTGATGCTCCTCCAGCCGTTCGAGCCACACGCGGGCTTTGCTGATGTTGGCACCCCAGAAATGCGCGATGTCTTGCACCGTCATCGGGGCATGGAGGCGCAAGGTCTGTTCGACTAAGGCGACATTGGCTGCTTCTGCGTCGAGTTCCGGCCAAGGTACATCCGGATGCCAATGATCCCGCACCACGCTGGTCTGTTCGGCGCCCAGCTTCACACCTAAACGAGTCTCCCCCTGATTGGCCAGCATCCACAGAATGCGCCCCGCGGCGAAAGGGAGGGCGCCCTTGTCGGTTTGCATCTTGTCGATGCATTCCTTGAGGTAGGCCTTGGAGACGAGGTGTTGGATATCCTTGCGTGCGGCGGGCTGCTGCAACTCCTCGCGCAGGAACTTCAAGGTCTTCCTCACCAAGGCATCGGGCGGGTAGGCGCCACGTCGGCCGGACTGGGACCACTGGCCACGCGCCGCGACGATCTTGCGCCAATGAGCGGCGGCATCGTAGACATGGATGGTGTCGCGTTGGCCCCAAGTGCGCACCAGGGGGACGCCTTCGCCGAACAGCAACTGTTCCAGCTGCGCATGCGTCGGACGTTTGCGGGTGCGCTGGCAGAGTGCGAATAGAGAGGTGCCGAGTTGTTGGGATTGGGCACCCAAAATGTCGCGCGCTGCCGTCACGGCATCCTTGGCGCCGGGACCCAGGAGATGGCCTCGACGAGCGCGGAAAGCCAGAGCCTGGTCCTCG
Source organism: Planctomycetota bacterium (assembly GCA_049609225.1). Taxonomy (GTDB): domain Bacteria; phylum Planctomycetota; class UBA1135; order UBA1135; family UBA1135. The sequence continues at coordinate 18,963 of JBMYYH010000028.1, read as the reverse complement.
GTGATGGAGATGCGGCGACGCGTCACGGCTTGCTAGAGTAGCAGGCGAAGCCGTCATGCTGGAACTACGCCCGACTTGTGAACACTGCGATTGCGCCTTACCGCCGGCGTCGACCGATGCGCGCATCTGCGCTTATGAATGCACCTTTTGCAGCAGTTGTGTCGAGGAGGTCCTGCAGAACGTATGCCCCAACTGCGGCGGTGGCTTCGTGCCCCGTCCGATCCGTCCGACGGGGGAGTATGTGAAAGGTGTATCCCTTAAGCATCAGCCTGCCACCACCGAGGTGACGCGCAAACCCGTGAACCCCGAAGCGCAATTGGCGATGATTGCGCGGATCGGGTCTATCCCTCCAGAGCGACGCTAACCCCGTCGTCGACGAAAAGAAGTCGGCAAGCGACCGCCGTCTCATCGATGCCATGCTGCACCGATAAGGCGCGACGATATGCCTCAAGCTGAGCACGATAGCTGTTGGAAAGGCTGCCATCCGCGGGCGCTTTGCCGGTCTTGAAATCGAGGACTTCGGCGCCGACGATGCGTCCATCCTGTTCCTGCAGGACCACGCGGTCGAAGATGCCTTGCAGGATCGCAGATTGTCCGTGGGGATCCACGGTGGCGACCGAGAAGGGGAGTTCGCGATGCAAGAGGAAGCGTGCGCCTTCTGCAACAGGCTGAGTCAGGGCATCGCGCACCGCCTGGTGTTCCAAGCCCTGGAGGAAGTCTTCGCACCAAGCTTCCGCTTCTTCGGCCGACGTCGGTTGCTCCAAGCTCAGCAATAGAGCGATCAGCGCAGCACGATCGATGCGGAAGTCTTCGAGGAAGTGGATCTCTTCATACAGACGATGGATGGCAGTGCCGCGACGTCGGGCGGTATCGTCGGCGGAAGCGAAGAGGTCAATGGCGCGCGTCGTGCCGCCTTCTTCCGCGGCACCACTTGGCGTCCAGCGAGGCAAGGAACGTAACCCTTGCGCCGGAGCCAAGAGCGGCATGGATGCGGAAAGTTGGACGCCGCTTGCCAGGATGCTGTCGAGAGGTTCCTGGGTGAGAGGCGCGGCATCTAGGTCCGGCAAATCGAGATGCACCGATTCCAGACGATGCGTTTGCCACAAGACCTCGAAGGAACCACCACGGTGCAGCGAAGTCGGGACGGCGTCGGGCGGCACGGGAGACTCCGTGTGCAGCAGCCCATCCCGAAGGAGAGCAGTAAGAGGGATCCAATCTGGATTGTGCTTACGGTTCTTCGGCGGCTTCGGCAGAATCAACTCCATCTGGCGCTTGGCGCGCGTCATCGCCACATAAAGCACGCAAAGATCCTCATTGAGATCACTGGCATCGGAAGCCACGTGCGCGTCGAGGAACTCCCGGCAACCGAAGGCCTCTGCAGCAGCAAGGTGTTGCTCATTCGGACGACGCGATACCGCAGTCAGGGGTCCGCGGGGATCCGGGCGCATACTCAGGAACTCCTTGGGATGACGTCGGTCGGGCTTCATGGGGAGAAGCACGATGTCGAAGGCCAAACCCTTGGATTGGTGCACGGTCATGACCTGCACCTTGGTGACGTCCGCATCCGGCACTTTGGTCTCGCGCACCATCGACACGAAACGGGAAGGCCGTAGATCGGCTTTGGCATCCCAAGCTTCGGCAAGTTCGACGAGCTGTTCAAAACGTGTGAGGTTCCACGCATCAAACAGGGATCCTTGGCGCATACCCTGCATCCATTGTTCCAGCACACTGGCGTATCCATCCTGCAGCAGCATGCGTCGGACGCGCCGGGAGAGTGCACTGGCCTGACTGCGAATCTTGTCGCCCTTGCCGAGGTCGAGTTCGAGGAGGCTCGCGAAAGGAGAAGTCGCGACGTGAAAGTAGGATGCCGTGTCGCCCGGGTGGTCCGCCAAGTGCAGAAGCGAAAGCGCCACATCCACAGCACGCGCATCGGTCAGCGCATTGCCACCCGACATGCTCGCACGCACACCCGCAGCCGACAGATGCGCGAGCAGGATGGGGATCTCCTTGTTGCCGCGCACCAGAATGGCCAGGCTTTGTTCCGGATAGATCCTATGCAGCGCAACGGTGCGGGCGACAATCGTTTGCAGCAACGCCTCCTTGATGCTGACGCCAAGCTCTTTGTCTTCCTGCGCTTCGATCACGCGGAAACACGCATCACCCTGTTCCTTGGCCTGGTGATGAGGAAAGTCCATCCATGCCTGCAGCCCCTGATGCAGGATGGGGGAGTCTGAAGCGCCATAGACTTTCTTCAGGGTTTCGAAGACCGCATTCACCGCATCCAAGATGCCCTGCTGTGAGCGGTAGTTCGTCGCCATGGCCTCCGACGGCAAGTCGAGCCAACCCGCAACGCCTGCAAGAAGACGCGGCTCTCCTTCGCGGAAGCCATAGATGCTCTGCTTGATGTCCCCGACGATGAACACGCTGCCATCCCCTTGTTCCTGCGCCGCCAAGGCCTGGCGCACCGGATGGTCCAGGGCGTGCCACTGCCCCACGCTGGTGTCCTGGAACTCATCGAGCAACAGATGGTCGGCGGCCGGTCCGGTGCGTGCATCGACCACGGCACGCGTATCTGCCGACACCGCCCCCAGGAGTTTCGGGAAGTCGTCGTGGTACAGAAGATGACTTCGATCCTGCAATTGCTCGAAGGTCTCTTGATAAACGGCGGCCATCTGCATGAAGGCCTTGTTGGTGGCATGTAAATCCGAGAGCAACTGTCGGTGGTAGCAATCCACCAGCGCGCTGACATATTGCGGGTCGATCGGCTTCTTGCGATATTCGAGGATCGATGCAGCAGCGCTCTTCAGGATTCCATTTCCAAAGGCGCTAGACCAATCGCGGTTTTCCAACGCTTGGAGATTCTTCCTATGCGCATCAGCCCAGAATTTGTTGGGTGCGCCCTTGCCGGTCTTCGGGATCGGCATCGAGCGGAATGCGTTGATCCCCACTTGCCATTGAGATTCATTCGGTCGCTCCACACCGTCCAACAAAGACCAGGCCTGTGGATTGCAATGACTCGCCTCCCAGTGATGGGCAGCCTTCTCCCACAACTCGGAAGCTTGGCGCAAAACACTACGCCCAGAACGGCCACCCTGCATGGCCGCCAAAAGAGTGACCATCTGCTCCGCAGGTCGACCCTCCAAGGCCTTCTCGACCGCTTCATCATGCAGCTCACGCCATTCCACATCGTCGGCCAGGCGCCAACCGAGTGGCAGGCCCAAGTCGAAAGCCGCGGCGCGGGCCTGACGTTGGAACCAACTGTCCAGCGTGCTGACCTGCATCGATGGCATCTTGCGCAGGAGGTCGCGCAGAAGACGCATGGCATCTTCGCGGGTCCAACAATCCGTCAGATCTAGATGTTCACTGAGTTCCAGGAACTCTTCCTCGGAACTACAAGCGACGGCCAGGCGTCCGAGGATGGCGCCGAGGATCTCGCCGGCAGCCTTACGCGTGAAGGTGGAAGCAAGGATGCGTTCGACGTCCACGCCTTGTTGGGCCAAACGCAGGTAACGATTCGACAACTGGAAGGTCTTGCCCGTTCCAGCCGACGCCATCAGCACACAACTCGCATTGCCCTGAGTCATGCGCCACCCTCCGATTCCTGCAGTTCTTCCAAGAAGCCTTCGCCCATACAGCGCTTGGCAAACTCACTGCGATGGCGGGTGGATTGGTCGGCGTCGAAGAAGCGACCTTCGCGAATAGCGAGGACCGCCGCCGCGACCTGTTGGTGCAACAACTCTTCCATCCCTTCATCCAGATATAGATCCGTGAATCCAGCGTGATCCTCCGAGGCGCCGAGGTTCCAATAGGTCGCGTGAATCGTGCCACCCCTGCGCGCGACGCCACGCCCTCCGGTCAAGGGCCGCGCCAATTGCGGATAAAGCGCCATCTGCACATCGCGCCAAACCTGCTTCTGCTTTTGGAAGATCGCACTGGCTTCCTTCTTCTTATCACCCGTCTTGTAATCGAAGATACGCCATTCTGCGACGCCATCCCTCTCGCGCTTGTCGATGCGATCGACCTTGCCACGCAAACGAAAGGACACGCCCTCAAACTCCAGCGGCACCGAGCCTCCCTCCGGGGACCACTCCACCTGTTGGATGCGCCAACCCTCCGCCATCAACTCGGCTTGACGTTGCGCGAAATGATGCAACCGCGTTCGCGCGCTGGCCAGCTGCAGTACCACCGCAGCCGGAGGGTCCTCCCCAAACTGACGTGCCGCCTCTTGGTTCAGTACAGGTACTAAGGCAGCTTCAATCGCATCCGCTTGCTCCAGTGCGCGCAACTCGGAGTCCTCACCGAAACGCTCGAGCACGCGATGAAGCAGGTTGCCGAATAATAATGGATCCATCTCACGTGCCTGATCATCACTCTCCTCGAGGTGCAGGACATGCTCCAAGTAGTAGGTATAAGGCGTGTCGAGATAACGATTCAGGCGCGAGGCGGAGAAGGCTTCGGTTTCATATTCAAGGCCGTCGCGCGGGCCGGGGAGGCATGCATGCGGTGGCAAGGCCAGGGTCTCCACGAGTGGCAGCTCCGGATCGCGTGCGAATAAGGTCACGGCGCGTTGAGACATGGCCTCCGCGTCGGCGTCGAGGAACAGGAAGCGACTCGGCAACAATGGTTGTCCGTCGCTGGTGATACGGCATAGGAATAGATGCAGCGGGAAGGCCTGCGCGCGCGTCTGCAGCATGCACTCCAACCAGTAACGATCGCGCGCCCAACGCTGCGCATCACCGCTCAAGGCCAAGCGATCGCAAAGGTTGGCGTCGAGCAGTGCGTGCCGCTCCATGGCTGCGGGCACCAGGCCTTCCTGGAAATCGGTTAAGGCAAGGAAAGGGGCATCGTCGAGCGCGAGCTCCAACCAACCGCCCGTTTCGAGTGTGGCCGCGGCAATGGTTTGGGGCGGCACGCGGAAGGCACCCAACTCGCGCAGGAACAAGTGGAGCATCTCTTTGGCGCGCAAGGTCCGCGCGGCTGCGCCGGATGCGGGCAATCGGCGCCAGGACATGAGGATCTCCGCGCAACACTCCAAAGTCGCAGCAAGGCGTCGTTCGCTTTCCTTGCGACGATCCAACTCCTGCTCCGCATAGACCTGTTGCAGCCAAGCCGAGAGGACGGGAGCCCAATCAGCCAAGGTGCGCGTCGTTCCACGGAAGGTGGCCGTCTCCTTCCACAAGACTGCAGCTTGCGTGCGCACCGCAGCATGTTGCGCATCGGCGACGACATGCGCTTCCACCGGATCCAACCATTGCGGCCCAGCCTTGCGATCCAGATGCTCTTGTTGATAAGCATCCAAAGCGGCTAAATCCACGGGGCGCTCCATCAAGCGCTGCAGCCAAGCAGCCAAGTCCGTATGACGCAGCAGTGCCGCCAAGGTCGGTTGCTCCGGACGCTCCAGCCAATCCCCGAGTGCCACCAACAGATGCGCCACTACCGTGCGTGCTCCCGGAATGCCTTCCGGATCATGCACGCCTAGACCATCCGCCGCAAAGGCCTGTTGGATTTCCGCACGATGCTCCGGCTGCAACACACCCAAAGTGATGTCTTCCGCCGCAAACTTGCCGCGCTGTTCATGCAACAACAGACGCAATCGCTTGGCCTGATCCTCTGCGGTGGTGCAGACCACCATCTGCGCATCTTCAATCGTCAATGGACGTTCCTGCCAAAGCTCCGTCGTGACGAAACCACAAGCATCGAATCCATCCGCCAGCTCTTCCGGTGCCGCCACCCAAACCTGACGCTGCCCTTCCATCCGATGCAAGAACCGACGTTGCCGTGGATGCGCATCCGTCACACCGAGGACCACCAGTACTTGTTCTGGCGGCAACACGAACTGCGAATCCAACTGCTTCAGCTGCAGCCAATCCCCATCCGCGACCTGGACCTCTCCGAGCAATTCCACATAGCGCTGTTGCAACTGCGCCAGTACTTTCCAACGCCCGACATCACCCGCTTGCACTTTTTCCGCAACCCCAGCGAAGGTCCAAGCCTCCGCGGCCAACTCCCGATGCAGAGACTGCAACATCTCCGCCATCGGTAGCCAGGCCTCGAGGTTGGCGTCTTCCGGTGGAGTCGTCGCCAAGGTCTGCATCTGTTCCGGCGACAACTCCTGCAGTGCCGTCACCCAGGCCAATGCCATCAGGGTCGGGCCAGCTTGCGGCATGGTGCCATGCACTGCTTCCCGGCTCATCAAAGTGAGCGTGGTCAAGCGCGGAGGAATCCAAGCCGAGGGTGCCGCTTGAGTCAGCAATTCCATCAAGCGACGACTTGCCCGGCGTCCAGGAACCGCAACCGTCACATGCCCCATGGACGGACCGAACACTTCCAACAGACGCTCGGCCGCTTGTTGCAGGATCGGTCGATCCCATCCGAGGAATATGCGTTCGGGTGCACTCATGGCGTCAACCGCATCAAGCTGTCTGCGGAAAGGAGCACCGCCTTACGACCATGCCCGCCGTTCATCGGCACATGCAGCAAGCCTACCTCGCTGCCGGAACGTTCCGCCGCTTCCTCAAAATCGACATAACGCGTGAGCACCCAACCTTTCAACTCTTCGGCATAAAGCGCGATCAATGCCCAAGCCTCCATTTCCGCTTCGGGTGATGGCGGAATCAAGAACTCCAAAGCCGTCGCCGCGCGGAAACCAGCCTTCTGCAGTTCGCCCAAGGCTGCTGGGGGAGCCGTGGTCGGACGCAAAGCCCGCACTTCCAGGTCGCGCGGTTCCAGATCACGCTCGGCATTGCCGAAGGAATGCCACGCCACCATGCCCTGCGGACGAATCGCACCCGCCAAGGAGCTCTGCGCGACGTCCCTCAGGAGGCCGTGAAAGCGCGGCTCATCCAGGGGCATATCGGTCAGCAAGGTGGCAAACCATTCCACCGCGAAAGTCTAGCAAGCACCTCACCCGAAGCTCGTACCGCGAGGCGACAATACGGGCTTCGGAAGTGCTGATGCACCGCCTTGGACCTGTGTCCGACCTCATGCCCCGCGACCTCCAGACTCCACCGCCAGAACGCCTGCTGCTCGACGGCCCCGTCGGCCAGTTGGATGCCACCTTCGAACGCCCGGCCGGCAGCGCTCGTGCTGCGGTTTTGCATCTGCATCCGCATCCGGTGCATGGCGGTACACGTCAGAACAATGTGGTGCGCCATGGTGCTTTGGGTTCGCTGGAAGCAGGTTGTGCGGCGTTGCGCATCGACTTCCGCGGCGTCGGGCGTTCGGAAGGGGAATACGCCGAAGGCATCGGCGAGATCGATGATGCGGAAGCAGCGTTCCTGTGGTTGGAAGAACAGTTCCCAGGCTTACCGGTCTTCGTTTGGGGATTCAGCTTTGGCAGTCGCGTCGGCCTCGACTTCGGGATTCGCATGCGCGAGCGCGTGGCCGGCTACATGGCCGTCGCGTGGCCGACCAACTTCTACGAGTGGCCGACTTCCAACGACTGGCCGCACCGCACCGCTTTCCTTGCCGGGACCGAGGATGAATTCGTCGATTTCAACAAGATGGGGCCGGCGGAAGCGCATCAGGGCCTGATCACCCTGGTGGAGGGGGCTGGGCACTTCTTTCCTGGTCAATTAGATCGCGTCCGGTCCTACACTGCAGATACCCTGAACCACTGGCTCGATGGCTAAGCAAGACAAAGAACAAGGAACGGAAGGCGCACAATGCGGCACCAAGGGCGAACTCGCCCTGCGCACTACGCTGTTGCCGAAGGACACCAACCCGGCCGGCACCATTTTCGGTGGTGTCATCCTGTCGCTCATCGACCAGGCTGGCGAGATCGCGATGCGCCGGATCAATCCGCACCGCCGTTATGTCACGGTGGCGATGGACTCGATCAAGTTCCTGGCTCCGGTATTCGTCGGAGATTTGATTTCGCTCTACACCTGCAGTCCACAAGTCGGCCGCACTTCGGTTTCCGTCCAGGTGGATGTCATCGTGGAGCGCCGCGATCGTCCGGGCGAAGAAGTCACCGTGACCGTCGCCCATGTGACCTACGTGGCGATCGGCGGTGACGGCAAGCCGATTCCAGTGGCTGGATAAAGCAAGACATGAAGCTCCTCACTCTCGTCCCCTCACCGAACAACGTCAAAGTCCGCGTCGCTCTGGCCTACAAAGGCTTGGAGTATGAGGAGATTCCGCAGGACCCCGCCAATCGCAGCGCCGTGCTCGAGCTGAGCCGGCAAGCGCTGACTCCGGTGTTGGAGGACGATGGCGTCCGCATGTTCGACTCGGGTGCAATCCTGCGTTATCTGCACGCCAACTTCCCCGGCCCGGCCCTCTTCCCGGAGGATTATGAGGCGATGAAAAAGGTCGAGAATTGGGAAGCCTTCGCGCGTTACGGCGTGAAAGACAGTCTTGGTGCCATGTTCGGCATGTCGCTCGGGCGGGTGGAGGTCACCGAGGAGGCCGTCGCGGCTGCGAATGCCGCATTGATGGCGCACACCGAGTCCTTGGAGGGGAAGCTGCAGAAATCCGACTGGTTGGTCGGCGATAGCATGACGGCAGCCGATATCACCCTCGCAAGTGTGTTGATTTACAACGTGCTCACCGATCATCCGGTGACGCAGGCGACCTTCTTCGGCCCGACCTTCACCAAGTTGTTCGCGCTGGATCCGGCGAGCCGCTCCGCCACCCACGCCTGGGTGCGACGGGTGGTGGCCCACGATGCCTGGCTTGCCCAAGGCTAGGTACAATCCGCATATGGCGCGTCGCGAAACCCGTACCGTCACCATCGGTGACTTGAAGATCGGCTCTGGCCATCCGATTCGCGTGCAATCGATGACTTGCACCGATACCGAGGATGCTGCCGGCACCATCGCTCAGATCGAAGGTCTGGTCGAAGCGGGGTGTGAGTTGGTGCGCGTCACCGTCAATCACGATCGCGCCGCCGACGCCTTGCCGGAGATCCGCAAGCATTGCCCCGTGCCTCTGGTCGCCGACATTCACTTCACCCATCGCCTCGCCTTGCGTTCGATTGAGGCAGGCGTGGATAAGGTGCGCTTGAACCCCGGCAACATCGGGAGCTTGGATCGCGTGCGGGAAGTCGTGCGCGCTGCAGATGCCGCAGGCGTGGCCTTGCGCATCGGCGTGAACAGCGGTTCGGTCGAGAAGGACCTGCTCGAGAAGTACGGTTATCCCTCGCCGGATGCGATGGTGGAATCAGCGATTCGTCACTGCAACACGGTGGAGGATTTGGGCTTCACCAACTTCGTGGTGTCGTTGAAGTCGACCGATACCAACACCGTGTTGGAAGCGAATCGTCGCTTCGCCGCGCAAACGGATATTCCGCTGCACCTTGGCGTGACGGAAGCGGGGCGTCCCGGTTATGGATCGCTGAAGTCGGCGGTAGGGCTTGGAGCCCTGCTGTTGGATGGCATTGGCGATACGATCCGCGTCAGTTTGACTGGTGATCCGGTGGCGGAAGTTCCGGTGGCTTATGACATCCTCAAGGCGTCGGGCGCACGGGTGACGAGCCCGGAGCTGATCAGTTGCCCGACTTGCGGTCGGATCGAAATCGATCTGGAAGCCTTGATGACGGAACTGGAGGAGCGTTTGGAAGGGGAGGATGTCCCCGTGAAGATCGCGGTACTCGGTTGCGTGGTCAACGGACCGGGCGAAGCCAGCGAGGCGGATATCGGCATCGCGGGTGGCGGCGGTAAAGGCATCCTTTATCGCGATGGCAAGCAAGTGCGGGTCGTCCCGGAGGCCGACATGGTCGATGCCTTGATCGAAGAGATCCACACCTTCAAGGCTGAAAAAGCTGCCCTCGGGGAAGGCGTTTGAGCGACGCACGGCAGCGTTTCTCCAGCATCGGCCATAGGGGCATGAGCCTGTGGAACCCGCTGGAGGAAGCGGTTCTTGCCGAAACCCTGGAAGCCCTACCGCTGACGTCGGACAGTCGCGTGCTGGACATCGGCTGCGGCAAGGGGCGTCTGCTGCTCGACATCCTGCAACGTTTTGGAGGTAGTGGTGTGGGTGTGGATCCGCATCCGGAAGCCATCGCAGCGGCCCTAGTGGATGCAGAAGAGCGCGGACTCACCCAGCAGGTGCAATTCCTGCAGGAGAACTTCGAGGCAGAACGTCATGCTGCTGCGCCCTTCGACCTGACTCTCTGCCTCGGCGCCAGCCAGGCTTTAGGGACCTTAGAAGAGGCCATCCCGCAGCTGCATCACCTGCTCGCACCCCAAGGCCTGCTCCTTCTGGCCGATGGTTATTGGCAGTCCACGCCCTCGGCCGACTACCTCAGTTTCCTCGGCTGCAGCGAATCTGAACTTCACACCTTCGACGCCCTGCAGGCCCACCTCCAAGCCCAAGGCTTCGACGTCCTCCGCGCCCACGAAACTTCTGTCGACGCCTGGGATCGTTACGAAGATGCCTATGCCGACAACCTGTTCCAGTTCCTGGAGCAGCACCCCGACGATCCCGATGCCACCTATTTCCGTGAGCGCATCACTGCCTGGCGCGACGCTTATCGGAACCTCGGCCGCGGTGTCCTCGGCTTCGGCCTGTTCCTCCTGCGCCGACGCTAGCCCACCCGGCTCGGTGAAAAAGGAAACACCGTCCGCCCCGAGGGACGAACGGTGCTTCGCGTTCAGGATTGCTTGGTCAGCGAGTGATCAGCGAATGATGACCATTTCGCGCTCGTTGGTTGCCTGGTTGCGGAAACGCTGACGGAAGGCCTCGAGCTCATCGGCGGTTGCCGTTTCGGGATCGTAGCTCTCCAGGTCGAAGGCAACACTGCGGCCGGATGCATCGAGAGGACGCACGATCGCGACAAGCGAGTCGCTGGTGGTCCAATCGAAGGTACCGGAGACGGTGTCATTCAGGGCCTGGATCTGGTCGACCGTGATCAGGGCGACCGGCTTATCCCAGTTGATGGAATCACTGGAAGGACCAGCGTAGACCGCGTACTCCAACTGACCAGCGAGGGAGCCGTTGACCGGCAGACTCTCAGGGTCGGAAGCGTGTGGGAAGGTGACCTGGACGGTATCGAAGTCGATGAACTCACCGAAGTAAGTACCAGCCAGTTGCTCATTACCGAACTCGAAGATCGGCGGCAGACTATCCGGAGTGGCGAGTGCGCCTTCCGAGATCCAAGCCATGAGCGGCTGTTCCATAGCAGCCAATCCCTCGGGAGCCGTGAGATAGTTGACGTGCTGGAAGAAGGTTGGGAATGCCGTCATGCGGGCAAGGAACTCGGCCCAAGAAGCTTCGCCCAGGTAAGGGATGATGAAGCTATCCGGGTTGGCCAAGGTGCCGAGGCCAGCAAGGACACCATCCAAGGTCGACAGGTCGAGGTGACCGGCGCCAGGAGTGGTGTGGCAGCTCAGGCAAGTGGTGCCAGGGTTGCCTGGCATCTCAGTCGACCACAGTGGCAAGATCGCCGTGGTGTAGTCGATGGTTCCAGGACCGTATGCGGCAGGGGTGCGCGCATTGGTGAAGCTGCTGGTTAGAGAGAAGCGCTCATCGGTGTCGACGGCGACCACGCGGTAGTAAAGCGTGGTGTTATCCGGCAAGCCGGTGTCGACGAAGCTTGTGACGCCAGGATCGGTGGTGGCGATCAACGCGGAATCAAGCAAGACCGAGGCAGGATCCAGAGCGCGGTAAATGTTGTACCGCATGGTGAGGGATCCACCGAGGGTTTGCGCGATCACGGCGTTGGGCCAGGTCACGGTGACCTCACTTGGGTTGATCGCATCCGCGGCAGTGATGCCAGGGAAGACGATTTCACTGGTTCCTAGACCGGCACCGGTAGCTGCGGCACCGAGGGCACCGCCTGTGGAGGATCCGGAAGAACCGCAGGCCACTGGCAGGAGGGCCAGGAGGCTGAGAGCACTAAATTGGAGGGCTGAACGCATGCTAATTGACTGGGGGCGCGACGAGGGACTCGTAGGGATTGCGCCTCACGGAATCATACCCGATGATTTCCCTATGTGAGGGTTGCGTTTTTCGTTGGGAGCAGCGATAACACTACCCATCCAGGGAAGCAAAATTTCAGGAATTCCTGTGCCCGTACCAGCCCTTTCACCCTCACTCCTCCCGTTCTCATCCCTTCTCAGGGGCGCAGCGAGCGATATTCTGCAACTCGATGCCCCCATGTGGCTTACGCGCGCTCCGGGGTGCCTCGATTTGGTCGGTGGACCAAGCGAATTGCCCGGATCTGCCTCGGTCAGCATGGCCACAGGAAGGTCTGTGTACAGCGCGATCCAGAATCGCGACGATGACAAGATCATCATCCGCTTCCTGCGCCCTGCTAGCAAAGGAGGCAACCGTGAGTGGCAGGGGGATATCCCCACCATCTACACCAAAAAGGGCCCTCCGCGCAGTTTGGCGGTACTTGAGGCCCAATTTGAGGAGGATGAAGCCCCTTGGATGATGGAAATGATGGCGGTGATGATCGGTTTGCGCCGGACCCACCAGCTGAATACCCCAAAACAAGGCTTTTCGCTTGTAGTCTGGGATAGAATGCCAGATGGCACCGGTTGTGGTGCTGATGTGGCCGTCGCAACTTCTGTTGCCCTAGCCTTTAAGGGCTCGACCGGCCTGGACAAGAAGCGCGTGGATGGAATCCGGGTTGCCCGGGCAATTATCTACGGATTTAAGGAGGTGCTACAGCGCCCTGTCCCGATGACCCAGGTGCTGACCAGCGCCAACGCCCAGAAGGGTTGTCTGTTGGCGATCGAGCATGGCCTCGATCCAGTGATGCAGTGGCTGCCGCTGCCGGAGCACGTCGTGGTTGCCGCGGTCGATGCTGGCGGTGGAAAAGCTGCTCCCGAAATGGGGCTGCACGCCATGACCGGTGCCCGCATGGGCCTGGAACACCTCAACGTCGCGCTGAAGAAGGCCAAGGTCAGTCAGCGGGGTGGATGGGGTCAGGTCACTCCGGCGGAGTTCGAAGGTGGCTTCCGCGCGCACGTCCCTACTAAGGAGAGTGGCAAAGATTGGCTGGCCAAGTTCAAGAAGCCCACGGATGAGGAGCTTCCGAACATGGTTAACCCGGATGAGAACTATCGCGATCGCGCCCTTTCCGAACACCATGTAAGGGAAAGTGGTCGTGCACGTCGTCTGCTGCAGCACCTGCAGGATTACGGCCGCACCAAGCGCGAAGATTTCCTCGCCGAATCGGGCCGCGTGCTCAACAGTTCGCATCGCTCCTTCTTGGAGAAGTGCAGCTTGAAGAATGATCACATCCATGAGTTGCGTACCGAGTTGACCAGCGCTGGCCGCATGGCTGGCCTGTTCGGAACGCGCCTGGCCGAAGGTGGCCAAGGCTCTTTCATGGTGGTGCTCGGTCACGCGACTGCCATGCCGCGTCTGCGCGAGATCGCAGCCGCGCATAAGGAACGGACTGGCATGGGCGGAACCGTCTTCCACGAAAGCGGCCAGGGCGGTGTCCTGGATGGCTGGTGGGAAGGTGTGCTCGATGCTGATGAAGAGGAGCCACTCACCAACGATGCGGCAGCCAAGGCCTAATTGGCCCCAGAGGAAGTCTTTCCGCGCGGGAACGGCATTGCTCCTCGCGAGCATCAGCGCTTGCGTCGTACCTCCTAAGGATTCCGCGGTCCTCGATCCGCCCGTTGCTCTCGTTCAGGAGATCCCTGATCGTGGTTACGATGTGCTTTCCTATGGCTTGGATCTGAAGATCCATCCTGAGTTGGCGAAACTAGAGGGTTACACCAGGATCACCCTGCGCACCACACGTGCCTTGGATACCTTGGTCTTCGACGCCGCGGATATGGAGATCCTCAGTGTGCAGTCGGAGTTGTCGAGTCGTTTTCTCGAAGCATTCACCTACGATCGCCGCGAACTCACTATCCCGGTGCCGTATGGCATGGAGGAAGGGGAGATCATGGTCGTCGGTGTGACCTATCGCACCGCGCCATTGGCCGGCATGCACTTTTCGCTGCCCGGCGAAAATGGTCTGGAGCATCCACCGCATGTCTTCACCCAAGGGGAAGCCGAGCGCGCGCGTTTCTGGTTCCCGTGCAATGATCATCCTTCGGATCGCGCCAGTCACACCTTGCGCGCAACCGTCCCACGCACTTGGATGACGGTCGCGGCAGGCCAGCTCATGGCCCGCACTTTGGATGAGAGCGGATTGGAGGCTACCGATACCTGGGTGATGGATGAGGACATGCCTCCTTATCTGTTCACCTTCGTTGCCGGTCCTCTGCTGAAGTTGGAGGATCGCTGGGAGGATGTCCCCCTTTGGTATGTGGGGGAACCTGCGGACGGCTCCAAGCTGGAAGCCTCATTCGGCGAAACACCGGAGATCCTGACTTTCCTCAGCGATTACACCGGCTTCCGTTATCCCTTCCAGAAGTATGCGCAGGTTGCCGTGCGCGACTTCCCATTCGGCGGCATGGAGAATGTTTCGGCCACGACGGTCACGCGAAATGCTCTGCATACGCACCTCTATCAGGAAGGCAATCCTTCTTGGGGGTTGGTGGCGCATGAAGCCGCGCATCAATGGTTCGGCGACATCATCAGCTGCGAGGATTGGCCGCATGCATGGTTGAATGAAGGCTTCGCCTCCTACTTCACCTTGCTCTACGGCCGCCATCGTGATGGCGAAGCGGTGTTTCAAGCCTCGATGGGGCGGACCCTCGATGGTTATATGCGCGCGTGTGAAGGAGAAGGTCTGCGTGCCCTGGTGAAGCATGAGTACCGTTTGCCCTTCGACCTGTTCTTCGATGGCACCATCTATCCAGGCGGCGCGGCCCGCTTGAACCTGTTCCGCGGCATTCTTGGTGAAGAGACTTTCCGTGAAGCCCTGAAGATCTACATGCACGGCAATGCCTATCGCTCGGTAGACAGCGACGCCTTCCTTGCGGCCATGGAAAATGCCAGCGGCCGCGACTTGAAGGGGCTCTATGACCAGTGGGTCTATCAGCCAGGCTATCCCGAGCTGGATGTCTCCTGGACCCGACGCGGTCGTGACCTGCAAGTGCATGTCACCCAGATGCAGTCCATCACTGGTGGAGTGCCATCCGCTTTCCAGTTCCCCTTGGATGTGCGTTGGTATGAAGATGGCAACTGGCGCGAAACCCGACTCCAGGTCGAGCGCGAGGATCAGGTCTTCAGCATCGAAACCGGCAATCAATTCGATGGTTGGGTCGAGTTCGATCCCCATGTCTACGTGCCGGGCCGTTTCGTGATTCATGAGCGCGCTTCCGCGACCCGCGTGCGTGCACAAAAGGGTTGGAGTAGTCGTGCGCGTTTGTTGGCGGTGCGTGATCTTGCCGATTACCGCGACGCCGAGACTTTGGAACTGCTGTGGGATACCGCTCGCGCGGATGAAGTTGCTGCGGTACGTCAGGAGGCCATCGCTTCCTTACGCAAGTTGCATCCTGGGGCCGCCGCTGAGATCTCCCGCGTGCGGAGCGCCTTCCAAACCGAAACCGATGATCGCACACGTGCGGCTTGGTGGGGATGGATTGCCGCGTCCGTCGAAGATCCCGTGATCGAGGCCCTGCTTCAGGAAACCCTCGACAACCAAGATGCCCTTACGGGATTGCGTGTCACCGCATTCCGCGCGATCGGCAACCGGATGGACCCGGCTCCGCGCTTCGCCTTCGCTTCGCAATGGTTGCAGAACGATGAAGGTGAGGGACAACGCCTGCGCTTGGCGGCCTTGGCGATGCTTGCCGGAACCGCAGGCCTAGAAACGGATTCCAGTTTGGCAGTCCAGGTGCGTGGCATGCTGTTGCCCTATTCCTGGAAAGGTAGGAGTACGCCGGTGCGTAGTGCTGCCTTGCGTCATCTGGCTCCATGGTTGATGGAGATCGATCCGCGGCAGGACCCGGCCCAACGTTCGGGGCAAGACCGCGCTTTGGTCGAGACCTATCGCAAGGCTTTGCTGTCGTTTAGCTCGCCTTTGCGTCGCGCAGCAGCCAGTGGCATCGCCGGGCATCATGCCCTGTTCCAGGATGAGATCCGCACGCTGATGCAGCGTGATCCGGATCCCAAACTGCGTCGTAGCTTAGAGCGCTAACTCTTCGACGGAAGCATCCAGCAGGCGCAGGTTCACTTCGGTGGAATCACTGCGCAATGCCTTGACTAGTTCGCGGTGTGCGATGCCCCATTCCAAGGCGGCATGTGCGGTCTTTTGCACGTGGTCGCGGGCCTGGTCGAAGGCCGCAGCCAGGCCTTCTTGGTCTGCTGCATAATCACGGCGCCAACTTTCACTGTTGCGCAGGAGCGTCTCGACCTTCAGCAACTCGCCGGACGGATCGCCGACCTGAGGGGCAGCGCCGGCAGCCTGTGCAGCGATCTCACGTTCTAGATCTTTCTTGCGCGCGAGCAACACGGCATAACCATCGAGGCGGTCGCGCCACTTGGAGTCGACTTGGCGTAGGCAGGTGTCGAGCCAATCATCCAGATCACTGGTCAGGCGACGGCTGCCCTCGGCGAAGTGATCACAAAGAGTGTTGATCGAAGGTTGCGCAGCCCCCAAAGCACTGACGGCGCTGGATGCGGCAAGGATCTGCTGGACGGCCTCCCGATGTTCCTCAATGTTGAGCCCGAGGTAATCGGCGACGTCGGAGAAAAGGAGACGGCGATGCAGATCATGGAAGGCGCGCGCCAATTCCTGGACCTTGTCGACTTCCATCACATTGCTGTTCAGGATCCGCGCGACGTCTGCGGTATAGGCATCCAGCGCTTTCCAGGCCACCACCTGACGCGCAAAGGCATTGGAGATCGCGTGGCTGGTCAAGCTCACGCTCAACATCTCCGGCGAATCCGGCAGGAAGGGGGCAACCGCCTGTTCCTGCAGCCCAGCTCCGCTTTGCTCCAGTGCGACGGCTAGGCGCATCGTGGCATCACCCCAAGAACTTGTGGTAACAGGAGCGCTGCAGCCGAGGAAGAGGGGCAGGGCGAGGATGACGGAAAAGCGTCGCATGCGCCTATACAGTAGCATCCACGACCGATTCCGACATGGCCCATCCCACCCCCTCACAATTGCGCGCGCTGAAGAAGCGTGATCCCAAACTAGCCGCGGCGATGAAGAAGCTGGACAAGTTCCCTGGATTCCCGGAGGCGGCAGGGCGTCGGGTGAGCCATTGGGAATCGTTGGCGCGGGCGATCGTGTTTCAACAGCTGGCCGGCGCCGCTGCGACCACGATCTTCGGCCGAGTCGTGGCCCTCACACCGGGGCCACGCCTGGCCAAGCCGGAAGACCTGCTAAAGATCCCCTTCGAATCTCTGCGCTCCGCCGGTTTAAGCAATGCCAAGGCCTTGTCGGTGATCGACCTCGCCAACCACATCGTGGATGGCCGCCTCAAGCTACGTGGCATCCATCATCGTAGTGATGATGAGGTCATCGACCTGTTGACCGATGTGCGCGGCATCGGCCCATGGACCGCACAGATGTTCCTGATGTTCAAGCTGGGCCGGCTGGATGTGCTGCCCTCCGCCGACCTTGGCGTGCAGGAAGGGCTGCGTCTGCTGGATGGCTTGAAGGAACGCCCCACGCCGAAAGAACTGGAGGAGCGCTGTGCCGTGTGGGCACCGCTCCGCAGCGTGGGTTCCTGGATGATGTACCGGATGGTCGACGCGCGCTAAAAGAAGAAGGGCGCCTTCCTTGCGGAAGACGCCCTTTCAGGTCTGCCTGGAGCAGACGCGCGACTACACGTTCGCCGTGACAGGCTCCGCACCGAAAGACCCTTGGGTCTCGGTCGGGATGACGCTGTTGTAGTAATCGTGGTTCATCGACTCCTTGATCAGGTTACGAGCGATGACCATACGCTGCACCTGGTTGGTGCCTTCGTAGATCTGCAGAATCTTCGAGTCGCGGTAGTACTTGGCGATCGGGTAATCCTCCATGAAGCCGTAACCACCGAAGATCTGCACGGCATCGGTAGCGACCTTCACGGCAACATCCGTGGCGAAGCACTTGGCCATCGCGGCGATCTTAGTCACACCCTTGGAGCCGGCATCGGCCTGGGCTGCGGTGGCATAGACCATCCAGCGTGCGGCTTCAGTCTGCTGCGCCATGTCGGCAAGCATGGCCTGGATCATCTGGAAACCAGAGATGGCCTGACCGAACTGCTTACGACGGCAAGCGTAGGTGGTGGCGAGCTCGAGTGCGCCAGCAGCGGTGCCGACAGCCTGTGCAGCCACACCTGGGCGGGCCAGGTCGAGGGTCATCATGGAGTGCTTGAAGCCGAGGCCAGGAGTGCCGCCGATCAGGCGATCATCACCGACCTTGACGCCGTCGTATGCGGTCTCGCAGACCGGGACGGAGCGGATGCCCATCTTGTCTTCCATCTTCTGGATCGAGAAGCCTGGATCGGTGTCCTCGATGATGAAGGCGGAGATGCGACGCGAACGCGACTCAGGGTCGGTGACGGCGAAGCAAGTGATGATGTTGGCGCGGGAACCGTTGGTGGTCCACTTCTTCTCGCCGTTGATGGTCCAAGTGTCGCCCTCTTTGGTCGCGCGGACGGACAGGCCACCTGCATCGGAGCCAGCGAACTTCTCGGACAGTGCGAAGGCACATGCGGCCTTGCCCTGCGCGACGAGCGGCAGGTACTTGGCCTTCTGCTCGTGGGTACCGCCGACGATGATCGGCAGCGAACCCAGTGCGTTGACCGCGAAGGCCACACCGAATGCTGGGTCGGCCTTCGAGAACTCCTCGACCATCAGGGCGAGGGCCATGATGCCATCGCCGGTTCCGCCGTATTCCTTAGGAATCCACACGCCGAGCATGCCGGCTTCCGCCGCGGCCTGAAACGCCTCTTCGTTGAAGCTCTCATCCTTGTCGTGCTTCATGGCGTTAGGGAGGAGGTACTTGACGGCAATCTCGTGCGCCTTCTCGCGCCATGCGAGATGCGCTTCGGTGAATTTGATGTCGTAGAGCGGGTTCATCGAAGGAAGGTCTGGGGATTTCGCACAGGGGATCCGGTGCGCTGGAAGGAGGCGATTCTACCAGCCCGCCGCTACAGTGACTTCCCAAAC
>JBMYYH010000027.1:0-32150 GCA_049609225.1 Planctomycetota bacterium | reverse complement strand
CCTGAAAACGCAAGGTGCGACGTTGCAGTTCCGTGCCGAGCCCACCACTTACCGTCTGCGAACGATGGAGGAGGAGTGCTTCTTCCTCAAAGGCACCATGAAAGATCTGCACCGCCATCGTTTCACTGGTGGCTTCGCCCACACCCCAAGTGGAAGTGCCAGGCGCGAAGGCATGGAAGGCCGCAAGGTGGACGTCCGCCGTGTCTTCGCTGGCCTCCAGGTACAGACGTTCCATCATGGCGTGTCCACGGTTCATCCAAGTTAAGCGCGCATGCCCAACCTGCCGACGCAACTCACGGGTGCCGCGGATCGGGGTGGAAACCTCCACAGTCCAAGATCCCAACATCTTCTGCAGTTGGGCAAGTTCCGTTGAAGCGCCAGCCGCGGGATTCTCCATCGAAACGCCTGGGTCAAACAGGAATCCTTCCTGCCCTTGCCCCGTGGCGGTGGGCGTTAGCGTGAACGCGAGGGTTGCTAGGGCGAAAAGAAAACGAAAGCGTGGGGATTGCACGTGGTCCATCGTACTGAGGACGACACAATGCACTCGATATAAGTGGAATTCAGCTTTCTTTGAGGATTCTATGGTATTTTTAGGTAATTCAGCGAGGACTGGGTCCCCCCGACCCAAGTCCTTTCTGCAAATGTCATTGCGATGTTCCGTCTCCCCCTCATGCTTCTCATCGCTGCGCTGGCTCTCACTGCCACATCGAGCGCGCAGTATGCATCTCCCTTGGATGATGCCGCTTACCTCGATGCGCAGCAGAACGTGTTCCTGCCCGACGAGATCACCTATGTGACCGTCACCATGGCGCCGGGGGATTTGAACTATCTGTTGAACAATCGCGATACCGATCAGTACGCCGATTGCACGGTCAACATCGTCAACTCGCAGATCAACGAAACCTACGCCAACTGTGGCATTCGGCCGCGAGGCAACAGTGGGCGGGATGCGAAAAAGAATCCGTGGAAGATCAGTTTCCATGAGTTCGTTCCTGGCCGCCGCTTCCATGGCCTGAAGAAGATGAATCTTGGCGGTGATGCGCCGGACCCAACCATCAGCCGGTCCAGCGCCATGTTCAAGATGCTGCGCGAGTTCGGAGTTCCAGCATCACGCACGCATCACGTGTGGCTTGAGATCAACGATGGCTCGCAAGTCAGCGGGCTCTTCGTGCACCTTGAGAATGTCGATGACATCTTCGTCAAGGCATGGTTCGGCAACGATGATGGTCGGCTCTACAAATGTCGCATTCGCGATGAACCCGCAAACCTGACTTTCCGCCCTCCCGGTAACCCAGCAGCCTACGGCAATCTGGATGCATACGAGGAAAAGACCTACGACGGGGATTTCCTCCTTCTTGCTGAGTTCATCAACTTCATCAACAACACCACGGACCAGGAGTTCGCGGATGAAATCGGTGATTGGCTGAATGTCGATGGTTTCCTGCGCGCGCAAGCTGCAGACATGATTTGCGGGCAATGGGATGGCCTTTGGATTGGTGGTAACAACTACTACCTCTACGAGAACACGGGTACTGGGCGCCTCGAGTACATCCCATGGGATCTCGACCACGCCTTCGGTACCGATTACCTGTTCTTCCCGATCATCGGCAGCTTCGGCACCAATTTCGCGACCAAGCCTTACAACGGATGGGGCAACGGCGGTTTCGGCATGAACGGCAATGCGCCGCCGCCCTTGATCGAGCGCTTGCTTGAAGTCCCGAACTACGACAACGGGTTGAAGCACTACGCGCACGCGTTCAACAATGGCCCATTCCATCCCGCGCAGTCCTTCCCCTTCATCGATGGGGTGAGTGCGTTGACAAGCCCTTTGGCCTTCACCGGTTCTTTCTCCGGATCCTCGATGGACAATCGCTATGACAACGCCGATCACATTGCAGGTTTCGCGTCGCCGGCGAATTATCAGGCTTTCACCAACCCAGCCACTTGGGGATTGAAGCCGTTTATCGAGAGCCGTCGTGCCTATGTCGCAGCTAACTACCCGAAGCCGAATGCATTGCCGCGCGTCTACCTCAACGAGGTCATGGCCGACAACGCCACCACGCTCGCGGATGAACTCGGCGATTTCGAGGATTGGGTCGAGCTCTACAACGATGAAGAGATCGATGTCGATCTCACGGGTTGGTCCTTGAGTGACCGCCCTGGTGAAGCCGGCCGCTGGACCTTCCCTGCCGGCACCATCATCCCGGCGAAGAGCCACCTCTTGGTCTGGTGTGATGATGATGTCACCGATGGTCCTTTGCATACCGACTTCAAGTTGTCGGCCGGTGGCGAAAGCGTGCATCTGTGGGCCGCGGAGAGCCTCGGCGCCATCCAGGCCGCCGCCCTCCTGTTCCCAGCCCTGGCAGCGGATCAAAGCTTCGGTCGTTCGCCCGACGCCTCGCCGAACCTCGAGATCTTGACCACGGCCACTCCTGGTGCCCTTAACGACACCGGCTCCTTCGCTGTCGCGGCCTATGGCAATTGCCCCGGTCCGATGGAGCTGGTCGCTTTCAACGCGACACCCCAAACCCAGGTGATCGTACTCGCGGCTCTTGGCAATGGAACCTTCCCGATCCCGGCTGGTTTCCCATGTGCGGGAACCGTATTGGACCTGGATCCACTGACCATTACACCGGTTGGTATCGGCATCTCCGATCTTCACGGCACCTTGCGCCTCGACGTGATCCTGCCGGATGCGGTTTGTGGTGCGGTGGTGGTGCAGGCTCTTGATACTGCCAACTGTGGCCTGACCGCTACGATCAATCTGTAGACGATGTCTGCAAACGCTCCCTTCGCCACCGACAACACGCTGCGTTCGCGCTTCGAGTGTAAGTACCTCATTCCGAAAGGCATGGCGGAGGAGATTCGGCAGTTCACGCGGCCTTATCTGGAGCTCGATTTCTTCTCAGCACGTGCCAAAAAGAATCGTTATCCAGTGCACAGTCTCTATCTCGATGGCCCTGCCAACGAGTTGTACGAGACCACGATTCAGGGCATGAAGAATCGTTTCAAGCTACGCATTCGTGGCTATGACGGGCGTCCGGATTCGCCGCTGTTCGCCGAAGTGAAGCGGCGTGCCGATCGGGTGATCTTGAAGCGACGCACTTTGATCTCGCGGCCTGCGGCTCGTGCTCTGCTTGCCAACCAGCCCATGCCGGAAGGTGAGGCCCCTCAAGGCGCGGAGTTCGCGGAGTTTCGTAGCCTCTATGCCCGTGTTGGTGCGCGTCCGGCGGTTTATGTTTCTTATCTACGGGAAGCCTATGAGGCGATGGGTTCCGAGCCTGCACGCCTGACCTTCGATACGCATCTGCACAACGCCACGCCGGATCCATCCAAACCCTTCGCCTTCGAGGACAAGGATTGGGAGAAGACCCCAGTCGACAATGTCATCCTCGAAGTGAAGTTCACCGACGCCTGCCCACATTGGATCGAGGCGATGGTCGAACACTTCCAGCTCGCACGCTGCTCGGTCGCGAAGTACATTCTGTGTCTCGACGCCAACCAGGATCGGTACCGTCACGCTCCGCAATTACGCAGCCATGGGTGAGTTCGAAACCTTCTTCCGTCAACTCAATGATGGGAACACGCTCGGTTCCCCATACAGCGCCAGTTCGATGGCGCTTTCGCTGCTTCTGGCCTTCGTCATCGGCCAGTACCTCGCGTGGGTCTACCTGAAGATCCATAGTGGCCTGAGCTACTCGCGAACCTTCACGCAATCCTTGGTGCTGTTGACCATGGTGGTCGCTTTGGTGATGTTCGTGATCGGCAACTCCATCGTCACGGCCTTCGGCTTGATCGGTGCGCTTGCCATCATCCGCTTCCGCAATGTCCTGAAGGACACGCGTGATACCACCTTCATCTTCTTCGCTTTGGTGCTGGGCATGGCGGTGGGCTCACAACGACACCTCGCGGCATTGATCGGGGCCGTGGCCCTGTCGGCAGTCGCGTTCTACTTGCACTTCACGCGCTTCGGCACTTTGTCACCTTACGATGGGCATTTGAATTGCCGTCTCGACAACGAGATGCGGAGCAAGGCGGCGGAACTGTTGAGCAAGGTTTTGAAGGCACACTGCAGGAACTCCCATCGCGTTTCGGTACGTGAAGGTGGAGGCGGTGCCGAATACGTCTTCCAGGTGCGATTGCGCGACCCGGAGCGGAGTCAGGATTTGATCATGGCGCTTGAGGGCGTCTCCGGGGTCGGCGAAGTCGGCTTGGTCCTGCGGGATGAATACGCCGAGATCTAAAGATGAAGAAGATCCCCATTCCTTTTCATCGTCGTTTGGAGAGTTTCAAGCGAGCAGGCCTGCCGGTTTTGGTGTGGCTCGGCTCGGTCGTGGGCGTGGTACTCCTGGTGCAGAACCGGGGTGAGGGCTACACCTACCGCGGCATGGTCGAAGTGACGGACCATGTGGTTGCAGCATCGGTCGACGGCATCGTCACCGAACTCCCGGTGGAGCTTTATGGTCATGTCGAAGCTGGGCAAATGGTGGCGCGTATGGATGCCAGCCCTCTATTGGCCCAACTCGAGACCGCCGGAGCGGAGATCATGAGGATCCGTGCGGAACAGCAGGTCGTGATCGCGAGTTTGGCCGCGGATGCTGCAGAGATCACGCGCGATTGGGAGAAGGATGCACGTCGCTTTGAGATGGATGCCGTCGACCTGCGAGTGAATCTGTTGCAGGAGAAGGTGGATCTTGAAACGGATCGCGTCGATGCGGAACGTGCGCGTTTGGCTTTCGAGCGTGCGCGCAAATTGGTGAACTCGGGCGTGTCGGCTGCCGCAGAGGTGGAAAGCCTCGAGTTGGAGTGGCAGGCTTTGGAGCAACGCATCGCCAAGGCGGAAGAGCTGGTCGCGGAGATGGAATCCGAGTTCGAACGCGCTGAAGCTCGCTCGCGAGATTTCTTCCGGTCCGTGCCGGAGCCACTCGATCCCGAGCCGCGGCTGGTCGCTTTACGTGCAGCGGCGCGCGTGCAGGAGTTGCGTCTTGCGGAGATTGAAGTGCAGCGTGAAGGTCTGCTGTTGTTCGCGCCCATCTCAGGGCGAGTGCAGTCCTTGGCTGCCACGCCAGGAAGAGCCGTGGTGCTTGGCCAAGAGTTGATGACCGTCACGCCGGATGCAGGTGCGGCAGTGGTGTTCTACCACCCGCAAGCCGTGCCGATCACCGTGGTCGCGGGCGACGCCGTGGAGATGCATCGCGTCGGCAGCTTCGACATGATCGAAGGCGTCGTGGCTTCGCTCGCTCCAGAGTTGGGGCCCATCCCCGCATCCTTGTGGGCGGATCCTGCAGTGCCGGAATACGGCCGTGCGGTGCGCTTGAAGCCGACCCCGGGTACCGGTTGGGTGCCTGGCGAACCGGTCGAAGTGCGCTTGGCGTTGGAGTAGGCCAGGGCCCACGCGTTAGGGTGCAACCATGCAAAGGTGGTTGCCGATTCTGTTGTTGTGCGCGTGCAGTTTGCCGCAAGGGGCGACCGCTCCTGCGATGCCCTTGCCGCCGGGTGCGGTGGAGGTGCTCGGTGTCGCGCAGGATGGCGGACGTCCGCAGTTGGGATGCGTGAAGGATTGTTGCGCAACGCTTGGACCGGAGGATGCAGAACCCGTTGCATCGCTTGCAGTGATGGGGGATGCCGCTTGGGTCCTGGTCGACGCCACCCCGGATCTTCCGCAGCAAGTGCAGGCGGTCGGAAGCCTGCCGGATGCCATTGTCTTGACGCATGCACACATGGGCCACTACCTCGGTCTCGCCTTTCTCGGACGGGAGGCCTTGGGTGCCCGAGGCCTGCCGGTGTATTGCAGCTCGCGCATGGCGGATTTTCTGAAGGCGCATGGACCTTGGAGCCAGTTGGTGGAACTGGGCAACATTCAGCTACGGACCTTCGAGGATGGAGTTCCCTTCGATCCTATTCCAGGAGTGCGCGTGAAGCCTTGGAGCGTTCCCCATCGGGATGAGTTCAGCGACACCTTTGGTTTCTCCTTCCTCACCGTGAAGACTCGCTTGTTCTATCTTCCGGATATCGATGGTTGGGAAGATTGGCCGCGGCTGGACCAGGTCACGTTGGAGCATCAGGTGTTGCTCTTGGATGGGACCTTCTACGACAACCAGGAACTACCCGGCCGCGATATGTCGCTGATACCACACCCGCGGGTTCCCGATAGCATGCGACGTCTGCAGGGCGCGGTGGAGGAAGGGGTGCAGGTCCTATTCCTGCATCTGAATCACACCAATCCATTGTGGGATGCGAATTCGCCCCAAAGGCAAACACTGCGACGTCGAGGGTTCGACGTCGCAGTGCGAGGGCAGCGCTTCGGTTTGGCAGCGCAGGACTGAAAGGTTTACTCCTCGATGGCGCGCACTTGTAGATGAATGCGCGAACCGCCCGGAAGGATGCCGTCGAGCGTGAAGGCAGAGGGGTCGGGCGGAGCGTGGAAGTGGAAGCTGCGTTGGTGACCTGGTGCGAGGGCGTCGGTCGCGAAGCCTGGGTCGATGTTCAGGCGTTGCATGCGCGCGGTCGTCGACTCGAAGGGTGGTACCAATGCACCTTGGGCCGCCTTCGGTTGAGCGGGAACAGTGCCGCGGAGATGAATCATGTAGGCGGTGACATCGGCGATTTCCTGGTCGGTGAGCACGCCTTCGAAGGGAGTCATGCCGCGTTCGATCAGTCCCTTGCGTACCAAGGCAGGCATTTCCTCAGCCTGCATGAGGTGAAGGTAGAAATCATCCGTCATGTTGGGGCCGACCAATCCACCACCATCGGTGGCATGGCAACTGAGGCAATGCTTCTGGTAGACAGGTAGGCCACGTTGCAACTGCGGATCGGTCGCGAGCATGGTGGAGGGCTCCTGCGCTTGAAGCCGTGCGGCTTGTTGTTCATTCAGTAATGCCAAAGCCAACCAACCTTCCGTGTCATTCTGAACGCGGAGCTCGACCGGGCCGCCCGGACGGAGATCGATGTGTTGGAGCGATGGATTGCCGTGCTGATCGAACTTCAAATCCACCACGGTCATGTGAAGTCCGGCAACGGCCGAAGCCTGACCAAGTCTCGGCAGTAGGCGCAGTCCATCCTGATACCAAGCTTGCCCGCGATCCGCGAGAGGGGTTTCACCGAGACGCTTGACCAAGGTGCGGCCGAGGGTCGGATCCATCGGCATACGTCCGCCGGCGTGCAAGGCGCGAATGGCTCCGCGGAACACCACACCCTGCCAATCGACCTGCATCGCATGTTGTACTTGAGTCTTCGGAGCCGGTTGATCCGACGCACTCCAGACCACCCGACGTTCTGCATCCAGTAAGCTCAGTCGATATCCATCCAGACGCTTGCCCAAGTTGCCGTCCGTGCGGTTGTAGAGCTGAACGCTCTCAATCGCAAAATCAGCCCCGAGGTCCACTTCCCACCAAGGGTCGGTGCCTCCTTCCGACGTATGCGTCTGCGCACCATCGCCCCAAGCTCCAGAAGTCTGTCCATCCAGTGCCCGCGACGCATGGCCACCCCATGCCTCGTCCATTTGAGTCGCCACCCCGTTCCGCGCGACGTTTCTCCCGCCACTCATCACTTCGACCTCCGCGAGCGTCAGTGGCTCTTGGCCAGGCAAGTCCACACGCACATAACGCGCCGTAGTGGAAGCCGCTTCGGTGGGACATCCAGGCCATGCATGCGGACTTTGGATCAAGGAACCCAGGTAAGCACTCCGTGCCGCGATCCCATGCTCGCCGATCTGACGCGCCGCCTCCAATGCATCCTGCATGCTGTGGGGCTGCTGAATCGCCTGCTTCCAGACGGAACTCGGAGGCGTGAAAGCATCCAAGGGCGCATTCGCCTGGCTATCCAAGGCTTTCATCGCAGCCGCCATCGCAGCCTGACGCACTTCGCTACGACGAGCATCCAATGCCATCTTGGTTAGGGCCTCTGCGTGCGGCAGCAAGTGCTCCGGCTGGAACACCGCGACCAGATCTCCAAGCCCGGAGTGATGTCCTGCCGGTAGCGAATCCGCTTGTTGCAAGGCAGCAGTCCATTCCTGAATCACCGATGCCGAAGCTGCGACACCATCCCCGTCGGGGCCGGTGACCAGATCCTGCAGCGCCTTGGAGCGCTCTTCCGCCGAGATGTCCGGGCGCAACAACACCGCACGTGCGACGGCAGGGGTTCGGCGCAACTGCAACAAAGTGGAGGAATCAAGGCGCGCAAGCAGATCACGGGCCAGTTCCGGTTGTCCATCCAAGTAGACCCATTCCGCTTGCAGCCCTTCGATCCATGCCGGCTTCAAGAACAAGGTTGCCTGTTCGATGGCATAGTCAAGCCAACGATCGGTGGGCAAGTTCATGGTCGCGAGCACGGCCTCGAAACTCTTGAGGCTAGGCCAACGCGTTGCAAGGCTCACGGCCTCCAAACGCACCATGGGGGAAGGGTCGACTGCTGCTGCGGCAAGGACCTCGCCACGCTGTGCATCAAAGTCCTTGTTGTGCACTTCCATGTTGTGGATGCGCACCGCCGCAGCGCGAATGCGTTCGTCCTCACTATCCAACAGCATTCTCACATGAGCAGGCTGCAAGATGCCGGCTTGCTGATGCACCCAGGCGACCTCGAGCAGATGATGTTCCCCGGAAACCTCGATCGCCATCGTCGCATGACGAATCTCCTCGCCGGAGAAGTTTCGCAACTCCCTGCGTACTCGATAACGATGGCGCGCATCCGGCACGCGTAGTTCTTCGAGCAAGGCATCGGCGGTGAGGATGGTGAGATCCACCACTTCCCGACGCGAAGCATCCATGCGCACGACTTTCCACACCCGCCCATGCGCGTGGTCGCGATTCGGATCGCGCAGACTGTGCTGCATGTGCCCAATCAACGGGTTGAACCAATCGACGAAGTAAAGCGATCCGTCCGGCCCGAACTGCAGGTCGATGGGGCGGAAGTTGCGGTCACTGCTCGTGAGTAGATCCCAATGCTCATCGGCCCAAACGCCGGAGCCATCACGTCGGACCTTGTGGGCGCGAATGCCTTGGAAGCCGATGGTGTTGCTGATGAGGTAATCCCCACGCACATCGCTCGGCCAAGTCTCGCTGCCGATGAACTCGCTGCCACCCGTCGGGCGGACGCGCGCCACGGTGAAGGAATCCAGGCCACGACGATAACGTTCATACTCCTTGTCCGTCGTCATCGGAGCGGCAAGGTAGTTGTTGCCATCACTCGCATCTCCGACGTAATCCTGACCGAAGTCGTCGAACACATGGCCCCAAGGATTCCAGAAACCGAAGGGAACATGCACGCGCATGCGGCCCGTATGCGGTTCCCAGCGGAACACCGCGCCATCTTTCATGCGCACTGGGCCATAAGCCGTCTCCACCTGGCTGTGGTGGAAGGTGCCTTCCTGGAAGTAGAGTCCGCCGGCCGGCCCCCAAGTGAAAGCACTGATGGAGTGATGCGAATCCTCGGTACCGAAACCCTCCAGCACGATGGTGCGCTCATCGGCGCGATCATCCCCATCCGTATCCTTCAGGAACATGATGTTCGGCTGCTGCGCGACGTAAGCGCCGCCATCCCCGAGCTCAAAACCACCTGGCAGGTGGAGGCCATCCGCAAAGACGATCATTTGATCGGCGCGATCATCTCCATCGGTATCCTCGAAGATGAGAATGCGACACTCCGGCTTGGTACCGGGCATCACTTGCGGATACGTGGGCATGGTCGAGACCCACAAGCGACCCTTGCCATCGAAAGTCATCGCGACAGGGTTCTGTAGTTCCTGGAAATCCACCTCACTCGCAAAGACCGTCGCGCGATAACCCTCGGCAACCGTCAGACTCTTTTCGGCCTCGGTTGGCGAGAGGATCGTGATGTCCTGTTCGAAGTTGGTAGGAATCTGCGCCAGGGGGGGCAAGGCCTCTAGATTCAACTCCGGCACTTCCTCCGGTTCATCCGCCACCGCGATCGCGTGAATGCGAAGGTCATGCGCGGCGACGAGGAGGTCGAAGTTATGCATCTCGCCCGGGAAGCTCACGCTGCCGAAGGGATCCTTGCGCCCGCCATAAATGTAATACCCATTGACCGCACGATGGCGATACCACCACTGCTGCGACTTCTCGCGCACTGCCGCACTCAAGGCGAAGTAACGCTCATCAAGCGAAGGTGCATCACCGGTGAGCAGGAGCATCATGTCGGTGGCGACGGCGAAGTCTCCGCCCGAACTCAGATGGATGCCATTGATGGTCGCGCGACTCCATTCCGGAGCAGGCTCTCCATCCAAGAACATCATGTCGACGGTGAAGATGTCGAGGAAGCGTACCTGCGCACGTCGCGCTACCGATGCCATCGCATTGACATAGGGTTTCATTTGCTCTGCGAGTTCGCGGTTGTCGCGGTACCGTCCGCCGACCTGTTCCGGCATGAAGGGAGAGACCAAGATGATCTCCGGCAGGCTTCCGTCGGCCAAGCGCCGACTGCGTACCCTGCGAATCCAATCATCCAAATCCGCGCGGAAAGCCTCGAGCCCAGCTGCGCCCGAGAAACTCTCGTTGAAGCCGAAGAAGCCGAACACCGTATCGATCTGCAGGGATTCCAGATGCTCTTCCATGCTGCCGAAGTTCGCCGGGCGCGGTTGGAAGGAGGGTGTGTCTGCCGACCAGCCAAGATTGCGCACGGTCAACTTCTTCTCAGGCCAAGTCGCATGCATCATCGTCTCGAAACTTCCGAAGAAGGACATGCGTTCGGCCATGGTGTTGCCGACATAGGCGATTCGCGCATCGGCGCGAGGCTCCCACTGCTTCGAGAGTTCTGCAGGAATCCGCCCCGGCACCGCGCCGCCATAAAGAGCATCGGTCGGCTCGAAGGGCGGGTGGACCATCACTTCGCAGCCATAACTCGGGATTCGTTCTTCCAGCCCCAGAGCCCACAAGATGCCATTGAGGGAGAGCGTCCGCATGGACTCTTCCTTGAAGTCATAGGGGTGCCCCAAGGTCGTGAAGAAGACGCGCTGTCCATTCTCACGTTCGCGCACCCAAGCTACGGTCTGTCGCTGCGGAAACCGCTCGGCCCGATCGGCGCCATGCCCGCTGTTGATGGCCTGCCCATAGACCAGGGAAGTCGCATCACTCGGTAGGGCATCGCCGCCACCCTCCACGTGGTAAAGCCACGACGCCGCGTGAAACGGTTCCACACCCCGCAACACCGGATGCTTCCGACGCAACTCCTTGCTCGGCGTGACCTCCGTCGTGGAACGGTGACCATGGTGCGTGATCCATTTCTGACCGAAGAAGTCGCGGCCATAGGCATCATTCCATTTCGCGTGCGGCGAACCGCCGGGATAACTCAAGGCATGGGTGGTGGTGCGAAAACCGGCAATCGGCTTGCCGGAATCGATGTAATCCAACAGATGCTGCAGTTGCTCCTCCGGCAAGGCGCGAAAACGCGTGAACTGCACCATCAGATCGGCGTCGGCCAAGGCTTCAAGGCCGGGAATGTTAGTCAGATGATTCGGCGCGATCTCGCCATACTCATTCAGGGCATAGAGCACGGTGCATCGCATGCCATATTCCTGCTCGAGCAGCTTGGCGAGCATCGGCATCGATTCTTCCGAGCGGTATTCCTCATCGCCCGTGACGAAGACGATGTGCGGTTTATCAGCAGGCTCCTGAAGGGGAGTAGCACTGCTCAGGGTCAGCAGGACGGCGAGGGAAGGAATCACCTCCAGAGATTACCGGACCGCCGGGAAGTTATGCTTGGCAACCCCGTCGAACATCCATGCATATTCTCCCCACCCTTCTTCTCGCAGCCTTGCCCATGCAAGAGGCTGAGCCGACTTCCGAACCACTGCTTCGCGAAGGCGCCCATATCCGCGTCCATAGTCATCTTCAGGATGAAACCGCCGCTGACCGAGCCTTGCTTGCCGCGGAAACGACCTGGCGTATCGCCGCCGAGGTCTATGGATTTGGGCTCATGCCGGACGGAGCCGCCGAGGACCTCCGCTACGACTTCCATCTCTACCCCGATGCCGCAACTTATGAAGCGGCAGACCGTGCACTGACCGGAGGCGCCTTCGCGCGCAACATGGCTTTCGCGCACTTCAACACCTTGTCAGCACATGTCGCACTGCAACCGGTGCTCGGGCCGGAAGCCTTGGAGGTGCTCGGCCTGCCGCGCCAGACCCTGCGCCTTATCGCGCATGAAATCGCGCACATCTATCGTTATGCGCACTACCGCAACTTCCGTTCACACCCGAGTTGGATGGCGGACGGCGTCGCATCGATGATCGAGTTGAAGGTGCTGGAGGAGATGGGCATGTTGGGGGATTGGAGTACTGATCCTTATGTCAGCAGTTCGATTGCGAAAGTACAGGTCGTGTTCAAGGATGATCGCCTGCCGAGCGTCGAAGGAGTCCTGTTGGATGCGACTGAGGAGCTCGAGTTCTACGAACGCTATGACACGCGTTGGATGTTGGTGGAGTACCTCCATGAGGAAGAGCCGGAACTCTTGAAGGCAATGCTGAAGGAGGCGCATCGGTTGGGTGGGAATCCAGAGTTCGCCAAGAATCTGGTCGACGCCTTCCCGAAGAAGCTGAGTCAGTCCAGGCTTCGTTCCTTGGATATGGGTTATCGCAAGTACGTCGAAGCCTTGAAGCCGGTCTGGTACGAGCTGTATCGTCACCTTTATCCCTTCGAAGGGAAGTTGGCGCAAGCTGCGTTCGACAGTAATGCGATCGCTTGGCGCTTGCAGGACAGCGGCAAGAAGTACCGCATCGCGGGCAACTTCACGATCTTGGAAGGGGGGCGTCAGCAGTTGAATGTCTTTCTCGGGCGTCATCAGGAAGGCTTCCATTCCATTGCCTTTTCTGCCGAACATGGTTTGACGGTATTCTCCTACCGCAGCACCACCAATCAATGGACGCGTTTGAAGAGCGTCAAGGTTGAAGCATTAGGGCTCAACGCTCCGATTCCGTTTGCGATTCAAGTCGAAGGCACCGAGATCACCATCGACCTGGGCGGCAGCAAGGTGCTGGAGGTGACGACCCGAGATATCCCCTTGACCGGCCCTTTCGCGCTGAGTGCACAGGCAGGGTCCGCGGGACTTTGGGATATCGAAGAGGCTCCGGGTTGGTGAACCGCAGCGGTGGCCGCCCGTTGCTCCTTGCATGAGACGCCTCCTGCCGCTCCTGCTCCTCCTCGCCGCGCTGCTCTCGGCTTGGTATCTCATGCAGGAGCCACCGCTGGAGCCGCAGGCGGAAGAGGCGTCGGTTCCTGCGCAGGAAGAATCGCTGCGTAAGGCTGCGCCCGCTGTGGAGGAAGGGCTCGCCTCGGTGCAACGTGAGAATCTTGCCGCCGACGAGGGACTCTTCTCCGAACCGATTGAGATCATCGAGGAGCCGAGCGAGGAATTCCTGCTCGAGTCGGAACTTCCACCGGATCCTCTCCAGTTTGGCGAGAGTGCCGTCGAGATCAAACTGCTGGACAGTTTGACCTTGGAGCCAGTTTCCGGAACCGTGCAACTCTGGCGCTTGAATGCACCAGGCAACGAAGATTGGTTCTCGGGGGATCAACTTCAGCACACAGCGAAGGCGGTCGACGGTGTCTTCCGCGCCGACCAGTTGCCAGAAGGGGATTACCGCATCTATGCGATCTTCGCCAAAGATGGCGCCGAGTCCGGGCCAGCTTTCAAGATCGAAGGACGCAGCACTTCGCTCACGCAGGAAGTCATCATGCCTCATCCGGAGGAAATCGTGTTGGTCCTCTACCGTGCCGACGGCACCCGCATCCTTGGCGTTTCCGGGGAGGGATTCGAATGGCAGGAAGGCGGCAACACTTCTTCCCAAGACATGGACTATGAGCCGAGTTGGCTGAATCGTCGTTGGCCCCATCATGATGCTGTCTTTGAAAGCATGTCGATGGGCGGCGGTTGGTCCGGCGGACATCATCGTTCTTGGAAACCGATGGAGCCGACCTTCTTCGGCTACTCGCTCGGGACCCGCCATCAGGATTCTCGCGGCAACACCACCAAGCATCGTTTCTACTTTCGCGAAGGCGAATCCAAGAGGATGGAAGTGCGCATCCGTGCGGAAGGTGCCGGCCACTATGTTGCGGTTTATCTCAGTCGCGACGAAGTGCTGGAGCGCATCCTCTTCCCAGCCGGTGCTTCCTTCCGCGACCTGCGCGATGCCATTTCGATCAAGGCCACGGCTCTTCCCGTCTTCCACGCCGACGGTGGCGATGGCCCTTCGGAACAGGATCTCCTGCTCGACGTGCCGGTGGACATCCGCATCAACGCGGAAGGGTTTGCGCCCTTCCACATCACTTGGAAGATGCGAGAAGGGCGCTTGCCGGAACTGCCACTGCGTTTGGCAGACGGTA
Source organism: Planctomycetota bacterium (assembly GCA_049609225.1). Classification (GTDB taxonomy): domain Bacteria; phylum Planctomycetota; class UBA1135; order UBA1135; family UBA1135. The sequence continues at coordinate 17,817 of JBMYYH010000027.1, read as the reverse complement.
GTGAAGATTGAACTCCGTTACTTCAGCACGAAGGTGTTCATCACCGCGCCGATGACACCGAAGATCGAGATGCCTGCGATGAGACCCGAGACGATCGGGATCATGTAGAAATCCGCGTTCTCCTTGTTCTTCTTCATCCAGATGGCCGCGAAGACGGCGCCCAAGAACATCGACAAGGGGTAGTTGAACGGGAGGATCAAGCCCAGGCCCAGTCCAGTAGCGGAAGGCAACCAACCGCGATGCTTGGGGAAGAGGAGTTCCAGCGCGAGGAATGCAGTGCCGATGATGAGACCCCACATGATCATGTCGCGGTGCATCGGGTGCATCGCGTCGAGCCCACCTCCGGTCATGACCTTGGAGATGGCCATCCATGCTTGCGCTGCAGGGGCAGGGAACTCGGGCACAGCCACGCTGCCATCAGCAAGGACGGCGCCGGTCATCTTCTCCGCAGTTGGAACCAGCAGACGGAAGCCGATCACCGTTGCTGCCGTACCCGCTGCGATACCCCAAATCTGCGCGATGAACTGACGGCGCGGGTTGGCGCCGAGCAGGTATCCAGACTTCAAGTCGTTGAGCAAGTCTGCAGCAGAGCCAGCAGCATTCGCCGTGATCGATGCCGACATCAAGTTGGCCTTCGCCGACTGCGGCATCAAGGTACCGAAGGTCAGTTGCATGATCTTGCCCATCGCACCGACGGGGGTGATGTCCGACTCGCCAGTTGCACGGGCAGCGACCATGGAGAGGAAGAAGGTCAACACGACTGCGAGTGCGCCGAAGTAAGGCGGGATCTCGAAGTAGAGCCAGGCGATGAGGATGGCTGCAAGGCCAGAGATTGCGGTACCGCCGACGAACCAGCTGCCAGGGACTTCCGTCCGCTTGACCAGTTCCGGAGTGTCGTCTTGGGCGCCCTTCGAACCTAACCCGGAGAAGGCGCGCAGGATGGTGCGCCATTGGGTGAAGAACTGCAGGATGCCGTAGGCCAGCATGATCGACACACCAAGCCAAAGCCCGACTTCCTTCCATGCTTTACCAGGGTTGGTGATGGCGGCGAAGGTCTGCGACTCGGTGGTTGCGGCCAGGCTTGCCTGCATCAACTGCAAGCGAGTCATGTCGGCCCGCTTGGGATCCAGCGGCAAGTTTTGCAGCTTGGTCATGTCATCGGCATAACCAGGAAACTGTTCCTTGATCGCTTCGAGCGGAGCGGAGAACTCTTCCACAGTGGTCGCATCAGCGACCCCCGTCTGCACGATGGCGAGGGCTTCGCCGTATGGACTGGTCCAACTGGAAGCAAGGCCGGATTCACCGAGACCGAAGACCAGGATGAGACCACCGATCAGCATGTAGAAACCGATGCGTAGACCCACCAGTGCGCCGGCAGCGATCATGACCGGGTTAACGTCGAGCGACATGGTCCAATCGGACAGCTTGAAGGGCTCCTTGGTACCGTTCTCCAGGGTCTTGGTGCCGGGGGCCGGGATGGAGTTGAAGATGTTGAGATGGCCTGGAAGGAGGGACCCGCTCTTCACCCAGTTGAAATCCAAGCACAGCGAGAAGGCCGCGCCGACGGCGGCTGCAATACCGAGCACCTTTGCTTTGACCATGGCGATCGAACCATGGGAGTACAGCGATTGCAAGGTTACGGCTGCTGCAGTGCCGGATGGGAACTTGAGGCGATCGCGGTTGATCAAGTTCCGCTTCATCGGAATCGCCATCACCGTTCCGAGTGCGGCCAGAGCGATGGTCCAGCCAACCAGCACGCCGACATTCATGTGCGTGCCTTCCGGATTATCCGGCGTGACTGAGATCAACAACATGGCTGCGATGGCCGAAACCATCGTGCCGCCCGTCGAATAACCCGCAGAGCTTGCGGTCGACTGCATGCAGTTGGTCTCGAGGATGGTCATGTTCGACTTCGCCGCGCCCGATCGCACCATCAAGGTCCAGATCGCATAGGACATGATGCAGGCAGTGATCGCCACTCCCAAGGCCCAACCCGTCTTCAAGCCGATATAGAGGTTGGTGAATGCGAGCAGGAAACCAAGTCCCGATCCCATCAACACCGCACGAATCGTCAGCTGCGGGACATCCTCACCGCGATAGATCTTCTCGTACCACTCCCCTTCGCTCATCTCAAGGACCTGCTCGGGTCCAATCTCGAGCGGTTCGTATTGAGCGGCTTCCTCGTTGTTTTTGGGCGGGGTCTGGAACAGTGCCATGGGACAAAGATAGCGTCCCCCCGCGCAGTGGAAGCGTGTTCAGCGGGGGAGGCCTGACCTAAACGACCTTTAGGGCAGGTGTCGACGCAATCGTCGCAACGGGTGCACTCCGAATCATCAATGGCTCAGTGTCCGTTTTGGACTAGCGCTTCCGTTTCCGCGATGTCCATGCTGCGCCCACGCGATTCGCGATACCGTTAGTTTGGAGCCGTCGACGCCTTCCGCAACTTCTGCTAGTTGGTTGTCGAGCGAGCAATCCAAGCAACCCATGTCGAGTGCGGTGTGCATGCTGTCTCACCAGTGCGAGGCGATGCCAGGTGAATATTCGCCGTGACATTCGGCACACCGATCGGAATTCTCCTGAGCGGACTGATCATCCTCCCCCGCGACCACAGCACTACTAACGATAAAAAGGTCGGTTATTCTATTAATACCTTTTCAGGTCAATTCGAGGTGTCTCCGGGGTAGGTGAGACCCGATACGCCCCACCAGGCGTGGACTTCCACCACTAGTCTTCCGGCTTGTACTGCGGGGTCAGAAGCCGCCAGGGCCTCTGCCTCCTCTCGGGTCTCCACGTCGTAGAGGAAAAGGCCCACAAAAGGGCGCTCGGCTTCCGGATCCACCTCAAAAGGACCGGCCAATGCCATCTCCCCGGAATCCGCCAACTCACCGATCCGCGCCATATGCCCAGCTTGGATCGTGGCCAGCTCTTCGGGGTCGACATCGTCGTGGTAGCGCGGGCCGGGGTAGATCATCCCGAACCAATAACGCTGCATCGCCATCGCTTCTTCCTCGGCCGTTTCAGGTGTTGCGGCGGCGCTTTCCTGCACCTCCATGTTCTGGCAGGCCGGCAACAGGAGGAAGGGGGTCAAAAGCAAAGGATGGAGGGCGCGATGCATCCCTCCATCCTAAATGGGTCGGCGCGGCCTGAGGCCTAACCCTGGGTCGAAGCCTTCGCCGCCGCAACTTCTTCCTTCGGCAGCTCGCCAGTCAGCGCGCCGAGGAAATCCACGATCGAAGTAGCCTCTTCATCCGTCAACTCGATGCCACGCTGGTGACGACTCATCATGCGGACGGCTTCCTCAAGCTCATCCACCGATCCATCGTGGAAGTAAGGCCCCGTCTTCGCGACGTTGCGCAGACTCGGCACCTTGAACACCATCTTGTGGGTTTCAACACCGGTGACGTCGAAGCGACCGAGGTCCTTCTGGCTTGGCCATTCCTTCACTAGGCCGAGCTTCATGTAGATCTGCCCACCCATATAAGGGCCGTTGTGGCAACCGAAGCAACCGGTGTCGACGAAAGCCTTGAAGCCGCGCAACTCCTTTTCGGTGAGTGCACTGGCATCGCCTAATAGGTAGTCGTCAAAACGGCTGGGCGTGACGAGTTGACGCTCGAAGGCACCGATGGCCCGACCGAGGTTGTTCCAAGTGAGGGCCTCTGCATCCTCCGGGAAGGCGGCGGCGAAGAGTTTCGGATACTCCGCATCGGCTTTCAGGATGCCGACGACCTGTTCCGCACTATCCATGGCCATCTCGACCGGGTTCAGGATCGGACCGAGTGCCTGCTCTTCGACATCGGCAGCGCGTCCATCCCAGAACTGTGTGACATGCGCGGCCGCCATGTACACGGTGGGGGCATTGCGGCCACCCAATTTGCCATCGACGCCACTGGAGAACTGCGCGTTGTCCACGCCGTAGGTATCCAGCCCATGGCAGGAGTTGCAGGACAGCGTGCCATCCTTCGACAGACGCTTCTCGAAGTACAACTTACGCCCGAGCGCGATCTGCGCCTTGGTCGAAGGTGCATCCGCACGATCCATGTTCTTCGGCAGTGCCCCAAAGAACTGCATAATCGACGGCGCGACGCCTTCCGGCACCGGCTTCTCGGCAACAGGCTCCTGCGGCTCCTGATTGGCGGCATAAACAAGGCCGCCCGCGAGCACAGACGCGGTGAGAAGGGGGAGGGTGAGTTTCTTCACGCGGAATCAGTACCAGATTTTGGGGGGATGTTCCTCAAGAATCCGGAAGGATCCACTCCCACTAGAAAGAAGCTATTTCGTGGATGTTAAAAACCTCTCTTGGAGAAGGGAGTTGGGAGTCTATCTCGGCGCTTGCTAATTGGCAGGAGGCACTGTCGACCCCGTAGGCAGTAGGGAGGGTTAAGGGTCAAAGAGTTGCTTCCTTCTCCAAATTCTAGGCAGAGAGGTCGAAAAAGTGGGAGTGATAATGGCGGCACCCTGTGATGGTGTACTTACAAATGTCTCCACGCGATAAACACTGAACGGTACGAGTTTTCAGTATTGTGAATTCCCGTAAGACTTTGGTCGGCAACCCAGTAGCCCTGATGATACTTATTTGGAGTTGGAGAAAGGCATTGGTATTAACGACCAAGGTCGTTGATCGGCTAAGGGGTGGATTAAAAAATGATGAAGAATTTCTGTTTCCCGAAACACCTGGTCGTTAGATTGACTCACTGATGACATCTCCCACGAGCTATATCTCACGCGCGTCGGTCCTCATACCGGCACTTATTTGCCTCGCTCTCGGAGCGGGCGCCTGGTTGTTGCCCGCAGCGGAGCCCGCTCCGCCTTTGGTGGCAAATGGCCTCGATGCAAACCCAGGAGCCAGTGGTCCAGATGATGAATGCCCTCCAGGGGCAAGCGGAGGTCAAGGAGATGCGCCTCCACCGGCTCAGGCCGACCCATGCCCGGTTCAAGTCAGCATTGGCGGCCCCGAAGTGGTTCCTATGCCATGGTGCGTGGAGAGAGGGGAGGTCCCCTTTATCTCTAAAGCTGCTGGGGCTTCCAATCAGGCGAACACGTTTGGCCCCTATGACCCAGACCCTGTTCGGGGGATTGACAACTCCGTCTATTCGAACACTCCCGACGGCGACCCGCCCATCGATTCACCTTTTATTGATGCTGTAACGGGCAATTTGACGGTCGTCGACTCCGATTTGAGCCTTGTTGGAAAGTATTTCGACTTTAACTTGGTGCGTACCTATCGCTCCAATAACGATCAATATGAAGGCGTGGCGGGCCTTGGTTGGGAGATCAACACCAATCGTTCCATCGAAGTCACGGCCCATAATCAATCCGATGAACCTACTGCTTTCGCAATGGCTTCAGGATCAGGATTGGGCACGGAGTCCTTTACTCGGAACACCAATAGCGATTGGTTCTCGGGCAGTCGCGGGGGAGTGGCAAAGTATGACAACACCGACAAAATCTCGGTGTACAACAGCTCCGGTATCGAAGAGCAGTTTGAGCCATATGGTGGCAATGTCTGGTATTTACCAACCTCTGTGACGGACACTTGGGGGCAATCGACCTCCATCAGCCATAAGTACTTTCCACAGCATCCTGCCGGATACATCGTGGATACGATAACGGACGATATTGGCAGAACCTTAGTCTATTCCTACCACGCTGGCAACGGTCGCCTAGCCAAAGTCGAGATCAACAATGCGGCCAGTTCATTGATCGCTCAGATCGAATATTCCTATGAAGAGCGCTCAAACGGACAAGTGACGCTGACGAAGGTTGAAGGCCTGGAGATTGCTACGGAAGACAGCATTGACCCGACTCAGATTGACTTCGTGCGTGAAGTGGTGGAGTACGATTACCAGTACATCCTCATTGATTCTGGAACCAACCCTGACACCTACGCCTGGCTTCTTAAGAGCATTAAGAATGGCAATGGTGAGATCGAATACGAGTGGACCTATGACAGTGACTCAGGTGGCCAAGTCACCACCCAAAAGGACCGCCCTGGCTCCACTGTCCGCCCAGACGGAGAGGGAGTGCACTCTTATATCTACTCCGCTGGTTACACCGATTACCTGGGTCCAGACGGCGAGCACCGTGAGTTTCACTACGACTCCAATGGCCGTATTGAGAAGCGTCGCGATGAAATCGACTCGGTGAATAACGTTTGGCGCGAAATCCTCTTTACTTATAACGACCCCAACTGCACCTCCTGCGAGATTCTCACGGATGTGACCTATCCGGATGGCAGTAAGGAGCACATGCAGTATGACTCTGAGGGCAATCTCACCACGAAGTGGTGGTATCCACCAACGGGGTCTTCCGCACCTAATCGTGTAGAACGCTGGGCCTACGAAAAGTTTGACCCTAAGGGTGGCGAAATGCGCACCCGCCTTCTGGAGCACGAGCTACGCCGCGATGCGCATCCGAACGAGGATCCGGACAACACCTGTAATCACCCAAGCTGTGATGAAGCGCAAAACGTTGATGGTCACATTGTCCATCTCTACGAGTGGTCGCAAGATGGACTGGAATTGGAATCGATCGATTACGGCTCGATCCAGTCGAGCACTGGAGCCTCTCCAGGCCAAATCCATCGGGAAGAGCATTTCGACTATTTCCTAAACGATGGTCGCTTGAGCGGCATTCACCAGCTTGAAGATTCTGCTGAGCAAACCAAGTGGGAATTTACCCTTTCAACTTCTGGGAACTACATCAGTAAGGAAACTCAGACCGATCCAATTAACACGAAGACCTGGGAAACGGATTTCGTTGTAAACGAAGACTTCATGCACCTGACGGAGGTCACAGGTTCCGACAACGTGACCACGGCCTACTTGATGGATGATTCCGGTCGCATCTATTGGATCGGAGAGGATTACTCAAGCCCAACGGCTGCCCGCAACAACGATATCCGCTACGACAAAGCGGGGCGTATGGTGAAGCTGACGACTTCGGGTGGTACTTTAACTGAAGTCCGAGAGCTTGATCTTGACGAAAACGGCTTCCCTTACGAGTCTCATTACACAGGCCCCGGTGCAGCGAGCGCCGTAACCACTGAAATTGAGTTCAGTGCTGGCGGACGTATCGAGAAGAGAACAGACTGGAGGAATTGGTCCACGGAGTGGATCTATGGTGAAGGGGCGTTCATGCTCCTTTCAGAAATCAAGGAATCTTTTGCCACAAAGACCCGTACCGTTTGGAGTGCCGGCATTGGTGGATCGGGCGGTTACGATGAAATGGGCCGACTCCTTTCTTGGGAGAACGCCGAAAATTGGGAATACCACAATCAATATGACGACCACGGTCGCTTGAAGAAGTCCTTTGCGGAAACCAGCACTGGATACTATGCCGCACGTGATCGCAAGTACGATGCCCGGGGCTTTCTGAAAGAAGTTGAAGTAGGTGCGATCCAGGGATCGCCATCTTCGATTTCAAGTCAGAAGTGGTTGGAGCACCATGTCCTTACCCATAACTTGGCCGGCCACCTCCTTTCTTGGGCGGTTTACGAAAGTGGTGCCGTGGATGAGGCGCGCATGACTAAGTACATCATCGATGGTCGCGGCCGCGCAGTGCGCGAAACCGAGTTCATGGGAGACCGCACTCTCGGATTGAGTTCCGCAACAGGCGTTGTGGAAGAATTCACCTACGATGCGCGTGACCGTATTCTTCACCAAGAGCTGCTGACGAGTGGCGTTGGTTCTCTTGCTGTGAAGGAGGTGTTCTTTGATCACCTTGACGGCACGCGTGAGATGGTGGCGGAGCGCATCAGTAGCCAGGGCACTGCGACGAAGCTGGTTGAGAAGGTTAAGACGAAGTTCGACAAGCTCGGCCGCCCCGAAGAATCTACTCAATACGAATGGTCTGTTGGAACCGGAATGTACACCGGGAACACGCGTACCTGGAAGATGGGCTTTGACGAGTTAGATCGTTACGTGAGCTACGAGGATCCGCTTTCTGTCGGCAAGGAATGGACCTACGACGAGCTCAACCGCCTTGAAGCGGTATCTCGGGTTGGCGACACAGGGGCCAAGCAAACGACGACCTATGCCTATGACAGCACCCATGGTTACTTGAAGTCCGCCACAGATGCGAAGAATAAGGTTACGAATTACACGGTCTACACGGCAGATTGGCTCCGACCGGACAAGGTGACCTACCCGGATGGTCGGTGGCTCCAAAACACCACCTTTGATGACCTTGATCGTGTGCGTGGGACCTTGGATAGCCGAGGTATCACACATACTTACACCTACAAGGAGTCCCACAGCCTTCGCAATCTGCGCTCGGACGACACTAACGTTCAAAGCCTGACAAACGTCATTGGCGACGACAAGCTTGTTTGGTCGTACGATCCTTGGCTCGACTCCATGTCACAGTCAGAAGTTTGGCGCGGAGGCTCGAAAGTCTGGGAGACTCAATTCTCCTACAACGACCTTGGTGAACGAACTGGTGAAGTCCAAGGCCCATCGGGCCAGGATGAAACATGGGCATGGGCTTTTGGCTACAACGGTGAACTTCGCAGCACGACCTATCCGTCAGGATTGGGGCTTGATGTTAGCGCATTAACTTACGATGGTGCCGGTCGCCTAGGCACGGCGACCTACAAGAAAGGCGCCACCACTGTCGCCAACTACACGCTAAGCCACTACGGCACGCGCGTCAGCAACCGCTCAGACTCGATTGCGAGCTTGGATGCCGATTACGGCTTTGACGGCTATGGCCGCTGGACTTCTGCTACCTGGTCTTCACATACTGGATCCACCCCAGTCACGTTGGAGGGAGATGAGCGAGTCATCGATAAAGCAGGCCGGGTGACCTCCAGGCAGCGAGTGATGGACTCGGTGGGAGACGCGTTTGTCCATGACGAGTTCGGTCGCATGTCCGAATGGTATTCGGGCGTCCCGAATGCGAACGGTGGTGGGGCGATCAGTGTCTACTCTGAGAAGGAGACCTATCACCTAAACGACGTTTACGCACGAACGGCAGTGGATTTCCATGTGTATGGGAGTTCGACGACCACCACACAGTCATACACGACGAATAATGCCCACTTCTACACGAATGTCGGGGGTAATGCTCGCACCGAGACGGATGGCTATCTCAACTCGGATGGCACCCACTACTACCGCTGGGATGCTTGGGGCAAGCTGGTGGAGGTGGAGGAAATCAGCACCACCAATGTGATTCGAATGCATGAATACGATGCCGAAGGTAGGCGAGTGCGCTCTACGGACGGCTCCTCGGTCACCACTCGCTTCGTTTACGATTGGGCGGATTTGGCAGCGAGCTATGAAGAGGGGACGACTCCCTCGAATGTGAGGACTTATGGATTGATGCTCGGTGGAGATGATGAGACTTTGGTGGTCGTTGAGAATGCAGGTGCCGCGAACGGAACATACGAACTGGCGCGCGACTTCCAGGGGTCGATTCTTGGCCTGATTGATCGCTCGAACAACACGGTAGTGGAGCGTTATCGTTACACCCCGTTTGGAGCAGTTTCGATTGAAGACGGGTCGGGGAATGCATTGACGACTAGCGCCTACGGAAACGACAGGTTCTTTATGGGTCGAGTGTTTGATGCTGACTTGGGGATTTACGATGTCAGGAACCGCTGGTTTGACCCAGAGACGGGGGCGTTTTTGAGTCCGGACCCATTGTTGGCACTCGATTCCTGGAATATGTACCAATACGGGTTTGGGGCTCCGATAACTTGGATGGATCCATATGGGTTAGAAAATGGTTCAACTCAGGGGCCGGGAGGTACTACTACCTATCCAGCAGATTTTATTGGCCCACTGCCGGAGGGCGGAGCCTACGAGCCAAGTATCGCTGAAAAGGTGGCTGATGCCATTGACGCTGTCGCTAACGGCAGAAGTGCTGGTGATGCCGTAGACCATTTTGGATGGAATGATGGCGTAAAATACAAGGGTAGAAAATATATTTATTTTAAAAGTGGCGTCGTAATTGACTTAAAGCATTTTTTCACTGCTGCCGAAGTAACTTGCTGGGTTCGCTTCCAGTGGATTACGCTCGCTTCTGGCTTCGGGTACGAGTACCTCCAAGGGCTTTCGCCTTATAAAAAGGATAGAGATAGCGCCCATCCTTTAGGTGGAAATGAGGATATGGAGTCGAATGGCGCAGGGGCAGAATTTGCGGCTGAGGATTGGGATCGGAATGCTGACAATATCGGTGACCTTGTAGTAGATTTCTTAATCGACAAGTATGGACCAATTGATGATGCAGGCCCCAACGGTCCCACTCCGGAGTATGATCATGGAAACGAAGGCCCTTATCGCTTAACCCCTGAACAGGAAAGGCTTATTGATGATTACAATTCGACTGTAAAAAACCCTCGGTATTTAATCTACTAAATGTTAATGAGTAAGGCAATCATTTGGGCATTCCTCTCTGTCACGCTCCTAACCATTGCAGTTGGGATTGGCTTTCTCGTCGGCGAATTCGGATGGGCCGCCGGATTCCTTTTGGATAGATTGGCCTTGGTTCTGGCGATTGCTGGGGTGACCTGGGCTTTGCGAAAATCTTCCTGGGCCGGCACACTCTTGACTGTCGCACTTCTTAGCGGCATCATTTGCGCTGAGATTTTCCGTTCCACAAGAATGGATGAGGCCAAAAGAAAAGGCGACGGGATAGCTCTCCAAGTGCATTTTTTCCTAACACAAAATGGCCGAGTCCCTGAAGACCTGGACGAGTTGTCCGAGGCCTTCCCAACGGGCCTCCCTAGCCCAGGGGTTGGCTTTTTCTTCAATGATTCCTACTACTATGAATCGAATATGGAAGGCACTGGATTTAGTTTGGGGTTTAGCGCGCGCCATGGCCTTACTTGGTGGCGAAATGAAGCAGGGGGATGGAAACTCGAAGATTAGAGTGATAAATCCCTGCTTGAGGTGTTAGCCAAAGTATGACGCAACAATTAGTATTTGACCCTGAAAGTAGGGGAGTCCTCGGGTTTCGAGTTCCGGTGGTCGTACAGCCTCGTCGTACTAATATTCGCATGCCCCAACCACTCCTGCACACGAACAATGTCTGACTTGTTCTCAAGCGCATTCGTTGCGGCTGTCGATCGTAATGCGTGCAGACAAAGGCCCTCTAAATGCACGCCGACTTCGGCCGCATACTTCATCACCAACTGATACACGCCACCGCCAGTGATGGCCTCATCAAGGGTTCCAGTCGTGTTGTTCTTGACCGGCCGAAAGAGGGCACCTTTGCTGTCTACACCGTGGCCGGCAAGCTCCAGGTAAGCCGAAATCGCCTCGAGTGCAGCAGGGTGCGCAGGCAAATACCGTGTTTTCGATCCCTTACCCAGAACACGCAAATGCATGACACCGCGGCGTTCAGCAAGGCTACTAACCGGCAGATCTGCCAATTCGGTCCTCCGTAGGCCGTGAAACAGGTAGGTGGCGATTATTGCACGGTCTCTGACGGCCTTTAAACCGTTCCCCTGTGGCGCCTGGAGCAGCTTCCGGGCCTGTTCATCGGACAAAGCCGGGGTTTTACCTACGTTGTTGTCCGCCGTAGGCCGTTTAATTCCTGCGACAGGGTTGGATTCGACAGCGTTTTCGTTGCAGAGGTACTCGAAAAGAGACGAAATGGCCGCCAATTTGCGCCGAATGGTGGCTGGAGCCAGTTTCAAGGCCTCCAATTGGTCTCGCCAGGCGATCAAATGGGCCCGCGTGACAAGTCGCAGCTCATCGGGCGTCTCAATGCCGCAAAACCCGATAAATGCCTCGAGATCACTCTGATAGGCGCGCCTAGTGTTGCGGTTCTGGATGTTCTCAAGCCACACAAAGACGGCAGGCACATCCGTGAGACGGTGAAACTGCTCGGCAGAGAGCAGGCGCTCACCGGCAACTTCCAGAGCGTTTGTAGGTTCTTTATCGTAAGGTAGTTCGGTCGGATTGTCGGTCATATTTGTGGGTCCCCTCTCGCCTCATCTTACTGTTGATAAAATATGTTATCGGCAGTAAATGAAGCGTCAGGGGCGGCAGAAACCACAGTTGCTACGATTGTCCCCATGTCATCCCCAGTCATCCCGATTTCGCTGAGCCGCATTGCCATCCTTTGCGCTGCAGCCCTGACATCCACCACCGCCGCCACTGCGCAGCTGCCAGGCGACGACAAAGCCAAAGCGCCACCGCCCCTCGAGATCGATGGTCTCGTCGGCACGCCGATCGACATCCAATCCGTCTCGGCGACGATCGTCTTCGACTTGGAGAAACAAGAAGCGCGCACCACCGCCACCATGGTCTTCGAGATGACCGCCGATGGCATGCCGCTGTTCGATCTGCGTCAAGACATCGACCGTGCAACCTTCAACGGCGAAATGATCGACGTCGAACAACTGGCGCAGCACAATCCAGGTCGCACCTCCGGTCCCATCCGCATTCTGGAGATCGAAGCCAAGGCTGGCGAGACCCACACGCTGGAACTGCAGTACCTCCTGAAGAAGCCGCAATCCCCACAAGCCATCGACATCGGCTGGGGTGAGAACACCCTCGACTGGGACTTCTTCTTCTCCGACCTCAACAACGGTCGTTACCTCGAGATGTGGTTCCCAGCGAACCTGCTCTTCGACCGCCACGCCACCGATGTGGAGTTCTCCATCACCGGCACAGACGTCGCGCATTCGATCGTGACTAACGGCGCCAGCGAAGAACTCGGTCCGCTGCACTGGAAGATCCAGTTCCCAGCACACTTCACCGCCTTCTCCGCGATGCTGGTCGTCATCCCGACCGAGCGCATCGAGCGCAAGGAATCCACCTTCAAGCTGCCCAATGGCGACAAGGTCACCATGGACATCATCGTCCGCGATGATGCCGGAGTCACACTCAAGCAGGTCGGCAAGCAGACCGCTTCCGACATCCAAGAGTTCCATAAGAGCATGGGCCCTTGGCCACACGGCGACAAGGTCACGGTCTTCGTCTGGAGCGGCAGTCGTTCGATGGAATACGACGGTGCCACCACCACTGCGATGGGCGCTCTACGTCACGAACTACACCACTCCTGGTTCGGCCGTGGCGTGAAGCCGCAGAACCAGAACGCGGGTTGGTGGGATGAAGCTTGGACCGTGTATCACTCCGATGGCGGCTTCGAGCGCGTCGGCCGTGATGCGGGTAAGGAAGCGAGCCCCACGCACTTGGTGCATTCGAGCATCTGGAACCGCACCACTCCCGGCACTTCCTATGGCAAAGGCGCGGTCCTGTTCGGGCGCGTCGCCAAGCTCATCGGCCACAAGGATCTGGTGAAGCACATGTCCAGCTTCTACACCCAGAACGCGCTGCAAGTCGCCACCACCGAAGACCTCATCAACCACCTGGTGAAGGAATCCGGCGAAGAGGAGATCCGCCAGGTCTTCCACCGTTACTGCTACGGTCACGAAGGTCGCTACGACGACGCCTCTGAGTAGCCTCTTCTTTTAAACACCTTGCAAATTGGGAGGCAGACTCCTAAATTGCAAGGATGATAGGCCGTCTAGCGAAGGAACCATTAGAGCGGGCTCTCCAGGCGAGCCCAGCAGTTGCTCTTCTCGGCCCAAGGCAGGTCGGGAAGACGACCCTCGCGCTGAGAATTGCGCAGGGACGGCCCTCTCTCTATTTGGATTTGGAGAATCCAGCAGACCTTTTGAAGCTGGATGATCCACTGACATTCTTGTCCGCGCATGTCGACAAGCTCATCATTCTCGATGAAATCCAACGAGCCCCAGAACTATTCCAGGTCCTTCGGGGCTTGATCGACAAGGGTAGAAGGGAAGGAAGAAGGGCCGGACAGTTTTTGATTCTGGGCTCAGCTTCCATGGATCTCCTACGCCAATCCTCGGAGAGTTTGGCCGGTCGGATTCGGTACTTGGAATTATGTGGTTTCAGCGCCTTGGAACTTCCAGTGGGAGCGAGGAATGGAGAGTTGGATCGCCTCTGGCTGCGCGGTGGGTTCCCCGAAAGCTATCTTGCCGATACGGATCGAGAGTCGATGCTTTGGCTCGAAGATTTAGTAGTGACCTATCTCGAGCGCGATGTCCCGCAGATGGGGTATCGGGTTCCCGCAACTAGACTCAGGAGACTGTGGACCATGTTGGCGCACCTCCAGGGAGAGGCCGCCAATCATTCCAAGCTCGCGGCGAACCTCGAAGTATCGCCGAAGACAGTTTCCCATTACACGGAGATCCTTACGGACCTGCTCCTGGTGCGGCGATTGGAGCCATGGCTGGTCAATGTCGGCAAGCGCCTCGTCAAGTCGCCACGCTTTTATATCAGAGACAGTGGCATTGTCCATCGGCTACTGGGAATCCATGACCATGACAGTTTGCTCTCGAACCCCGTCCTCGGAAAGAGTTGGGAAGGTTTTGTCATCGAGAATCTCCTGACCGTTCTCCCGAAACTTGGGGAGGCCTATTATTATCGAACCGCAGCTGGAGCTGAGTTGGACTTGTTCCTCCGGCTCCCCAAAGGTGAAGCTTGGGGAGTTGAGATCAAAAGAGGGGTAGCCCCAAGGATCAAAAAGGGGTTCCATTCGGCATGCGCCGATTTGGGGGCAACTCGAAAATTTGTAGTGTACGGTGGGGAAGAGGAGTTCCCTATTGATCACGACACTACAGTGCTTTCTTTGCGGGGAATGATGGGGAAACTGCAGGCATTGACTGAGCCTGAAGCCGGTTCAGCCTAGAACCCTTTCTTCTTGCCCTTCTTCGGCTTTGCAGCACGACGCGGGGCCTTGCCGTCCGCGCGGACCGGCGAGATGCGCAACATCTGCGAGCACACACGTGCACGACCCAAGGTGCGGAAGATTTCCTCCGGCATACCTTCCGGCAAGTCCACTGTGCTGAAGTCATCGTAGATCTCGATGCGTCCGATGTAGCGACCTTCCAGTCCAGCTTCATTGGCGATCGCACCGACGATGCTGCCCGGGCGCACGCCGTGATCGTTGCCGACCTCCACGCGGTAACGCACCATGCCTTGTTCGGTGGCATGCTCCATCGGACCCGGCTTCGGCTTGCGCGGACCCTTCTCGAAACGATCGCCTTTGTTGCGCGGGCTATCGCTGTAATCACGCCCACCACGCTGACGCTCTTCGTAACGTTCCTTGCGGTTCGAACGATCGCGGAACTGCTCATCCGGTAACTCGCGACGCTCTTCCAACAACAAGGGCTGATCTCCCTGCGCCATCCGCGCCAAGGCAGCTGCCACTCTTTCAGGAGTCGCCTCTTCATTCTCCTCGAGGACTTCCTCCACCAGCTTGGTGAAGAACTCCAACTGCGGATCTTCCATCGCCTCAGCGATGCGGCGCTTGAAGCGAGCAATACGCGTGCGGTTGACATCCGCAGTGCTCGGCAGGGTCATCGGCTCGATGCCGCGACGAATCACACGCTCGATCGAACGCAGCAAACGCTTCTCGCGGGGCGCCACGAACAGGATCGCTTCACCGGTACGTCCGGCGCGACCGGTACGGCCGATGCGGTGGACATAAGCCTCGGTGTCGGTGGGGATGTCGAAGTTGACCACATGACTGATGCGATCCACATCCAAACCACGCGCAGCCACATCCGTCGCCACGATGATGTCCAGCTTGCCACTCTTCAAACGCTCAATCGTGCGCTCGCGCTGCGCCTGATTGATATCGCCGCTCAAAGGAGCCGCTGCATAGCCGCGTGCTTCCAGCTTCTCGGCCAAGATGGTGGTCGAGTTGCGCGTACGCACGAACACGATCATGCCTTCGAAGTCTTCGACTTCCAGCAGACGCGTGAGCGCATCCAACTTGCGTGGACCACTCACCACCTGATAACGCTGGCGGATCAAGTCGGCCGTCGCGTGCTTCTCGCGAATGAGCACTTCTTCCGGCTCGTTCAGATACTTCTGCGCGATGCGACGAATCTGCTGCGGCATCGTGGCCGAGAACAGAGCGATCTGACGATCCTCCGGAGTCTGATCGAGCACCCAAGTGACATCCTCGATGAAACCCATGCGCAGCATCTCATCGGCCTCATCGAGCACCAGGCCCTTGAGGTTGGAGAGATCCAAAGTGCCGCGGCGAATGTGATCACACACGCGACCCGGAGTTCCAACCACCACATGCACGCCACGCTTCAGCGGACGCAACTGCAAGCTGTAAGCCTGACCACCATAAATCGGCAGCACGTGGAAGCCCTTCATGTGACGCGAGTACTCCTGGAAGGACTCCGCGACCTGAATCGCGAGCTCGCGGGTAGGGGCCAGCACCAAGACTTGCGGGCGGGCGTCGTCCTGGTCGAGATTGGCGAGCAGCGGCAGGGCGAAAGCTGCAGTCTTACCCGTACCCGTTTGCGCCTGGCCGACGACATCCTTGCCTTCGAGCAGGATCGGAATGGTTTGCGCCTGAATAGGGGAGGGCGCCTCGTACCCAATGCCCGCGAGGGCCTTCAGGAGGTAGTGGGGCAGGCCCAGGGAATCAAACCCCGCAGCTTCTGCTTCTGGCTTCACCGTTTCTTGCTCGGACATCTTGGTGCCCATTTTGGGCAAATGGTCGGGCTAGGACAGACCGACGCGCCCATTGTACCCATCTTCCAAGAAACTGCCTTCCTATCATGGGGCCTACCGATGTCCTACCCCATCCGCCGCCTGCTTGCTTTCCAACTCGATTGCGCCTGCATCGTGTTTTGGGGTGTAGTCCTCTTCGGCCTCACCATGTTGCTGAACGATGGCGCCATGCCGGATGCCTCCAGCCCATGGCGCGGCCAGCTCATCGGCCTACTCAGCATGACGCTCCCCGTGCTGCTCACCTTCACTTGGATGGAAAGCAGCCGCGGCGCGACCCTCGGAAAGCGCCTCCAGCACCTGCGCGTGGTGACTTCCAAGGGTATTCCGCCGTCCTTTCGTCAGGCGCTGGCCCGCAATGCGCTGAAATTCCTGCCTTGGGAGCTGGGGCATCTGGTCGCGCATCAAGCCTTCCATGCCGGCGATGCCGCTGCGCCAACCTGGCTCTACCTGCCGATGGTTCTGTCGATGGCGCTGCCCATCTGGTTCGTCCTCGGACTGTTCCGCGGCGGACGCACTCCTTATGACCGCGTCGGCGGCACCGCCGTAGTCCCGCTTGGGCAGAAAGCGGGATCCTAGATCTCCGTTAGTTTTAGGATTCAGTTTCCCCCGAATCCCTTTCCCATGCACTCCCACATCCTCTCATTCTTGTGCGCCGCCGCATTGGCCGCGCCTCTTGCCGCCCAAGGCAGTCAAACCCTCGGCCCATGGGAGGTGATTCCTCCGGGCAGTTCCGTCCTGGTTTCCGGCGGCGGCGGCCTCTGGGGCTATGCCAACACCACCGATACTTCGTGGAGCTTCACCGAGTCGATGATCCAATCGCCGATCGAAGATGCGGGTTATGCGAATGCAGACATCGGCAGTGTGATGGATTTCGTGTTCGTGCCAGGCGTGGTGAACGTGCCGGGCCCGGACTTGGTGTTGTTCGACCTGCAATACGACATCGGCGTTTACCGTTTCGCCACGAACTACGATGCCTTCGCGACCGAGGTCACCGTCGATACCACCGGCGGCACGGTGGTCGCCACGCAGGACTACTACTATGAGTTGGGTCCGGCCTTCCCTTCGACGGAAAATGTAGTCGGTGTCGAGATCGACCTCGACTTGCTTGGTGTGCCAGAAGGGGAAGCCATCATCGGTTTCCGTTTGATTGCCGATAACGATGGCTGCGATCCCGTTTGCCTGGCCAAGATCGATCGCTTCACCTTGTCCGTGCCACCGCTGGCCGCCGGCACCACCGCATTCTTCGACGCAGTCGGCGGCACGCCTTCCGGCACCATCGGCATCGGTTATTCCCTCACCGGAA
>JBMYYH010000026.1:0-32739 GCA_049609225.1 Planctomycetota bacterium | reverse complement strand
ATGGCTTGACCTCCCTGCGTGTGGAATACGATCTTGAGGTCGAAAATGATGCGGCGCCGAAGGCGACACCCGCTTATTTCCTGCATGGTCCAGCCACTTTCTTGTGGTTGGAAGGCGCGGAGGACCTGCCGCACTATCTGCACTTGGATCTACCGGAAGGATGGGATTTCTCCAGTGGCCACCGCCCCTATCCAGGCGAAACGAATACTTGGTACTCACCGAACTTCGATGTCTTCGTGGACTGCCCGATGGCCTTCGGCGAAATGGAGAAACACTTCTTCGAGCTACAGGGCAAGGAGTTCGAGATCGCGCTGCTCGGGCGGGTGCCGTCGGAGGATCAATTCTCACGCGAAGACTGGGTCGACCGGGTGCGTCGGATCTCGCAGGCGACGTATGAGATCGTGGGAGACTTCCCCTTCGAACGATATGTCTACATCTTCATCTTCAACCGCATCGGGGGTTACTCCGGCCTGGAACATCTCAACTCCACGACCATTCAGGTGAGTCATCGGATGGTGGCGCAAGGACAGATCGAACCGCTGGAGAGCGTGACGGCGCATGAATTCTTCCACACCTGGAACGTCAAACGCATCCGCCCGGAGAACCTGGGGCCCTTCGATTACACCAAGGATGCGCGGACTACGGATTTGTGGTGGATGGAAGGCGTCACTTCCTACTACAACGATGTGATCCTGGAGCGCGCTGGGTTACGCGCAGGCCAGGAGGATTGGTTCCTGAAATCGCAGTTGCAGAATCGTCGCAATCTGGAGAACTCACAAGGTTATGGAGTGGCTTCTCCAGAACAGGCGTCGTGGAAGATCTGGCAGGATGACTCGAACGTCAGCTACTACGATCAGGGCCAGGGTTTGGGGTTGTTGTTGGATATCGAGATCCGCAATCACACCAACAATGAGCGTTCCTTGGATGACGTCATCCGCGCCCTGCACCGGTGGGTGGATTATCCGGATCGAGGTCTGCGCGAAGGCGATCTCGCCCGAATGATCTATGCGGAAAGCGGTTGGGATCCCAGTGAGTTCTTCGACTTCTACATTTCGGGCACGCACAAGTTCCCTTATGAGGAAGTGCTGCCGAAAGCTGGGCTCGGCGTGACATCAAGCAAGCGCGGTTCCGCCTACCTCGGCATTCGCGTGAATCCGGAAATGGGCATCGATCGCCCCCAATCGCCGTTCCGCGAGGGTGATGTACTGCTCAGCCTGGATGGCCAAGCGTTATCGGACTTGGATAGCCTGCGCGCCGTCATCCCCAACCTGGAAGCCGGTCAACTCCTCACCCTCGAACTGCGCGGTGCCGACGGCAACCTTCGCACCGAAACTTGGACCGCCAAAGAACGCGACCGCGACCTCTTCCGTGTTGCGACGGGTGACGCGAATGCAATTTGGCAAGGCATCCTGGACGGCACCCCCGGCACCCCAGGCCTACAACGCTAGTTCGTTTCCGCAGCCAGCCCCTTGATCCATGAGGGGTTGGCTTCGAGGATCACTGGCGCTTCCATTACGACCTCGGATACCGCCGCGAGATACTCCGGATACCAAGCCCCCGCCATGAAGGCCTGGACCGCTTCCGCTGTGCGGAACAACTGAAAGACGCTGACCACATCTTCATCCTGTGCATCCAGGCAGAAGAAGTAGGCCAGGTGATCGGAGTTCGCCTCCACACGCGGCTTCACGTACTCGGCCCAGATCGCCTGCATCCGAGGACGCATGCCAGGCTTGGTACGGTGACGAACAAAAAGGGCGCGCTGTTGCATGGCCTATTTATAGGCCAACTTCTCCCTCATCTCAGCCCGCGAAACCCAATTCCCGACGTACAAAACCAGCCCGGGCAGCATCACGCTGTTCGGGGGTCATTTCCTTGCCGGAATAGGCCTGCAGATGACCGGGCTGAAGCTTGAAGGACAAGCTCAACAAACGATCGGCGGGACATGCAAAACCCATCTTGTCGGTAGCCTCCAGCAGGCTACCTAAACGCAGAGTGCTCAATGCATCCAGGGCCTGGGCTGTGGTCAGAGCCTCCGAATCCTTCACCGATTCCAATGCACGCTGCAGATCTTCGCGCAATACGGCACCACTACCTTCCTCCTTGCGGAAGGATTCGCGGGTGCGTCGTTCGTAGTCGCTGACTTCCTTGCCAAATTCGGCGACAGCCTTCAGTTGATCCATCGAGGATTCACCCAAGGTACGCTGATTGCTGATCTGGAAGAAGTGGCCAAGTGCGCGGCTGCCTTCACCATGCACACCGCGCACCGCCAAGGATGCACTGCGTGCGGCCTGCAGAGCGCGTTGCATCGGCGCTTTGGCGCGACTGAGGGCTGGCAGATGCAGCATCAAGCTCGCGCGCATCCCTGAACCGGTGTTGGTCGGACAGGAAGTGAGGAAGCCATAACGATCACTGACCGCGAAGGAGAATGCCTTCTTCAGATGACGCTCCAAATGCTGGGCGCGTTCATAGGCAGCTTCCAAATCCATGCCTGCAGCCAGGCCTTGGATGCGGAAATGATCTTCCTCGTTGACCATGACCCCTTCCAGCCCTTCCGGACCGCAATAGATCAAGGTCGGGCGGTCTGCACTGACTAGATCCCGCGTCGCCAGACTGCGTTCGACCACAAAATCCGCATCGGCCACACCAAGACTGCGTGGATCCAAGACCAAACCGTGGGACTCCGGATTGGCGTCGCCATCGGTCAAGATGCGCAGGTTTTCGGAGGCTGCGGCGGCCAGTTGATCGGCGGCTTGGGCATCCAACTGCAGCGGGAAGGCCAACTGGTCGACATTGCGCGCCAAACGCACACGCGAGGCCACCACCACATCGCCCAAAGGTCCGCCTGGCAACAACCAACCGGGCTCCTTCTGCAACAGAGGCGTGAGGCGCGGATCCATGGCCATGTTCGCTACAGGATCGATTGCCCGAAGGCGCTACAGATAAGATGCCGCATGTTGTGGGCGCCGCGGTTGACCTCGTCGAGCAGCGGATTCAACTCCACCACTTCCATCGACGTCATGCGTCCAGTATCCGCCATCACTTCCAGCATCAAATGGGCCTCGCGGAAATCGACGCCGCCCGGCACCGGAGTTCCGACACCTGCGACCACTTCCGGATCCAACCCATCCACGTCGAAACTGAGATGAAAACCGGCCGTGCCGACATCCACCACTTCGAGGACTTCGCGGACGACGCGGGGCATGCCCTTCTCGTCGATGTCACGCATGGTCCAGGTATGCACGCCTGATTCGCGCACCAAAGCCGCTTCATCCCGATCGATATCGCGGATGCCGACCAGCGCGACATTCTCCGGCTTGATCGCCGCACCTTCTCCACCGACGATCGAGGACAAGGCCCCATCGGTGCCGCCAAGGCCAATCAAATGCGCCAAAGGCATGCCGTGGATGTTGCCGCTAGGCGAACTGGCTGGCGTGTTCATGTCGCCGTGAGCGTCGAACCAAACCAGGCCGACATCCTGGGATTGCTTGCGGAAGTGCCTCGCGACACCAGCAACCGTTCCCATGGCAATGGAATGATCGCCGCCGAAGACCAGAGGCGTGGTGCCTGCGCCCAGTGCGGTATCCACATGATCCGCCAGGTCCTGACAGACCTGCAGGATCTCATCGCGGAAACGCGCGCTGTCGGCGCCATAACCCTCACGGGTTTCCATCGCAGGAACAGGAATGTCCTGTTCACGTTGGACCTCGAAACCGAGAGTGCGCAAGGCAGCGCCGACTCCAGCCACGCGTAAGGCGCTTGGTCCAAGGTCGGTACCGCGACGGCTGGCACCCAGGTCCATGGGCACGCCCATGATGCGCACCGGGCGCTCACTCAAGGCAGTCATCCTAGGCCTCCGGCTCGGTACCGATGATCTCGATGACGCGCTTGGTCATCTCCTCCATCTTGGCCTTATCGTCGGACTCGAGGTTCATGCGCAGAAGCGGCTCGGTGTTGCTGGCGCGGACATTGACCCACCACCAGCCGGTTTGGGTGACATCGCCATAGGCAACCGTCACGCCATCCAGTTCATCGATGGTGGTGGCATCCGAGAACACATCCTTGATGCGCTGCATGGCGCCAGCCTTATCCTCGACGTGGAAGTTGACCTCGCCAGTGCTGTGGAAGCACATCAGCTCATCCAACATCTCGCTGAACGGCTTATCCGACCGCGACACCAGGTTCAGGACCATCATCAGGATGATCTCCGAGTTGTCGGCGTACCAGTTATCGCGGAAGTAGTAGTGCCCGGAAAGTTCCCCACCGAAGGGTGCGTCATTTTCGCGCATCTTGCCCTTCAGGAAACTATGGCCGACACGCTCCTTCTCCGGACGTCCGCCCCCGGCGAGCACGGTCTTCGGCAGGATCCAGGAACTGCGCAGGTCGTAGACGATGGCGGCACCAGGCTCCTGCTTCAGGACCTCGCGTGCGACCAGAGTGGTGACGATGTCGTTGCCGATGGCACGGCCCTTGTCGTCGACGAAACAGCAACGGTCACTATCGCCATCGAAAGCGGCACCCAGTTCGGCGCCTTGCTCCAGCACGAAGGCCTGCAGGTCCACCAAAGTGCTCAGCTTCAGCGGGTTGGCTTCGTGGTTCGGGAAAGTGCCGTCGAGCTCGTAGTAAAGCCCTTCATGCTTGATGCTCGGCATCTTGTCGAGCACTGCAGGGAAGCTGTGGGCGGCCATGCCGTTGGCAGCATCACTGACGATGTGCACGGGGCGCGCGAGGTCCGCCCAACGCACCACATGGTTGGCGTAATCGGCGAGGGTATCCACTTCCGTGCGGGTACCGCGCTCAGCGACTGGCTCCGGCTTCGGGCCGGTGGTAGCCAACACTTCGATCTCCTTGATGCCGTTATCAGCACTGATCGGCTTGGCCTCTTCCTTACACAGCTTGAAGCCGATGTACTCCTTGGAGTTATGGCTCGCAGTGACGTTCATGCCACCGGCTGCATTCAGATGACCGATCGCGAAGTAGGCCTGTGGCGTGGTGGAGAGACCGATGTCAATCACATCCAGGCCACCATCCAGAATGCCTTCGATGACGGCGTTATGGATCTCCGGCGCCATGGTGCGCATGTCGCGACCGATGACCAAAGGACCTTCCTTCATGAAGTCGGCGTAGGCGCGACCAATGCGGTAGGCGAGGTCAGCGTCGATCTGGTCGGGATAGGTCCCGCGGATGTCGTAGGCTTTGAAGACGGACATGATCAGTTCTGGAGCACGGTCTGCAGCGCTTGAGCAGCGCGGTCGACGTCGGAATCAGTGATGTGGCGGTGAGTGACGAAACGCAGGAGGCGTTCGCCGAGAGCTAAGGCAAGCACGCCATGATCGGCCAAGGCGGCTTCGACCATCGGTGCGTCGAGATTCGGATGCGTGATCTCGAGGAAGAGGATGTTGGTGTCGATGGTGGCCTGCGCCATACGCACACCATCCAAAGCCAAGGTCACACCACCGAGGCGTCGGCAGCGGGCGTTGTCTTCGGAAAGAAGCGGTGCAGTCTCTTCGAGAGCGATCAGACCACAAGCTGCCAAGTATCCAGCCTGACGCATACCGCCGCCCATCCATTTGCGCACCCGACGCGCGCGTTCGATTAAGGCGCCATCACCAGCGAGGATGGAACCGATCGGGCAGCTCAGTCCTTTGGACAGAGCGACGAACACCGAGTCGCAGGTCTCGCCGTATTTCGAGAACTCGACGCCGGTTTCCGCTTGGGCATTGAACAGACGCGCGCCATCCATGTGCACCGGAATGCCATGATGCTGGGCCAAGCCGTAGACCTCTTCGAGATAATCGATCGGCACGATGGTGCCGCCGGAGAACAGGTGCGACTCCTCCACGCAGATCAAACCCGTGCGTGGCATGTGCTCGCTGGCAGGACGAATCGCTCGAGCCAACTGGCCGAAGTTGTACTGGCCGTTTTCCGTCGGCAAGGTGCGCACATGGGCGCCAGAAATCCGACTGAGGCCGCCACCTTCGAACATGAAGATGTGGGCATCGGCATCGACGATGACTTCCTCACCAGGAACGATGTGGGCCGCGACCGCACATTGGTTGGCCATCGTGCCCGAAGGCATGAACAGTGCAGCCTCCTTGCCGAACAGGCTGGCCATGCGAGTCTCCAACTTGCGCACGGTGGGATCGTCGCCGAGGACATCATCGCCCACGCGCGCGCGGCTCATCGCCTCCATCATCCGCGCCGTGGGCCGGGTGACGGTATCGGACCGAAAGTCAGCCGGTTCGATGTCCATTACAGACTCTCCACGACCTTCCGCACCCGACGCATCCCTTCCTCGATGTTCTCGATCGAGTTGGCATAGCTGAAGCGGATGTAGCCTTCGCCTTCCGCACCGAAGCTGGTTCCGGCGAGGCAGGAGACGCCACCTTCGTAAAGGATCTTGTCTTGCAGTTCCCCTGCGGTCAGGCCGAGTTCCTTGATGTTCGGGAACACGTAGAAGGCGCCGACTGGAAGGTGACAGGACATGCCTGGGATATCGTTGACCAGATCGACGATGCGCTTGCGCCGCCCATCGAACTTCTCCAACATCGCATCGACTGCCGACTGATCGCCAGCAAGTGCTTCCATGCCTGCGCGCTGCGAGAAGCTCGCGGTGCAGGAGTTCGAGTTGACCATCAACTTGGTGAACATGGCCGCGAGATCGGGGCGCATCACACCAAAGCCCATGCGCCATCCGGTCATGGCGTAGGTCTTGCTCCAACCATCCAGCAAGATGCAACGATCCCGCACTTCGGGATCCTGCAGCGGGCTGAAATGCTCATGTCCATCGTAGAGCATGCGGCTGTAGATCTCATCGGAGAGGATCCAGATATCAGGGCGATCCTTCAGCGCTTCCAACACCGCCTCGAGCGACTCCTTCGGAGTGACGCCACCGGTCGGGTTGGCTGGTGAATTCAAGATCACCATCTTGGTCTTCGGAGTCAAGCGCGAGATGACGTCTTCCGGATCCAAAGCGAAGTGATTCGATTCACGGATCGGACAGGCCACCGCCTTACCGCCCGTGAAGTTGATCATCGACTCGTAGATCGGGAAACCCGGGTTCGGATAGATGACTTCATCCCCTTGCTCGATCAACGCGAGCATGGCGTAGAACATGGTCGGCTTGCCGCCCGGCACGATGGTGACTTCATCAGCCCCCACCTCAATGCCACGGGTGCGCGCGACGTAATCCGCCACGACTTCCCGAGCTTCCGGTTGGCCATTCGCAGGACCGTAGTGAGTCCAGCCGTTGCGCAGGGCATCCACCCCAGCCTCGACGATGTTCTTGGGTGTATCGAAATCGGGCTCGCCGATCTCAAGGTGAATGATGTCTTGACCCTGCGCTTCGAGTGCTTTGGCCTTAGCCAAGACTTCGAAGGCCGTCTCGGTGCCGAGACGGGACATGCGGGTCGCGAGTTGAAGTTCCGGGAGTGTGCTGGTCATCGGGACGGTGACGGGGGTCAGGTGCGCCCATTCTAGGGAGTCTGACGGCCGCTAAAAGGCCTTCCCAGCGGGCGTTCCCAGCCGGGAACAAGTCGACCCATCCGGCCTAAGGGTGTGCTGGCACGGGCTTTGCTACCTTTATCCCGATGCGTCGCATGCTCACCGCCCTTCTCATTCCCCTGCTGTTCGCCGCGTGTAGTGGAAGTGAAGCCGATCTGGTCGTCTATTGCGCCCTCGATCAAGACTTGTCTGAGCCCATGATTCGGGATTTTGAGGCGCAAACCGGGCTCAAAGTACGCACTCAATTCGACGTCGAGCGCAACAAGACCGTGGGCCTGGTCAATCGCATCCTCCACGAGGCATCCAATCCACACGCGGATGTGTTTTGGAACAATGAGATTGCCCACACCCTGCGTCTGCAGGAAGCCGGACTGACCGTGCCCTACCGTTCCCCTGCGGCAGACGGCATTCCCGAAGCCTTCCGCGATGCCGAGGGCCACTGGACCGGATTCGCCGCACGGGCCCGGGTCATCCTCTACCGCACCGACGCGGATTTGCCAGTGCCGGACTCCCTGGCCGACTTTCATGATCCGGAAATCGCCAAGCATGGCGCGATGGCGGCTCCGCTGACGGGAACGACCTTGACCAATGCTGCGGTTTATGCCGAAATCCACGGCACCCAGGCGATGCGCGATTGGTTTGAGCAAGCGAAGGCGGCCGGCTTGAATTTCGGTGCCGGCAATGCCGATATCATGCGCCGGACTTCCGCTGGGGACTTCCACTGGTGCTTCACCGACACGGATGATGCCGCCAAAGCCATCGTGGCCGGCCATCCCGTCGCAGTGAAATACCTCGACCAGGGCGACGGCATCGGTTGCCTATTGATCCCCAACACTTTGGCGATTCTGGACAGTGGCAAGAACCAGGATGCGGCCAAGCGTTTCGCGGATTATGTCCTGAGCCAAGAGAATGAAGTGCGTTTGGCGCAAAGCATCTCCAGGCAGATCCCGCTGTTCGCAGGTGCGCCGCAAGTGGATGGCGTCGGACGGCCGGGGGTGGATTTTGAAGCTGCAGCGGTGGACTGGAAGGCCGTCGGCAGCTCAATTGGCGAACAGGCGAAGATCCTGCAGGAGGATTTCGTCCGTTGAACGAAGCCTGGTCGTGGAAAGGAGGGCGTCCGTGGTGGGGCCTTGCCTTGTTGGTAAGCCTGGTCGCGGCGTGGATTCCATTGGCTCCTGTCTTAGCGCCCTTAGTCAACTTGGAACGCCTCGGGCAAATGCTCGACAGTCGCACTTCCATGTTGCTGTGGCGTTCGGTGTGGATGTCCTCGGCTGCAGGACTCGTCGCGATCCTCTTGGGTGCACCCTATGCCTTGATGGCCTTTCGATGCAAGGTTCCGGGCGCGGCGCTGTTCCGCCTGTTGCTTCCACTACCGTTGCTGCTGCCTCCTTTGATGGTTGCGCAAGCATGGTATGGCTTGACCGACATGACGGGCGCGTGGGCCTCGGTGTTCACCTTTGGCGTTTGTTATGCGCCTCTGCCCGGTCTATTGGTGGCGCGCGCCTTGTCGCAGCAACCGGCAGCGGCGCATGAGACGGCGCTCCTACTCGGTCCACGTTTCGCGATCGGCGAGATGATACGGATCAGTCTGTTGCCGGCCTTGATCGGCGGCTGCTTCGCTTTCCTGTTTGCGGCCGCTGATTTCGCAGTGCCCGATTATTTCGCCACTGTTGGCGAGTTGTTCCATGTCTATGCGGCCGAGATTTTCGGCCACTCACGTAACGACGATTACACCGCTGGCGCAACG
Source organism: Planctomycetota bacterium (assembly GCA_049609225.1). GTDB lineage: Bacteria > Planctomycetota > UBA1135 > UBA1135 > UBA1135. The sequence continues at coordinate 23,492 of JBMYYH010000026.1, read as the reverse complement.
GCTAGCCTGCCACTGGTCCTCCTTGGTCTTGGCATGCTGCTGGCTTGTGGAGCCATGCAACGGCGTCAGTTACGCCATGAGATCGGGCAAGGACGACATGCTGGTGTGATGCACCTCGGCAAGGCTTCTTGGTCGGTGTCGATGTTTCTCACGGTCGTTCTTGTCCTTCTTCTTTTTGCGCCTCTCGCACGCATCGTGTACGAGACCGGCCTGCAAGGCCCCTTGAGTGAACGCACTTGGAGTGAAGTCAGTAACGAAGCCTTCACCGCCGCACTCACCCGTGGCCGCGACGACATCGTGCGGACCTTGAGCTACAGCGGCATCGCTGGCTTGATCTGCCTAGGCCTTGCACCGCTGTGGGCACACCTGCTTTTGAAGACGCGATCCATCTGGCGCATCCTGTTGATGATCCTTGTGACTCTGCCACTGTTGGTGCCTTCCGTCGCCCTTGGTTTCGGCAGCATCTTGGCCTTCAATCGCCCCGGCTGGGAAGACTTCTACCTGAGCATCCTGCTGCCAGGATTACTGGTCGCGGGGCGCTTCTTGCCCATCGCGGTATGGATTCTTTGTGACCGCATGAGCCGGGTGCCGGATACGCAGGAAGACGTCGCCATGTTGGCGGGAAGTAGTTACTTGCAACGCCTATTCCGTTATCGCCTCGGCCCCATCCGCAGTAGTTGGTGGTTGGCCGCAGGTTTGGTGGTGGCTTTTGGTGTGCGCGAACTGGATTTCGCCATCTTGCTCCCGGCAGCCAATCAATCGGCCGCGGTGCGTTACTACAACGCCCTGCATTTCTCACGCGACAACTTCGTCGCGGCTTATGGACTGGTGCTTGCCATCATCCTGTTCTTGCCGGTCATGCTGTTCGCATGGTGGCGTAACCTGAAGTCTTCCAACGCATGAGTGCTCCCCTGCTCGACGTTCATGGCCTGAGCAAATCCTTCGCGGACCAGGTCATCTTGAAGGATTGCGCCTTCCAGCTGGAGGCTGGAGAGCGTTTGTCGATCCAAGGTCCCTCCGGTTGCGGCAAGAGTACTTTGTTGCGCCTACTCGCAGGCCTCGAAACGGCGGATCAAGGCACCATCCAACTCGATGGCAAGACGGCTACCGACGGCAACAAACTGCCCATGGCGCCGTGGCAACGCGGCATCCAAATGGTCTTTCAGGATCTCGGGTTGTGGCCGACGCGCAAGGTGTTGCAGCATGTGGTGGATGTGCGCAAAGCCGCTGGTTTGTCGGACCCTAAGGGAGTCGGCAGCAAGATCCTGCAGGAGTTGGGGCTGGGGTCCCACCTGCAGGCCCGTCCGGGCACCCTTTCCGGAGGCGAAGCCCGACGTCTCGCATTCGCACGTGTCATGGCCTTGGAACCGAAGTTGATCCTGCTCGATGAAGCCTTTTCCAGCCTGGATCCAGAGAGCCGGGATCAGGGCTTCGCGGTCCTGGAGCAAGTCCTGGAGTCCACTGGCGCGGCGGTGATTCTTGTCACGCATGATCCGCTCGAAGCGGAACGTCTGGGTGGACGTGCGGCACGGATGCAGGATGGAGGTTTGGCATGCGCCTAAGTCAGATCGTGAGCACTTTGATCGTGGTCGGCGCCATTGCGGTGGTGGTGAAGTTGATTCTCCCCCCCGCCGATGACGCACCGTTGCAACTGCAATCCTCGACGCAATGTCTGGCATGCCATGCCGGCGTGGCGGAAGAATGGAAGTCTTCGCACCATGCTTTCGCTTATGAGAATCCGGAAGTGCGCAAGTTGTCGAATGACTTCGCCAACCAAGAATGCATCGCTTGTCATGCACCGCGACCGGTGTTGGACTTTGAGCCTGGAGAACGCGTCTTGGCACGTCAGAGTCAACGCGGCTTGGGCGTGGATTGCCTGGCTTGCCATAGTCATCCAGAGGGTGGCGTCGGTACTTCGAATGTGCAGGCGAAGTTGGATGCACCTTGCCAACCGAAAGTGGTGGCGCGGATGGCGTCGGTGGAGCATTGTGCGGCTTGTCATAACCAGCACAAGACGGTGGAACAATGGCGCACCGCACCGCCGGAGTTGAAGGGCGACAACTGTCTGGGTTGTCATATGCCCTTGGCTTGGCGCGAAGGTGGACGTCGTGGCATGGACCATAGTTTCAAGGCCAGCCATGACCTGGAGGCTTTGCAGAGTGCCACCACTATGACCAGCGGCTGGGCCGATGGCGAGGCTTGGGTAGCGCTCACCAATGATGGCGCGGGCCACAACTTCCCCACCGACGAACGCTCGCGCGCTGCGGATCTGCAAGTGCGTTGGCGTGAGGCCGATGGGCATTGGGGCACTTGGCAACACATCCACCGCTTCCGCGACCCCTACCGCGACGAGACCGATCTCACCAATACGCAGTTGCCCTCCGGGGAGACCCAGCGATTCGTGCTGACCGCCCCTGACGCCAGCGAGGAGGGAGAAGTAAGGTTGCTGTACCGCACCAACCCCTTCCTGGAAGATGACCTGGCTTCCGAGCTCGATCGTCAGACCTTGAACCGCTGAACATGCGGCGCAAACGCCTCAAACCCTTCCTGCCTGACCTCACGAGGGCGCTTTTCCTGAGCGTCGCGGTGTTGCCTATGGCGTGCAATGGCGGAGCCCAGAACGAGACGAACAGTGAGGTCGCGGCACCGGAATGGGAACCGGTGCTGGAATTGCGGGCGGCTTCCTTCATCGATGATGAACTGCCGGAGCTGAGTGAGGAGGAGGTACTCGAAGCCATCGACTTGCTCGACCTCAGCACCTTGGATGCCAACTCCTATCGTCGCGCCATGGGCCAACTGGATGGCAAAGGTGCGGAGTGGAGCACGGCTGCCATGTTGCAGATCGTCGAAGGTCGGGTGGCAGAGCCTTATTTGCGCAGTGAGGCCTACATGTGGTTGGCAGCGCATGGCGTCGAAGCGATGGTGCCGCGGTTGCTGTTGCGTCTGAAGTACGAGAAGGATTGGAGTGCCAACGTGGACATCGCGGTTGCGTTGCTGCGTTTCGACAATGGCGCAGGATTGGATCCATTGGTCACGATCTTGCGCACGGAGGAAGGCGTCCCGGAGTTGGATAAGGCACGTTGGGCAGCCTTGGCGGCCTTGGAGAAATTGCCGCCCTATCCCGGCTGGACTCCAGGAGAGAGTTTCGGCAGTGATTGGGAAAGATTGGTGGCCGTCGATGAAGCTTGGCGCCTCGACCGACGCCTCCCCGGTGTCGCCGAAGCCGGACCTCCCTCCCGTGCCCTCCGCGCTGCAGTGTGGAAGACCCTGCGCAAGTTCCGCGGTCAACGCCTGCGTCCGGTCGACGATGCCCGCTTTGCTCTGACCCGCATGCATGCATGGGTCTTCGAACCCCTGGTCGAGACGGCCTCCGATGTCGACCCTTACGTCCGCGAACACGCGCTCCAGACTTTGTCGTGGGTCGGCCCACCCGTCGGACGTTGGGCCACCGAGCAAGGCTTCGACCTGCACAAGCAATACGCCGCTCTCCTGTCCGACGGACGCCTACGCCCCCGGGTCTTGGAAGCCATGGGTGCCAGTGGCCTCGCCGTCATGCAGGATTCCATCTTGCTGTGGCTACGCGAAGGCAATCTCGAGGAATCCACCGCCGCCGCCGATGCCCTCCTTCGCTGCGCCGACGCTCAGGTCCAGCGCCCCATCGAAGTCCTACTCAACTCGGATGCGCTGCTCAGCCCGGAAGGACGCTGGTCATTGGAATGCCTCCGCGCTGCCCTGCAACCGGGTTATCAAGCCGTACCACCGGAAGGCCTCGATCCAAGCGAGAAGACCCGACGCGAACGTTGGGCGGCAGAACGCAGTCACTAAGGTTGCGCGGCCTTAGACCTCGCCACGCGCCATCTGCGCGGCCGCCATCAACACCATCACCAGCAGGAAGACGGCCACACCGATATGCACTCCCCGCATCGGGGCATGCTGCACCTTGGTATGGACCTTGCGATCCCACTGCGTGTTATCGCGGTCGACCAACTCCTTGAAGGCCAAGGCCTGAAACAGGAGGTTCATCGGCGGAATGCCGAAGAACTGTCCCTGCATCAAAACGAGGAAGGAACGCTGCAGGGCTTCGCTGTAGGTCAGGAAGCGATTGTCTTCATGGACCACTCGGATGCGGAAGATCCACTTTCCTGGCGTCATGCCCCAGCGCATGATGAAGAGCGCTTCCAGGAAAGCCCACATGGCCATCGAGAAGGCAATGGAAATCGCCAACTCAAAGAAACCCGGTGGAGTCTCGGGAGTGGCAGCCGCACCACCTGCCATGACCAGGGTGGTCAGGTTGGAAAACAGCAACAGGTCGGCAGTGCGTGCAAAGAAGCGGTGCCAAGCATGACGCGTGCGCGTCATGTGTTCGGGAGCTGCTTGGGTTGGGCCACCGCGAAGGTTGCCACCCATCGGGCCAGTACCCGGCATCGAGCCAGCCTGTTGGCCATCGGAACGCCCCTGCTCCCGACCGGAACCCTGCCCATTGCCTGCCGTGGAAGGTTCCACTTGCGGCACGATGATGGGAGTCGGATCAGGTTTCGGCGGCGCGGGACGGAACAACTCCGGCACTTTCTCTGCCGAAGCCCAACCAGCCATACCTTCCGACCACACCAATGTGTCGACGGGCAACTCGCCACAAATCAACTTGCCGCGCAAGTCTTCCGCGGAGATGGGACCAAGTTGGTCATCTCCAACGGCGTAGAACCAGGACGCACTCATCCGCCAAGAACCTCATCGTACATAGGTGCACAGAAACCCACGACCAGGGTGCGGCCGAGGCGAAGGGTGGGTGCGCGTAGATTTCCGGTGGGACCAAACATGCCTTTCCTAGCTTCTTCGGACTCTTTTAGGTCCTTACTGGCATGTTTCGCGAACTTCTTGCCACGTCCAATGTAGACCGTGCTGACGTCCTCCAATAGCCCAATCGCCTCCGTAGGGCCCTGCGGCTCCTTACGGGCATCGGTGATGGCTTTGGCCTCCATGCCTACATTCTGCAGATAACTATCCGCATGTTTACACGAGGTTCAGCCCTTCCGGTGCAGGTACCAGTCAACACTCTTGGCCATGACTCCATTGTACCGCAACCGCCTCGCGTGACCTCGCTAGAAGCAAAGGTTCGCGTGATGGTGATGGGTGACCATCCTATTTGCACCATCCTAGCCCCCCATTATTCCTGACGTGCCTTGGAATCCGAGCCATGCGTCGTTCTTATTCTTCCACCCCCCCCAAAAAATGCAGGCTATCTGGAAACCCTGCACGAGCCGGCCAATTGGATGTCACGATCCCTGCTACCTATCTGCGCTGAGGACTCAGACGCTTGCCCAGCCACAGCAAGATGGCCAAGCATGCTGCGGCGATGACGACCGCAGGACCGTAGGGCCAATCAAACTCCAGAGACATGGGCCATGCGAGCAACACAGCAAGCAGGCCAATGACCTGTCCCCAGATCAGGAAACTCTTCAGATCCTTAGCAAGGAAGGAGGCGGCCAGAGGCGGCAGGAAGAGAAGGCCGAACACCAGGATGGGGCCGACCGTCATGACACCTGCGCCGATACTTCCACCCACGACGAGCAGGCGCAGGATGCGCACGCGGCGGACGGGTAAGCCTAGAGCAACGGCTTGATCCTGATCGAAGGCGCGCACCAAGAGGACCCTGCGCCAAATCATCAGGAATAGGAAACAAACCAGGTTGACGCTCGCAAGCAGGTTGAGGCCGTGGATATCCAACAACAGGACTTCCCCTCGCATCACCGTTTCCGCGAGGTTGGAACCTGCAGGCGCTTCCGACAGAAACAAGATCGACACGGCCGATGCTGCCGCGAAGGCGCCCGCTAAGAGTGCGCCGCGATCGCCATTGCCACGGGAAAGTGCTCCGAAGACGGCCAGTGCCAAACAGGCCGAACCGCCAGCGAAGGGCAACAGATAGCCCATCGGCGGATGCCCGTGGTCGAGGAAGTAGGTGCTCATGGCCGGAAACCATGGCAAGGCGAACAAGCCCAAGGAGATACCGGCGGCCGCGAACTGCGGAACGGCAATGCCCAGGAAGGCTTCGCGTCGGAGATACATCAAGGCTCCCACCAACGGCATGACCATGCCGACCACAAGGGAAGCCAGGAAGCTCAAGCCGAAAAGCTCGACATAAAGATCGAAGTCTTGGATCAAGCCCATATCTTCTCCAAGCCTTCCGGGCTGCAGAGTTCCGGCACCGGCAGGGCCTGCACTTTGCCATCCTTCACCAGCACGGCGCGATTGGCGAATTCCCGCAGCGCTAGTGGATGATGACTCACGAGCATCACCGCATTGCCGGCTTCCGCCTGTTCATGCAAAAGGCCGAGGATGATGTCGGTGGCCTTGGCATCCACGCCGGAGACCGGTTCATCGAGCAGCATCAGATTGGGGCGCATCACCAAGGACCTCGCCACCAATACGCGTTGTTTTTGACCACCGGAGAGGCGTCCGAAGGAATCGGAAACGCGGTGAAGCATGGAGACGGCCTCCAGGGCTTGCTCCACACGTTGCGCTGCTTCGACTTTGGACAAGGAGCGCGTGGCTGGCCCCCATAAGCCCATGCGGACGACGTCGGCAACGGACACGGGGAAGGGGCCATCGATCTGCAGATGTTGGGGCACATACCCCAGACGCAAATCCGGCGATGCCTCACGCTTCCCCCCCAACAACGGCAAGGTGCCGAGCAGACTCCGAATGAGAGTGCTCTTGCCTGAACCATTGGCGCCCGCAACCAACAGGAAATCCCCCGCGTGGATTTCAAGGTCGACGCCACGCAGGACCTTGCGATCCGCGCGGTAGCCGAGATCGGCGGCGCTCAAGAGAAGGTCGCTCATTCCTTCGGGTGTCCTGCTCCTGTCCCCTCCCGAGGGTCCGGCAAACCATGGGCGGCACGCAAGGAGAGCACCAGGTGTTCCAAGTAGTCCAGGTAGTCTTCTTGATCTTCGGCAGCACCACTGGTGGTCGGCAGTTTGACGACCTGCAGGGCGCCTTTGGCCAGACCACGGACGCGCTGCTCGTTGTACCAGGGTTCCATCAGGAGGACCTTCACATCCTTGGCCGCGATGGTCTTCTTCACTTGAAGAAGGTGCTTGGCACTGGGCGCTAAACCGGGTTTAGGTTCAATCTCCGCCGCGACGATCATGCCGTAACGATTGAAGAAGTAAGACCAACTGCGGTGGTAGGTGATGAAGTGCTTGCCACGCAATGGTTCCATCCACTTCCCCCATTGCGCGATCCGACGTTGCGCTTCCTCATCCCACGCCTGCCAGCGTTGTTCGAAGACTTCCCGACGATCCGGCGCCAAGGAAACCAAGAGATCGAATGCGGCACGGGCCATGATGCGGCCATTCTCCGGGTCGAGGTTGTAGTGCGGATTCCCCCGCGGGTGAAGATCGGCACCCTGACTGCGGTCGAGGTTCTCTGGCACCTCCAAAGGTTGGATGCGCTCGCCGACATTCATGTACCCATTGCCACCAGGGCGGAGGGATTCATTGCGCGTCTTCTCCAGCAATGCCGGCAGGAAGGCGTGTTCGTAATCCAAGCCCATGAAAATCAAGCCATCAGCGCGGCTCAACTTCAGCAACAAGGATGCCTTAGGCAAGACCGCATGCGGATCAAACCCTGCAGGCACCAAGACCTTGACTTCCACCTGGTCCCCGCCGATGGTTTCCACCAGATTGGCCAGATCAGGGATCGATGCGACGATCTCGAGCTTGTCCTGGGCGAAGCCCTTCCCACTGCATAGTGGGAAGAGCATCAGAAAGGCGATGAAGAATCGCATGGCGTCTACCAGTCGAGTGGGTGACTGTGGCTACCCAGGATAATGTCCCACTGCATGGCGAGAGACCAACTGGGATCCTCTCCTGCATGGTGATCCTGCGAGACCTGCAGACGTAGGCGATTGAACTCGCTGAAGCTGCGGGTCAGGAATACGGCGCGCTGTCCACCGGATTCTGAAGCAGTAAACCAGTCGGTGCCGAGATCGGTCAATGGCTCCTGCCACCAAGCAGCCTGCACACCCGCAGCCCAGAATGGACTGAAGTCGTGCTGGTAAAAACCCCAGATTCCGTTGGCATCGCGACTGACGATGGCTTCCATGACTTCCTCAACGGTCTCGCGTTGGTTGCGCCAGATTTCCACCGAGAAGGTGTCCGCCGTGTGATCGGTGGCATCCACGTTGCGCAGAGTGAAATCCACCGCAAAGGTGGTCTGCCCGAGGCCAAACTCCTCATCGATGATGCCATCGGAATCCTCATCATGCTGATCGACCAGACCTTCTCCGGTATGGAAGAAGCTAAAACCGAACTGCAGGAATCCATTGACGCCGAAATCGGATTGCGTGGTCACGCGGCCGGTGAAGCCGAGCTCCTCGAAGCCACGATTGCCGATCACACCGGATGCGAATTCGCCGCCGTGCTCATGTCCGCCAGCGGCTTCTTCCCCATGGCCATGATCATGACCACCGAAGTTGGAGTTGACGCCAAGGGACCAACGCACTGGAAGATCCCCGATACCCGTCCATTGGTGAAGTTCCACACCGGTGGTGTTGAGGTTGCCGCCGAAGAAGGCGCTACGCACCCCATCCTCGAAGGCATAGTTCTTGTCGTGCAGGTGGATGGTATTCCACTTGCCGAAGTCGGCCAGCATCTTGCCGACGCGAAGGCTCATGTTGTTGGGCAGGCGGTCCATCACGAAGACTGCCTCCTCTAGCTCGAAGTTGTCCTCTTCGAATGCGGCCACCAGGTAGGCCCAGCCAAGCGGATCGATCCGGCTGGCCATGTTCAGTTCGACGGAGCGCATATCGAACTGGTCGACATCTTCCCCAGCCTCTTCACTCCAGGTCGCTAGGCCATCGAAGATCAGGCCAATTGCTGGATTGAAGGAAGAATCGAAGCGGGAGGTAAAGCCGGAATCCCCATGGCCCATGAAGCCAGGGAAAGTGGATTCGAGCATGCGGCCCTGGAGGGCGGCTTCAGGATCTTGGTTCTCGCCTTGGGCGTAAAGGGAGTTGGTCGCAGACAGGGCCACGACAACGGTGGCCACAGCGGCCACGCGAAGGAATTGCGTGTTCATTGTTTTTGGATTCAGTAAGTCAAAGCATGCCCAACCGGACGGACCGGCAGGGACGGAAAAATGCAAAATCGACTTACCGGGGCGGGGCTCGACCACGCGCACGCTCGGCGCGGGGGCCTTCCGGAATCCGGATCAGGGCTGGGCGTCTGAACTGTACGGCTCCAGCAAGGAGCAACAGGCCGACGGCCACCGCAGACACCATCAGGACGACGCCTGCATCACACAAGGCCATCGGGCCACAATCATGGCCTTCCTCGTGCAAAGGTCCATGCAATGCACCGGCCAGCAAAAGCAGGCCGAGCAGCAGCAAGCCAAGGCGTTGCGGCATGGACATGGGCGTATCTTAGGACTGGATTCGTTAATCTGTCCAGTGAATGTTGCGTGTTCACCTTCTCGCTAGCGGATCCTCCGGCAATTGCGCTCTCATCGAAGCCGGAGAAGGCCTGGACCGAGTCGTCCTGGCCTTGGATTGCGGCATTGCTCAACGCACTGCACGTGGTTTGGCCGAAGCGGCTGGGTTGTCCTTGACCGCGGTGGAGGCGGTCTTACTCACCCATCGACACAGCGACCACGCCAGCAACATCGTGCCGGTGGCGTCGCGCGCACGAGCACCCTTGTATGCGCATCATGAAGCGCTCGGGACTTCCAAGCGCACCAGTTTCTCGGAGATCAACCGGCGCGGGGTGGAAGTGCGGAACTTCCAGGACCGAGGGTTCTTCAAGATTGGACCAGTGGTCGTCACACCGATCCAACTCCCCCACGATGCCGACCCCACCTTCGGATTCCTGTTCGAGACCGAGACTTCCAAAGTCGGCTTCTTCACCGATCTTGGGCGACCGGAAATCCTGATGGATGGCATCCTTGATGGCATAGACACCTTAGTCCTGGAATCCAATCACGATCGCGACATGCTGGAGAAGGGGCCGTACCCCTATCTGCTACGTCAACGCGTCGGTGGTGATCTCGGGCACCTCTCCAATGAGCAGACGCAGGAAATCCTTGCTGCAGCAGCGCCTAAGAGCTTGCGTCATCTGGTGCTCGCGCACTTGTCGCTGAAGAATAACTCCGAAGCCTTGGCCTTGGAGGGTGCACAGGCTGCGTTGGAGCGCCGGGGTCTACAGGGCGTCAGCCTACGTGCTGCACCGGCACGGGCCTTACTGCAGGCAGGACTCTAAGCGCCTAGGAAGGTCAGGATCTAGCCGAAGACGTTGTAGCGCACGATGTGCCACAGCGCCGCCACACCATCCTTCCAACCGATCTTCTTGCCTTCGGCGTAGTCACGGCCGTAGTAGCTGATCGGAACTTCGTAGATGCGCACGCGCTTGCCATTGAGACGCTTGCGCGCGATCTTGGCGGTGATCTCAGGCTCGAAACCGAATCGGTTGGACTTGGTCTCGATTCCTTCCAGCACCTCGGCCTTGAAGACCTTGTAGCAAGTCTCCATATCGGTGAGGTTCAGGTTGGTGAACATGTTCGAGACCAGAGTCAGGAAATTGTTCGCCATCTGGTGCCAAAACAGGTGCACACGCGACATCCGCGAGCCCTTGAAACGGGAGCCATACACCACATCGGCCAAGCCTTTGGTGATGGGCTCCAGCAGGATCGGATACTCCCCCGGATCGTATTCAAGGTCGGCATCCTGGACCAGGACCACATCCCCGGTGACATGCTTGAAACCGGTGCGCAAAGCAGCCCCTTTACCCTGGTTGACGGAGTGGTAGTGGATCGAAAGATCCTCATCCCCCTCCAGGTCCTTCAGGATCGCGCGGGTGCCATCCACGGAACAATCATCGATGAGGATGAGCTCCTTCTCATACGGCGTAGCGCGGACCCGCTCGATGATATCGAGCAAGGTCTTCTCTTCATTGAAGATCGGGATGACGACGGACAGTTTCACGGATGTTCGTACGTGGTTTATCGTTGAGCGGTTCCGGCACGGTAAAGCAGGCCGGCGACGACGACGAGGGCAGCCACTGTCAGGTAGGGAGCAGCAGCGCCATCAAGGTCAGGCAGGGAGATGTCCTTCGCCTTTGGAATGGCGATCAGGACTCCGGCAATCGCTTCACCAGCAATGAGACCGGAGGATAAGAGTACCCCCTTCTCATGGCCGCGTCCGCGACTTTCCGGATTGGTATGGGCGCGACCGGAAACCCAGGCCAACAGACCACCCAAGAGGATGGCAGTGCTGAGCCCCAGAGGCAGATACATACCGACGGCTACCGGCATCACAAAGAGGCGGAACTTGGCCTTTTTCGGTGCCAAGACCAGCTGGTCGATCACGATGATGATCAAACCCACCACAGCACCCGCGATGATGAGGTGCCAAGGCAGTTCGGCATCGCCGAAGAAGCCCTTCATGAGGCTGGCGAAGAGTTGTGCCTGCGGGGCCTCGAGCGCATCGCCTTGCTTATCCGGTGCAAGGTGGGCATCGGTGCCGATGCCATAACCGTTGTGCAGGATGCCTAGGACCGGGGCCATCACGAAGCTGGCCGTGATCACGCCGATGACTTCTGCCCATTGCTGGCGATACGGCGTGGCTCCCACGATATGACCGGTCTTCAGATCTTGGCAGACATCTCCGGAGGTACATGTGGCGCAGCAAACCACACCGGCCACACCCATGGTGGCGAGGATGGCGAGGTTGCTGTCGTAACCGAACAGGAAGATGACACCGGAAGTGAGCAGCACCGAGCAGATGGTCATGCCGCTGACTGGGCTGTTCGAGCTTCCGACCAGACCCACGATGTAGCTTGCGACCGCAACGAAGAAGAAGCTGCAGATTATCATCAGCGGCGTGGCCAACAAGGACAACTTCACATCGCCGCCGGTGACGCGCAGGTACAGGAACATCACTACCATGCAGGTCGCTGCGATCAGGAACAGGAGCCACTTGCGCGACATGTCCTGGTCGGTGCGAGGCGGCGGATAACTGGAATCCATCGCCGAGCGGTATCCACCGAAGGTCTCGCGCACGCCTTGCGCAATGCCCTTTCGAATCTGGATGATCGACCACAAGCCGCCGACGATCATCGCGCCTACACCGAGGAAGCGGACGTCGGCCTTGACCAGACCGAGCAATGCCGGGTCATCAAGACTGACGCCGTAGTCATGCGTGGCCGTCAGGTAAGTGGCGGCGCCGAACCAGGAAAGCGCGCCACCGATGAACACCAACATCGAGATGTTGAGACCTACGATGAAACCGACGGCGATCAAGGCTGGCGAAGGTGTGAAGCCGCCAAAGACCTTGGCGCTACCGGCAGTCCAGGCGCCAGAGATGTCGTCGCGCAGGAGCTTCAAGCCATCCATCAGCAACTTGACGACGGCACCCAGTCCAAGGGCACCGAAGACCATCTTCATGCCACTGCCGCCTTCTTCACCCGCCTTCAGGACCTTGCCGCAAGCGACGCCTTCCGGGTAGATGAGATCCTCATCTTCGACGATCATGGGGCGTCGGAGTGGGATCATGAACAACACGCCCAACATACCGCCCGTCATCGAGACCAGAGTGGTGGTCCAGAAGTCGAAGTCGGTCCATACTCCGGTGATGACCAGAGCGGGCATGGTGAAGATGATGCCCGCCGCGAGAGATTCCCCCGCCGACGCAACCGTCTGTACGATGTTGTTCTCGCGAATGGTGCCGCGCTTCAACACACCCTTCAGAAGCCCCATCGAGATCACCGCTGCGGGGATCGAGGCACTGACCGTCATACCGGCGAAAAGGCCGAGGTAGACGTTCGCCAGGGACATGGCCAAACCGACAAGGATGCCGAGGCCGATGGCGAGGATGGTGAATTCGGCGACTGGCCGTTCGGATTCAAGGATTCCTGGGTCCTCGGATTGCATCTACGGATTGTAGAGGGTCCAGGGCTATCATGGAGGCCTTGCTGAGGCATACCGCACCATGACTTCCTCCACCAGATTCCTTATCAGCGTCGTCTTTACGGCTTTCGCTGCCATGTTGCCTTCCTGCGGCGGCACGCAAGCCAGCCAACCCGGGCTGGAGATGGGCATGCAGGAGGACGGCACCCCTCCCGCCTTCGATGAGAAACGTGCTTTCGAGGATCTGCGTTATCTATGCGAGGAGATCGGCCCGCGTCGGATCGGAACCAAGGGTGCCGAGAAGACCCGTGCGTGGTTGAAGGAGAAGGTCGGTAACCTGAAAGGCTGGACGGTGGAAGAGGATCCATTCCTCGCAACTCCGCCGGAAGGTGCGCGCCGGAAGGGTGAGGTGCAGGGTGCCAATGTGTTGGCGCGACGTGCCGGCACCGAACCAGGAGAGATCTGGATCGCCAGTCATTACGACACTTTCGATTACCCGGGCTTCGTCGGTGCGAATGATGCCGGCAGTTCCACGGTGGTTTTGCTGGAGTTGGCGCGGCAGCTGCAAGGCGAAGGCAAACGCGAAGGACAAACCATCGTCCTGGTCTGGTTCGATGGCGAGGAACGCTTTCCACCTCCGATTTGGGATGACTACACCAATTCCACCTTCGGCAGCCGTGATCTTGCCGAGCGCATGGAGGAAGAGGAATCCATCCACCAGATCTCTGCCATGATCCTGCTCGACATGGTGGGCGATGCGAATCTCGGTTTGCTCAGTGAATCCACTTCGCATCCGAAGTTGAAGACCATCCTGGAACGCGCCGCTTCTGCCCTGAAGGACTACAAGCTGTTCGTCGGTTCGCGCGACATCAAGGATGATCACATCCATTTCCGCGCGCGTCAGGTGCCTGCGATCAACTTGATCGATTTCAACTATGGTCCCGGCAACAGCTACTGGCACACCAAGGACGACAACATGGAACATGTCAGTGCGGAGTCGCTCGGTCGCGTCGGACGCCTGGTTTTGACCGCACTTCCGGCGGTTGAAGCTGAATTCAAGGAACGCAAGGTGCGCTAGGATAGTCGTTGGAACATCGGCCCTGCCCCGGCCGACGTCCTTCCTCGAACCCTACCTCTGATGCGGTCCTTAACACTGCTTCCCCTACTCCTCGTCGTTCTGGCCTCCTGGGCTCAGGCGGCCGCTCCGGCACCTCAAAAAGGTGACCGCGAACTCGATTACGCCGAACAGCTGTTCCGACGTGGTGGCGAACCCACCGCGCGTGAAGCGGCGCAGATCTGTTCGCGCAAGAACACGGTGGAAGCGGTCGAGGTCCTGCTCGAAGTCTTCAACACCGATGGCGTCGGTCCTGCAGGCCTGTGGTCCGCGCATTACCGCGACATCGTGTGGGAGGAACTGCCGAACATCACCAATCCCTATGCGCGCGCACGGGTGGAGTTGGAACTCAAGAAAGGCAAGAGGGCTTGGGTGCGCGCATGGTGCGCACAGGCACTGGGTATCTATGGCGAACAGGATTGGGCGCCCACGTTGATCAAATCGCTGCGTGACAAGGATGCGGAAGTACGTGCTGCAGCAGCCTTGGCGCTTGGCAAACTCGATCTCTCGGCCACGGGCCCTGCGACCTTGAAAGCGGAGAAGGCCTTGATCAAGGTGTCGCATGGCAAGACGCCGATGGAGCGCGCCAATGCTTGGATCACCTTGGCTACCTTGATGCCGGAGAAATGGGTACCGCAGTTCCTCGGTGCCATCGAAGGACGCGCCAAGGATGAAGATGGAGGCGCCCGTTGCGCCATGCTGGGTGCCCTACCGGCGATCGCACCTGAGGAAGTGGAGAGCACTTCTGCCCTGGCTTTGGGCGATGAAGATTGGCGCGTGCGTCTACAGGCGGTGGATCATTTGGGTGTCGCGCGTTCGAAGACGGCGGTGGATCGATTGATCGGCGCGACTGGGGATGGACGTCCGACGGTGGCGCTCCGTGCAGTGGGCTATCTACAAGCCCTGACTGGCCAGAAGTACCGTCAGACCGGCGGCTGGGCATCCTGGTGGCAACAGAACCGCGAGACCTTCGTGTTCCCGGAAGGCGATGCACTGGAAGCTCCGACGACGGGCGGCGATGAAACCGTTGCGGTCTACAACGGCATCCAAGTGACCAGTGACCATGTGGCTTTCCTCATCGACAAGTCGCAAGAGATGGAGCAACAGCTGAAGTCGGCCGGTTCGATCAAGGACCTGTTCGCGCACAAGCAGTTGGCGGAAGTCCTTGCCAAGTTGTCGGAAGAGGTGGTGTTCAATGTCTACACCTACCAGTTGGAAGTGGAAGTCTTCAACAAGAAGGGACCGGTGCCACTGACCGAGAAGAACTTGAAGAAGGCCCTGGAGTTCACGGAGAAGCAAAACGTCGGCAATGCCAAAGACATCTGGCAGGTGCTGGAGATGGTGATTTCGGACCCAGAGATCGACACCATCTACTTGCTGTCTTCAGGTGAACCGGATACCGGCAAGTATGTGCATTGGAACCGGGTCACCGAACACCTGATCGACTTGAACCGTTTTCACAAGGTCACGGTGCACACCATCGCCTATACCGACAACGGTTGGTATCGCGAACAACTCGAGAAGATCGCGGAAGCCGGCAACGGCGAGTTCACCGCCTTCGACTAGCCTTCGTCGTCCACAGGATCTAGATCCCGTCAAATGAAGTCGAGGGTGAAGCTCTCGGCTTTCATGGCCTCGAGCAGGCTCATGACTTCCACCAGGCGCTCCATCGGTATCGAACACTCCACCATCAGGCCGACGGGATCCCCTTCCGGTTTTTCCCGGACGACGGCCCATACCTTGCCCTGGTTCATGGGCGGAATCGGCTCTACCCAGGCCTCTCCCCTGTAATAAGGTTGCCGGTCCATCTCGGAGCGGACGACATCCGTGCCGCCAAATCCCTCGCCAAAGGAAACTTCGAGGATGGGCCGCGCCTCTCCATGAAAGGGTGCATGCAAAGTGAACCAATGGGTATCGCCTTGCGCATCGGGCACCCCGATCTGCGCTAGCTCTCTCCCGGTCTCCCAATAGGGATGCAGGATGTCGCTCAACTCCACCACGCGGAGTTCCGGCGTGAAGGAGAAACGAGCCTGCGCAGCCTCTTCCGGAAGGGCCTTAAGAAAGGCATCCATATCCAGCCATGCCTGATTGACCACGCTGCCCCGCTGCAAGGCTGCAGGCAGGGACATCGGCGAAGATTGATGGAGGTGCGGGATGCTTGCGGTTGGTTCGCCAGAACCGCAAGCAGCCAGAAGCGGGAGTGCCAGGAGGCAGCGCTTCATACCATGCACCTGAAGTCGGACTTAACCGGCTTCCATCTCCTTTTCAGGCTCCGGTTGCACCACCGCGACTTCGCGATCGGCGCTGGCACCTTGGGCCATCCGTGCGCGTGCGGGGTCGACGGCTTCGGACTGCGACAAGTCCATCTCGCCTTCGCCTGCGACCTGATCTAGTTCCACGCTGACGACCATGGAAACACCGCGCTTACGCATCGTCACGCCAAACAGACGTTCACAACGCGACATGGTGATGCGGTTGTGCGTGACCACCAAGAACTGAGTGGTACCGGTGAAGTCGTTGATGACATCAACGAAGCGTTCGACGTTGGAATCATCCAGTGCGGCGTCGACCTCGTCCAACAGACAGAAGGGCGAAGGACGCGACTGGAACACCGCCAGGAGCAATGCCAATGCCGTGAGCGTACGTTCACCACCCGAGAGTAGGTTGATCGAACGCAGCTCCTTTCCAGGAGGACGCACCGTGATTTCGATACCTGCATCCAAGGGATCGGCTCCATCCTCAAGTTGGATCGAAGCCTTACCGCCACGGAAGAGACGCCGGAAGATGTGCTCGAACTGCCCCTGCACCATTTCGAAGGTCTCGACGAAGCGCTCGCGGCACTTGATGTCGAGTTCCTCCAAAGTGGCTTCGAGGTTGTTCTTGGCGTCGGTGAGGTCATCACGCTCGCGGATGAGGAAGGTCTCGCGCTCTTGACGCTCCTCCAACTCCTGCACCGCATCCAAGTTGACCGAACCGATGCTCTCGATGCGCTTCTTGATCTGCCCGAGTTCCTCGCGCAGCTGGTTCTCGTCGGCATCTTCGGCCAGCGGCTGATCCAGATCGATATCCAAAGAGCGCGCGAGTTCCTCCAGTGGCTGGCCGAACTCCTCGACCATGCCGCGGATCAGCTCATCGAGCTGCATCTGCACCTTCTGCACATCCAAGGCGATTGCCTGACGCTTCTCCAACAGCCGCTCCATCTGCCCGCCCTCTTCCGAGTTGCGTGCACGGGCTCCATGCAGAGCCTCACTCGAACGCTGCAGCTGGGTCCAAGCCTCATCCACACGCTCGCTCAGTTCGGCGCGACGTTCCAGCAGACCGCTACGCTCGACGCGCGCCTTATCCGCTTCCGTGCGCAACTCCACACAGCGCTTCTCGAGATCACCGATCTCGGTCTCCAGACTGCCATGCTCGCGTTGCTGCTTTTCGCTGCGCGCCAACAGTTCGGCGTGACGCTGACGCCAGTGCTTGAACTCCTGCTCCAGCCCGTTATGCGCGACGCGTGCCTCCTGCTGGGCATGGGAAGCCGCATCGAAGGTCTTGTCCTTATCCTCGGCTTCCTTCTGCAACTGCTCCAGCTCGGCGTTGTCGTGCAGACGCTGCTCTTCCACCGCATCACGACGCTTGGCCGCATCCGCTTCCGCAGCCTTGGTGGTCTCGACGACCCCCGCCAACTGCTCCGCCTCTTGCTCCATCGCCTGCAGTTCTTCCTGCAGACGCTTGGCCCGACGTTCGACGCCTTCAAAGCGAGCACGCGATTCCTCCCGTGCTGCGACGGCATCCCGACGCGCCTTCTCCGATTCCTGCGCCTGCGCTTCGGCAGTGACCAGTTGCTGACTAGCTTGTTCTTCTAGCGCATGCGCCTTATCGAACTCGATCTCGGCCTGCTCCAAAGTGGTCGCCGCCGCATCGCGTTCATTGCGACGCGCGAGGCGTCCGGCGGAATCATCGGCGAGCACTCCACAGCGCAGATAACCGCGCCCGTGAATGCCACCATCCGCGGTCAGGAATAAGGCCTGTGGATGTGCCGCGGCCATCGCGACGGGATCCAGGCCCTCTTCCAAACAGTACACCGGGCCCAGGCGTGCACAAAGTGCATCGCAGGCACCCTCATTGCCTTGCAGCAGGCTGCGCAATGGACGCGCCCCTTCCAAGGTCTGCAGGGAATCCTGCTCTGCATCTACCGGGAAGAAGAAGTCGAACATGCCTTCCGGTAGATCCGTGATGGCACCGCGATCTTCCAGCCATAGGGCATGCTGCAGGCGTCCTAATAAGTTCTCGAGCAGACGATCCCATGGTGCCGCGATGTGGACATTCTCCAACATCCAACCACCCACACCCTGGTGCCCCGCCTCGAGGAACTTACGCAGATGCTCGGGCACACCCGGCATCTCTTCATCGATCACCTGGAAGGCCTCCAAACGCGCTTGCGCCTTGGCCCGCCGTTGACGCGCTTCATGCGCCGTCGCCGAGAATCCCTTACGCTCATCGCGTAGGCGTTCCACATCCTCCAGATCGACCTTGGCCTTGTCGGTGCATTCCTCCGCAGTGGCTTCCAGAATCCGCAAGCTTGCCTGCAGTTCCTCGAACTCCTTCTGCGAGCCCTCAACCTCGGTGGTGATCTCACCCCGACGGCGAGTCAAGGCAGCCAAACCACCTTCCGCTTCCGACCGACGCTTGGCCGCATGCGCAACCTGGTTATTCCAACGCGTGCGTTCCTGCAGGGCCTCCAAGACCTTGCGACGCAACTCCTCGATCCGTTCGCGCTGCAAGCGACGCGCTTCCTTTGCCAATTCAAAGGCTTGCTGCGCTTCTTCCAACACCGACTTGGTTTGTTCCAATCCGGCTTCCAAACGCGCTTGTTCGGCCGTCAATCCAGCCGCAGCTTCGACATCCTGCTCCTTCTCGCCAGCAAGAGAAGTCAAGCGTTGACGATCGCGTTCGATGCGCGTCTCGCCTTCACTCGCGCGGGTTTCCAAACCATGCACGCGCTCTTCCAGACCTGCCGCCTTCTCCTTGATCTCGCCTGCTTCCGCACGCAGACCATCATGACGACCCCGCAAGGTCGCTTCCTCAGCCTCGAGCTCCGCCAACTTGGTCTTCGCCGCATCACGTTCCGTGCGTAGGGCTTCGACTTGGGCTTCCAGATCGGCCTCCGCGGCGCGCAGTTCCTGATCCTGACGCGACCAGGTGCGGCTGTCACTCAAGGCGAATCGCACGCGCAGTTCCCGATGACGATCGCGCATCTCGACAAAGCGCTTGGCCTTGCCTGCCTGCAGGCGCAAGGAACGCACCGAACGCGACACTTCTTCCAGCACGTCTTCGACCCGCGCGAGATCTTGATCGACGCGCTTCAGCTTCAGCTTGGTCTCATGCTTCCGCGCCTTATAACGCGAGATGCCCGCAGCTTCCTCAAACACACTGCGACGTTCATCCGGGTTGGCTGCCAGCACGGCATCGATCTTGCCCTGCGCCAACACCATGTAGCCCTGCACACCCAAACCGGTGTCGAGCAGGACTTCCCGCACATCCTTGCGACGCACTTTGCGTCCGTGCAGTAGATACTCCGCTTCACCCGTTGCGAACAGGCGGCGCCCCACCGCAAGTTCTCCACCCGGTTCCACGATCT
Organism: Planctomycetota bacterium; assembly: GCA_049609225.1. Taxonomy (GTDB): domain Bacteria; phylum Planctomycetota; class UBA1135; order UBA1135; family UBA1135. The sequence continues at coordinate 3,852 of JBMYYH010000026.1, read as the reverse complement.
TGCCATCGGGGTCGCCGAGGATGACTTCGACCATCGCGTACGGTGCCGACGAACGGCCTTCCGCACCTTTGAAGATGACATCATCCATCGCATCGGCGCGCAGAGCCTTGGCGGAGCGTTCGCCCATCACCCACAACAGGGCGTCGACGACGTTGGACTTGCCACAACCATTGGGACCGACAATGCCGGTCAGGCCGCGCTCGACAGGAATGACGGTGCGGTCGGCGAAGGACTTGAAGCCCTCAAGTTCGATGCGTTTCAGGTACATGCAGTTCAGGAATCGCGCGCGGCGGACGAGCGAGGCTCGGGGGTCTTCGACAGGCGCGCGGCGAGGGGGCTGTCGAGCAGGGCGTCGGCCGGGAGTTCCAGCCAGGGGGCCGTATCCAAAGCCATGGATACGATTGTTTCAGAAGGAGGTCCAGGCAGCCAGCCACAGCCGAAGTCTTTGGCGCTGAAAAGGCCACAGCGCTCCGCCAGTCGAGATCCGGCGGCGTAGCTGTGAGGCGGAAAATGGAACTCCAGACGCAAATCCGCATGGCGGGCGGCACGTTCGAAACGGTCGCGCAGGGCCAGGAGAAGGCGTCGGGTGCGGACGCTGCGCAGAGCAGCATCGGGGAACAGCAGATCGAGTGCCTTGGGGAGTCCACAAGGCGTGAGATGGATGCGTGGGCGCGAACGCGTCTTCGCCCGCTCACAGACCGCCTTCAAAGCAGCACAGGCGTGGTCCAGGTTCTCCTGCACGAGTTGCAGGAACTCATCGACCTGCAAGGCGCCGGCGCTGACGGCGGCGGGAATCAGGTTGATGGCCGCAGCTTGATCCAAACGCCGTTCTTGGCGATCGGTTTCGGCCGGCAGACGCGCGGGTGGCTGCCACTGCAAGGAAGTATTGCCCCTGGCGATGAGGCGGCGTGCATCTTGGTCATGCGCACTGAGCAATGCCGAAGCCGGCATGCGATGCCACACATCTTCCTGCGCCCAAGCTTCTGCAAGCTCCAAACTCGAGGTGGCATAACGCAGATGCATGCCTGGGCCATTCAGCCACTGCGGTGCCATCTGCGAAAGATTCGAGAACGGACGGGAGGCCGGCCAGAACACCTGCACTTCATGCGCCTGCATGCGGGCAGCGGCAACGCGTTTCCAGAAGTCGTGTTCCGACTCTTCTGCGTTGGGGTGTAACCACAAACGCAAAGGGCGCATCCAATCACCCAAGGCCAGCAAGTCAAAAGCGCCGGCACGCCAAGCTTCGCGTTCGGGTGCACGCAGCACTTCCTCCAACACGAAACGCGCAAGCAGTTCACTGCCAAGCAAGGGACGCGCATCCTGATCTTTCGGACCGAGGGTGGGTAATCCCGGTGCGCCCAATCCAGATGGCAGACATTCACCACCCAACCAAGCGCGCAGTTGACGTCGTTCGATGCCAAGGTTTTCCCCATGCATCGGTCCGCCGCCAAGCCCCATCGTGCGACATTCGTTTTCCGCTAAAGCGCTTACAAGACGCCCTGTGAGGTGTTTGGAGCCAATCGCCAACAAACGACGTTCGACCCGGCGCGCGACATCGCGGGCGACTTGACGTTCCAGATAAAGATCGCGCATCAGGCTCAATGCCAAACGCGCACGATCCCAACTATCGGAAACGGCTTCCTTGCCCGAAGGCGTGAACACGCGTAGCCCAGCGACCGTTTCGCATTCTTCCATGCGATACCAGGCATAGGCTTCGGCTGCCGCTTTGCATTGATAGATGCGCAGGACCTCCACCACCTCTTCGGCAAGGCGAGCGGTCTCAATGCGTCCATGCAGATTGGCAGCACGCACCCACACCGTTTCGGTGAACTGCTGCGCCAACATCGCATTGTCACCGCCGGCAGTCAGCGCTGCGGCGATGGATTCGGTCAGACGCAGACGGTCGAAGCTCTGCTCCGAACCGTCGCGTTTCAGGACACGGCGTAGATCAGCTCCGCCGGCCACCGTTGTTCTCGAGGAAAGGGCGGAGTTCAGTCACGAACTGTTCGACATCCTTGAACTCGCGATAGACCGAAGCGAAACGCACATAGGCGACTTGATCCAGCTTCTTGAGTTCTTCCATCACCAACTGGCCGATGTACTTCGAACCGACTTCACGGTCGAACATCTCGGTGAGCTTGCGTTCAATCGCAGCGGTGATCTTCTCGAGATCCTCCATCGACACCGGGCGTTTCTCGCACGCCTTCAAGATGCCCTTAAGGATCTGTCCACGATCAAAAGGCACACGCGAGCCATCCTTCTTGACCACACGCAGAGGGGTTTCCTCCATGCGCTCATAGGTGGTGAAGCGCCGACTGCATTCCATGCATTCACGGCGCCGGCGGATGGAAAAACCATCAGCGGCAGATCGCGAATCGATGACGCGATCGTGGTCGGCCTGGCAATAGGGGCAACGCATGACAACAACCCGTAGTGGAGCACGGGTGGCTCAGACCTTTTTACCACAACACTTTGTGGCAATCCAGGACCAAGGTGGGGCTTCCTGGCCCCATAATACGAAATCCTATTTGCCCACGCAGAATGAGGCGAAGAGGCAGTCGAGCACCTCCTCCGGTGTGGCTTCCCCAACCAACTCCGACAACACCGCCAAAGCCGCCCGAATATCCTCCGCCACCAGGTCCTGATGACCGCCCTGAGCATCCCATTGTTGCCCGCGTTGCAGGCACGTGAGAGCCCCCTGAAGGGCCTCCTGATGACGTCGGGAGTGCTGGCGGGATTGGGATTGGGCTTCCTCCGCTTGCTGCAGGGCGTCGGCGGTGGCGTTTCGGAGCTGGGACTGGCCCATGGCGCCTTGTTGCCCGATTTGGACCTCCTGCAGCGGCGTGCCAAAGCTGCGCAGGGCCAGGCGGAGGTCTGGAGCGGCGGCGCCAGGCAGGCGGTCGGCTTGGGTCCAGACGATGAGGAAGGGAACCTCCGGAAGACGGTCGGGCAGGGCGTCGGGCGGCTGATTGGGCGCGAGGCAAAGCCACACCAGATCGAGGCGGGCGTCTTCCGATGCTGCGAGGGTGCGCGCGGCATCATCGTGCAGGTCGACGGCATCCCCACCGAGACCGGGGAAGTCCACTAGGGTCAGGGGCAGACCGCTGGTGCCCGTTTCCCAGATGGCTTCGCGTCGGTCGCGGGTGGTGCCGGCTTGGTCCGACACGAGGGCCGGTGTTTGGGTCAGGAAGGCGAACAGGGAAGTCTTGCCGGCGTTGGGCGGACCGATCAAGCCAATGCGGAAGGATCCTTCTTGGCGTAACTGGCGCGCCTCTTCGGAAGCCAAACCATCGCGCAAGGCTGCTTCCGCTTCGGCAAGGAGATGCCCCACTTCGCCAGGTTGCAGGTCCTGACTATCCCCTTCCTCGAAATCCAAACCGGCCTCCATTTCGACCAAGGCGCGTAGGAGGACATCGCGGGTGTGGGTGAGGGATTGGCCAAGAGCACCGTGGAGTAAGGTGGCGGCGGCACGTGCGGCTTGGCTGGAACGGGAAGAAACCAAATCCAAGACAGCTTCGGCTTGGGTCAGGTCCAACTGTCCACGCAAGAAGGCGCGACGGGTGAACTCCCCCGGTTCCGCCAGACGGGCACCGCGTTCGATCATCTGCGCCACGAAGGCATCCACCAGAGGTTGCGAACCGGGCAGGTGGAACTCCAAGACATCTTCCCCCGTGGCTGATGCGGGGCCAGGGAACTGGAGCATCTGCACCCCCACTTTGCTGCCTGGAAGGCATTCCCAATCGAGGGCAAAGGCACCTCGCTCCGCTGCCGGAGTGTTTGCGGCGCCAGCTATGAAGCGCGCGCGTTCCTGCAGTAGGCCTAGCCCACTCATCCGCACAACCACACGTCGCG